>JBAXPR010000064.1:0-21366 GCA_037132135.1 Rhodospirillaceae bacterium
ACCCATTATCAGGCCCCGACCAAAGCCTGCCCGGACTTTTGCCCCTCTTACGATTAACCAGTGATTCACGGTCACCTCTTGCGAAAGCCTCAACGGTAACGCGGCTCTGAAGCATTACCTCGGCAGCAAGGTTCATGGCACGGAAACGACCTTGAAGAAGGTCACGAAATACCATCTCGAACCGTTCCGCATTGCGATCTGCTCGCTTTACAATATCGCTTGTTCCAGCCGCGTAGTCATTAATTGCAATAAAACCGGATAGGATGCCAGCCATTAGAATGATTAGTATCACTACCCAGAGCCGGCCGCCGCCCTCACTATTTTCCTTGGTTAAATTTTTTGCTGATATTGTTGCCATGGCCGACTTCCTCAAAAATGTTGGAGACAAAAGTTCTCGATGCGCCTGCTTCCCAACATGATGGGGAGCATCTGCTGCTTCGAGTCAAGCGATTGTCAGCACTCCGGATCGCTCGGGCCCTGATTTTGGAAACCACCCTGGCCGGCGGTATCTGGGCAGCCTGTATCAAAAACTGGGGTTAAGGCCGGCACATCCGGGCACCATGCCGGTTGATACATATGTTGGGCAACCTGTAGCTCAGTTGGTGGTGGAATCGCCTTGTGAGCGTTAGGCCACGAGTTCGAGTCTCGGCGACAGGACCAACAGCCCACCAACCGCTCACCCATGCCCGAGACCGCGGCCACCAGTGCCGCCGTCCTGCCGTGGGGCATCAGCGGCGCGGCTGGCGGGTTCGGTCCGACAAACGAAAGCCGGTATCGTGCCGGGAATCATCGACCCCGTGACCGGAGAGGTTGACAATGATGTCCCGGTCCTCATCGCCGGCCGGCATTGGCTCGAAGGTCGAGGCGGAATCCGCTGACGTTCAATCGGCTCAAGTCGGGCCGACTGAAAGCAAGCGCGCAGATGGTCCCGGACATCGCCCGGAGTCCGGCATCAGCGCAGCCGCCTGAAGTCGCGCTACGAGAGAAGCGCCGTGCTCAATGGCGCGCATCGTCAGCCAAGGTCCGCGTTTTGCGGAAGGCCGCTGAAAAGAAAATTAATGAAAACAACAAAGGCTCTGAAGACGCGGTGTGACTAAAAAGCCGCGTTTGAAGCCAAAAAAACCGAGGCGGCCTAACTCTGTTTCTGTCGAACGCGCGAATGTAAAGTTTGTTGTCTCGTCGTGTTCATATCGAGTGCTCTCGACAGCCACAATATGTCTTTCTATGATTGCGATATCTCAGTTAATAAGGCACTCTATAGGGTGATGATCGTTATTACTTGTTCGGGTTCCGCGCGTCTTGATGACTCGGGCGAACGGGCTGTGCACTCCGCGCTACACGGGATATTTGCTGTTCCGGTGTTAGGATCAGTTTGCTTGTTTTATGTCTGGGGAGCCGATAAGAGGTATTCGCCACCATGGTATCGCCGCAGCCAATCCAGGGATTTCCCTATGACCGCCCATTTCGCCCGCCATTTCCTGCGCACCCTTCTGCCATCGGTTGCCATGGGGCTTGCCTTCCTGCCGACGGCCGGTTGGGCCGCTGCATGCCCGACCACCAGCAACCAACCGGTCACGGTAACGACGCAGACGTCCGCCCAGGCGGTCAACCTCACCGCCGGCATGATCTCTGAACGCGTTTCGGTCTCGGCCACCAGCGGCAGCGACACCACGGTCACACCGACAGCGAATGTCTGTGCGGACTCTTTTGCCGGATCCGATGCCGACATTGGCCCGGCTGCAATCAAGACCCGCAACAACTTGTGGACATCCGCCTCCTATAACGGCATTCGTCGCAGTGATCTTGGTGGCGACTATCACGGTGGTATCACCAACGTCGTGGTCGGATACGACCGGAAGCTCAACAACTGGCTTATCGCCGGTCTGGCGGTCGGCTACGAAAACGTGGACATCATCACTGGTTTTGACAACGGCACTCTCAAAGGCAACAGCGGCACGATAGCACCCTATGTTGGGCTGGTGCTCACCGACTGGCTGGTGGCTGACCTAGCAGTCGGTTATACCGGCATCCACTATGACTACACGAAGAATTTTAAGGCCTCGAAGGGCTCGAACAGTGCCGATCGCTACTTTGGCTCGACTGCGCTCACCGCCTCCCAGCGGTACGACCGCATCAGGCTGTCCGAACAGATCGGTTACCTGCAGCTTCAGGAGAGCCAGGGCCGCTATGCCGAGACCGATGGAACCAATCATCAGGACAACGTCATTAAGTTCGGCCAGATTCACGGGACGATTAGCGGCGGCTATGAGTTTCGGACCGAGGACAACGACACCTCGATCACGCCGACGGCCTCGGTGCGTTACGACTACGACGTGATCAGCCCAAGTTCTATGCTGCTGACCACCGGTACTTACTCATCGCGCAGCCGATCTGGAGTGGTATTTAGTCTCGGTGTTGAAGTAAAGACTGCTGACGACATCTCTTTCGGCCTCAAGGGCACAAGCACTCAGTTCCGAGCCAACACCGACGCATTCTCGGTGGTTGGCAACATCCGCTATCGGTTCTAAGTAATCAGATCGCGCCACAGGAATCCGCTCGGTAACAGATTCGTCGATGTCACCGAGCTGGTGGGGTCGGCAAGGCGTTGGACCATCCGATTGAACTTCGGCACTGTTCTCTTGTTCAATCAATTGAATAAGCGCACCGCCCGGAAGACCGCCGCGGCATGACATGGCGGCCAAGCCCGGCATTGACTTGTACGGACGTCCATACAGTTTGCGTCGGTGAGGGGTTCGGGTTCCAACTTTGCAGATATCGGCAAAGCTGGGATTTCCGACCGCTTGGCGCTGGCCGCAGAAACCGCTTGCGAGATGTTCTCTTTCGCCTTAGCGGCTCAGGCGCCTTCCAGCTTCAGTCCCAGCTCGCACCGAGTAAACGGCATGAGATTGCGCCGACAGGCTATCTGAAGAATATTGCCGCAGAAAACACGATGGCGAATAACACCATCACAAGAACGGCATTCATCAACAGCTCTTTCGAAGTCCGTTCGCTCGGGACTTCAATATTGACGTCGTATATACCGCCATCTGCTTTCTTTTTCGCAATGTGTTCGAAGTCTGATACTCTCATGTTGGCTCCGTGCGGCGAAGATGCGTTGAGGTCTACGTATATCAACGTATCACAAAAACTTATGCCGTGAAATGCGATTCGAAGGTTAACGCGTCGGTCACCTCGATTTCCTTGACCTTCCGCCCCGCCTCCCGCGTTGCCTTGACGGTCCGCTTATCGGCGAGCCGATGGCGGACGAGAGTCGGCCGCATCGGCTCTGGTGCAGACCGGATTTCGGCAAGGAGGGTCGGATACTCTCCAGGTCAGCAGTTGGCGATCAGATCATCGAAATCGCCCTGACGATAGAGCGCCAGAAATGCGTCGACCACAGTCGGATCGAAATGGGTGCCGCTGCCCCTGGCGATTTCGTCGGCGGCCTGAGCGGCCATCCACGGCGCCTTGTAAGGCCGCATGCTGATTAAGGCGTCGAAGACATCCACCACGGCAACCATCCGGGCAGGAAACGGAATCTCCGCGCCTTTCAACCCCTTCGGATAGCCCAGCCCGTCCCAGTGTTCATGGTGAGACATGGCCACCTGCCTCGCTACCACCAGGGACGAGCTGCGGCTAAGCACCGCCTCGCCGATTCTGGTGTGTCGCTGCATCAGCGCGAACTCTTCTTCGGTCAGCTTTCCGGGCTTGCGGAGAATGTTGTCGGGGATGCCGACCTTGCCGACATCGTGAAGGCGGCTGGCCTTCGAATAGACGTCCACTTCGACATCCGAGCACCCGAGCGCCCTGGCGATACGGCGGGTATATTCTTGGATGCGGTTGATATGGGTTCCGGTTGCCCCGTCCTTGTATTCTGCGACCTGAGCAAGCATATCGATCGCTTCGTCGTAGGACTCGACGAGGCTGTGGTGAAGCCGGAAGTTATCGAGCGCGGCGGCGCACTGGTTGGCCATCACTTTGACCAGTTCGCGGTCAGCGGCGGTCAGCTCCTCTTCGGCTTCGAGATAGACGAACCCGAGCACCTCGTGCTTCATTTCCAGCGGAACGATGATGGCGCCCTGGCGCAGTTCCTTCGGCACCTCGTGCCCAAGCACGGCGCGCGAGCACACGTTGACCACCTCCTGCCGCCTACCTTCGGTGCAGTCGGGATACATGAACTCACCGATGCCGGCGCGGATGGATATCTGCGTTCCTTCGACGGTGGCCACCAGCCCGTCGAGGGAGGAAATCATCCCGGAGTGGCCAAGATTACAGATGCCGCTGATCTGCATCAGCACGCCGCGGAAATACTCCTCCAGTCGGTCGCGGTGCAGATTGTAAAGGTCGGGCGTGACGTCGAGAATACGGGCTAGGCCGCAGCGGTTCATTTCGATGGTTTGAAGGTCCCGATAGCTCTTCAGGGAGGAGCGAACGGTGGTATAGAGCTTCTGGGCGGTGAGTTCGGTCTTGTCCTTGTAGTCGTCGATGTCGAAATGATCGATGACGTACCGTTCGGGCGCCATTCCCGGCTGGCCGGTGCGGATGACCAGACGGATCATCCGGTTGGCGAGGTTGTTACGGATGTGTTCGACCAGCTTCAGCCCCGCATCGTCGGTCTCCATCACGACGTCGATCAGCGCCAGCGCAATATCACTGTGCTCGCGCAATCTGTCGCACGCCTCGGCGAACGATTCGGCCTCGATCAACTGCAGCGCCCGCCCGGCAAACTGGAAGCCGCAGAGATTGAGGGTCGTGACCCGGCGGACGCTCGGTTCGTCGTCCACCACCAGCACCTTCCACGGCTGAAGCCGGGGGGCGGACGCGCCGGGTTGCGTCTGCAGCGATTTACGGACGATTTTCATGGCGGCGCTCCTGTTCCGTTAGCGGTCCGACACGGGTAGTCGATGAGAAAGCGCGTTCCTTCGCCGACCGCGCTTTCGCACTGGATGGTGCCGTGCAGCGCCTGGGTAACGAGGTTGTAGCAGATATAAAGGCCGAGGCCGCTTCCCCCGGAAGAGCGTCGGGTGGTGAAGAACGGCTCGAAGGCATGCTCCAGGGTTTCCTCGCTCATGCCGTCGCCGTCATCCCGGTAGTCGATCCTGACGCGGTCGTCGCAACGCTCGGCACGAATCTCGATGGCTCCCGGCCGGGTACCATCGGCAAAACCGTGGCTCCGACTGTTCTGCAGGAGATTGCTGAGCACCTGGATCAGGGCGCCGGCCGGACCGAAGGCCCGCAGGTCGGGGACGCAGTTCACGCTGATCCTGATCGGGGTGTTCTTGAAGGCGTTGTGAAGACTCCGCTGGACATCTTCGATCACCTCGGCCAGATCGTAGTCCCGGTCCATTTCCGATGTCTGATCGACCGCAGTGCGCCGGAAGCTGCGCACCATGTCGGCCGCCCGCCGCAGGCTCGTGAGCGCGAGGTCCGACGCTTCGTCGAGCATCCGCAGGCGCGATCGAAGGTCCTCCTCCGAAACCTCTTCCTGGGACAGCAGTGTTTCAAGCTCGGCGATCAACTCGCGGGACTGGGAGGCGACCGCGACCGCGACCCCAATCGGCGTGTTCACTTCGTGGGCGAAACCGGCGACCATGCGCCCAAGCGAGGCCATCTTCTCCGCCTCCAGAGCCCGTTCCCGCTCCTCCCGAAGGCGCTGGTTGGCTTCAACCAGTTCCGCGGTCCTCTCGGTCACTCGCTCCTCCAGGGTTTCATTCAGCATCGACAGCGAGTGCTGGGTCGCGAGCAACTCCTCGTTGCGGGCGACCAGGCCGCCGTAGAGCCGGCGCAAGGCCCCGAGAAGTACCGTGGTGCGCGGATCGTCCGACGGCCGGTCCCCCTCGAACGCCTCTTGAGGACTGGCACCCCTCCGGATGAACAGCACCTGACGGCCGAGGGACTGATCGTCTCCGAGTATGTGAAAGACCAGCCAGTTTGCCAGAAATTCCAGCATCTGGTTCAGGCTGACGGCATCCCGGCACCTTCGGCTCTCAATCCAGGCGCTCACTTGGCGAATAAATTCCTGGTGCGTCGCACGATGGCGTACGGCATGAGCGTCAGCCACACAATGTCTCGCCATAATCGCCTCTTCGCAGGAAAAGTGATATACTGTGTAGTCTGCCAATGTCTTCAGGGCTTGGTCGAGATGGTCCGGTGTCGCGCTCTCGACATCCCTGCCAAGATCATTGACTAAGTTGACTAGCCGACGATGCTGGCCGTCCACCTCAGATAGGCCGGTCTCAAACAAGGGAGACCATTCAAAGGCTTTCATGTCTGACACTGTCCTTAGGGAGCGTAACGTTATTGGGTCAAAGCATTTTAGATCTGAGTCAGAAAAGTGGCAGCCCATAGTTTAGTTGTTGCAAGGATATTATCACTTTTCAAGCCCAGCGATATCCGATTCTTTGCTGGTCGATTGATCACTAGCCCAATTGAGGTGCCGGCCCATTCCCGCAGTCCACGTTAAAGTCCGGCCTGACCGCTGTCCTATTCGGCCGGGCGGCGGCTCGGTGGACTTGCCCTGGGCCGACTGAAAGAACTTGAGCCGCTGCGACCGGGCGCTGACGATGTGACCCATCGGCAGGCCGGACGTTGATCTTCTGGTCGTAACAGGGCGGTTTTCCCGACCGCCGGCCGAGAATCCGGACAAGACGGAGCGGCGGTTGGCCGCGAGCTGTCCTCATTGCGGGCTGGATGGTTCGGGGGCCCGGTCATCCTGCCGTCACCGCTACGACCCTATCGACCTGCCGACGATCCGCCCGGCAGTATCGCGGATCGAGTTGTTCGGCGGCCGGTGCGGCGGGTGAAGTCATTGAGAAAGAGCGCCTGGTGGCTTTGTGGAGACTGAAACAAAGTGTAATGCTCAGACTTTAGGCTCGATCAGCCCGAGCCTCATCATTCTTATCTTGATAACTTGAATAGACAATGATGGCCGTGGGAACTCTATTCCAATTTTATCGGAGTCTGATGAACACCATACTACTCGTCCTGAAACAGTCCCGCCGCCTTCGACATCGGCGCTCCTAACAGTTACAGTGATTTGTTCGCCATTGATGATGTTTCCGCGAAATCCGGCGACCAAAATCCCGTAGGTCGACCAGTCAATTGTACGGCACTCCTGACCATCTTCAAACACGATCGTCAATGGCGGTGAGGCGATCCGGACCGACCTTCGACGACCGTAGGAGTCAGCCTTGACCGCGATCGCAATCCTGGAAGCTTCCTGTAACTCGAGAATTCGATCCATCCTGTCCTGTAACCGTCGAAGCCAACATGCGCTCGCTCCTTCGGCTGATACGGCCCTGAATGAATCAGTCAACTCACCAATTTGACTCCTGGACAACGTTCCATCAACGGCAGCAATGACCGCTTGATCAGCAAGGGTCTCGACCAGCCGCAATTTAAATTGTAGTAGCATCACAGCTCATATAAGATATTGTAAAGGTTAAAGCTGAAGGTCAGCGCTCATATGTTGTGGACTCATCAAGCCTTATGCCATCAGTTGTCGACATCAACTCGGTTACCAGAGCGGCGCCTTCCTTCCAACCGCTGTCCCAGACCACACAGACGTCAGAATTCTGTGGGTGCGGATTTTCACAGGCAGTCTTACCGATCTTTCCGGCGGTCATGCCATCTCGAAAGGCGCGAAGAAGCCAACCCTTTTTCATTCCAATTGCCCCAAAACCTCATGTGATAGCGGCACATCCTATTACAATTATGGGCCAAATCATCAATCATCCCGCCCGAACTGGACCTTGAGCGCCTGCGTCTGTACGCGCAGCTCGGCGGCTTTGGCGCGGTGATCAGAAGCACGAGCGCGCTGGTCAGCGGCATCAGCCCTCTGCTTTGCAGAAAGATTGCGATGCTGCAGAACGTTTTCGAACAAATCTTTGGCCGCGCCTTGAAGTCGTTTGGCTCGAAACTCTGGATCATTAAGGATATCAGGCTCTTTGTCGTTCATATCATTCATCCAGAATGTTGATTATGTTTTATCATGACTACAATATAGTTTTAAACACCTGCCGTGACAACCGTCACGCCGCTGCTATAAACCAAACCCTTCTACCGCCCGCCGGCCGATGCTGAATCCCGATGGCACCGCCAGTGCGCCCCGCCGCAGCCACCGACCAGGGTGATCCCGCTCGGCCGCGCCGCCGTGGTGCGCCGCCGTCCGCACCGCAATGTCAGCCGGCGCCGGCTTACGAGACCATCGCCGGCCGTCGGCGGTGACCCGGACCGTCACTCCATCGACGGTGACGGTCCTGGTGCCGACCGGGTCCGGATTGCCGGCGGCGGCAGCGGCGGCGCTGCCGAAGATGCTGCATATGATGATGGTGCAGGTTCCGACGGCGCCGACAACTCCGGTGATGGCGCGTGTAAACGGGGCGATCGTCGCCGAACTGGAACCGGTGACGGTTGCGGCCGGCGTCTGTCCCAGTTGAAAGCAAGGCTGCCTGGTGTGGTGGCTGCCCTATGGAAACTGTGGCTTGTCGGGGCATCAATCCAGACAGGTTCAAATCGGACTGGACAATCAACGCCCTGATCGCTAAGACCAGACGCTCATGGGTTTTGGCGCATAATATTCTGTGTTTCGTGTCGTCTCTCCTTGTTGCGCAGAAACTTCGGGCAGACTAACTTGCCTCTTTGAGGTTCCGCCATGCTTGCCGCCCCCCTTCCGCCGCCCCCGCACAGAATCAGGCCCTTAGCCGGTGGGACGGCTGATCCAAAGCACCGTCCAGACGCAAAACCGGTGGCGGCAGCGGTGGCGACGCTGCTTGCCGCCTGTGAAGGCGCCGGGGTGCCGGAATGTGTGAAGTGCATACCCACTTTCTGCGTTGTTGCCGGCCTCATTGTCTTCTTTACGTCACCGGCCGCCGCCAATGTGGTGTGGCCCGCCATAATCCTCGAAAACAGAATATTCAGCACACCGTTTATCCTGGCCGGGCTCGCGATAGAAGGGGGTATATATTTCTACTTCCTTGGTCTCGGCTGGCGAAAGACCATACTGTTTGACGTCACAATAAATCTGGCCTCCGCTCTCGTCGGCGTTATCGCGATACCGGCTGCCGGGCTTCTGTGGGAGGCGTTTCCGGGCGCTTTGATGATAAGCCTATTCCACTATGGAACTTTCAACGCATTCTCCTGGACATACACCTTTGTCATGGCGATCGGCATCACGGGTTTCGTGGAGCTTGTCGTGGCAAGAAAGGTCTTCAGGATCGGCTGGTCCCGGCGCGAGGTGATCGTCATATTCGGCGCGAACTTTCCGAGTGTCCTGATCGCGTTTGCCAGTCTCTTCATCTCGACACGCTGATAGAGCGGTCATCCAATATCCCCTCTTCATCCCCACGGTGGACAGCAACGGCCTGCTGATCACAGTAATACCAGCCCCTGGCGATGTGGATGAGTTGTTCGATTTTGGTCATGGGATTGCTCAGAAGATGAGGTTCAGGAACAAAAAACGATATTTAGATTAAGATGCTCAATTCTATCTGCTACATCCAACATTTCCAACAGTGCCAAATCACAGTCAACTTTTCTTTTTGTCCCATCAAATGAAGCAGGCGCTCTATGAAGAAGCACAAAAAATGACAACTCCTCTGCCTAAGTTCCCGCAGTTGCGCCGAAGTTGCCGATAAGTTACCTTGGCAAGGGCGGGGTCGAGAGTTCGATCCTTTCTCGCAGCTCTATTCCTCTCAATGGATTGGCGGCCATTTGGACCCCGAGCGGACATGATCGGGCAACGGCGCCGCCGCCCCTCGTCCCAGCGATCCGCGCTCAATCTGAATCCATCCGTCCTCGCTGGACGCCACCCGCGTCGACGCGGCGCCTCGACCGCGCGCACAGACGCCTGGAATTGCCCGCCACTCCGGCCGGAGCGGCACGGGCCCAATTCGATTGCGACGATGCGACGACGCATTGCCGTCGCGCTCGCCAAGAGACTGCCAAGGTGCCTCGGCTGCCCGGGCCAACCGGGCGTACCGGGCAGGGCAGGGATAGTTATGACGCAGTAAGACTAAGATGCCGATCAGTTGAAGACCGACTGATACTCCATCACATCCTGCTTCGCGCCGAGGGGCGCGATGAAGATTTCGAAGCGGCCGAGCACCGCATGCGCCATGCTGTGAATCTGTTGCGGCAGATAGCCGTTGGTGATGGGGCCGGCGAACACCAGGAGGAAGGGATCGCGGCTGCGGCCGGGGACATGGTGGGCCTTGAGGGGGCGGGCGTCGCGCAGCGTCAGGGTATAGGCGCCGCCATCGGCCAGCGTCACCACGAAGTCGCTGCCGACATGCGGCTGATATTCTTCCAAGGTATTGGGAAAGGTCATCGGATACCCTCGTGTTTGGTCGCCGGATAAATCGGCGGTTGCAGGAGTGGTGGCGGGAGATCGCGGCGTCCATTCCATCAGCCGGTACACCTCATCCTCGCTGACCGGCTGGAAGCCGAGGCGGTGGTAGAGGCGCAGGGCCGGGTTAAACTTTTCGACATGGATCGACACCGTGCGGCCGTCGCTTCCGGCCTCGTCCCGGATGGCGAGGAGCAGCGCGCTGCCCAATCCGGCGTTGCGCGACGCCGGCAGCAGCATGATGTCGACGATCCGCACATCGAACGTGCCGCGGAACAGATAGAGACGGCCGACGGGCGCCTCGTCGCACTCGACGACGCCGAAATCGGCGTCATGGTAGTATGTCGCGTAGTGCTGGTGCTGGAAAGCGAACTGGCTGGCGAGGAAGGCGTGCTTTTCCTCGTCCCGCCAGTTGGTGCACGCCAGTTCTTCCCAGCGGGACGCGACGTAGAGCCCTTCCAGGAATGGCCGATCCAGGTCGCTTTCGCCGCGCAGACGGACGCCTCGCGCCGCCAGCGCCGCCGGCAGCGCGAGACAGCGGTTGAAATGGGCCACACCTCTTCCCCTGTGTCAGGTGTTCCACGGTACGGGGTAGTAGCCGTTGGTGCAGATGCAGGCATTGAGCCCCAAGAAAGGCTGATGGTTTTCGTGCGGCGTGCCGGACCCGGTCGGGCTGATGGCGCTGTCGGCCAGCGTGGCGTCCGGGGTGCCGGGAATGTAGAAACTGGGGGGGAGGCTTGCCGGTGCCGTTCCCACGCCCGGCTTGACCAGATGCGAGGCGTAGGAGACGCCGGCGGTCGGGGTGGCCGTCATCTGACTGAACGGCTGCACCTGAACCTGGAAATTCAGCGAGTGGGTGTGAAGCGGCATCTTCGTGATATTGAGGGCTTCGGCGGTCGTGCCATAGGTCTTGCCGATCGTGCGCGGTGTCAGGCCGGGGCCGTTGCCGGCCCCGATCGGCGCCACGGCTTGCAGCGTGGGCAGCACGAAGGTGGTATTGCTGGGCTGCGGGCCGTAGAGGGTGCCGATAATCGAGTACAGCGCCTGGTTCTGTTGTATCGCCATCGACTGGCCGTAACACCAAGCCCATTCGACGGGGGCAAACGTGTAGGGAAGGAAGCGAATTTCGCCGATAAATCCTTCAGCCATGGGAGAATATCCTCCTGAATTGGGGAGCTGATTGCGGGTGGGGGAACGGGTGCCTCGGGGATGCCGCCGCCGGACCGGCCGCTTCGCACCCGTCTCCGGGTGCAGGGCGGCCGGCCGGAGGGTGCCGGCGGTCAGGGGCGGTCGGGATAGATCCCCTCCACGCAGATGATGTAATTCAAGGCGGTGCAGGGCATGATGTTGGCGTGGGCTTGGCCGCCGCCGGTGCTGCCGATGGTGCTCGGGGCCAATACCGCCGCCACGGGGGCCGGGTTGCTGCCGTTGGTGACATAGCCGAGATAGCCGTCTTTGGTGGCGGCGTAGAGCACGGTGTTGCCGATCTGGGTGGTCGTCGCGGTGGTGTTGACGGTGTTGAAGGCATGGCTGTGCGCCGGCATGTCGGCCGCGGTGACGGTCACGGTTTCCGATCCGCCGGTCTGCGCGAGCACCCGGTTGGTGAGGCCCGTGCCCTGCCCCTGGCCGACCGGCAGGCGACCGCGAAAATCCGGCAGGGCGAAGTTCTTCACGCCATCACCGCCCCAGGAGATGGCGATCAGCGAATAGAGCGTTTGATATTGGCTGATATCCAGCAACCGGCCGTCGCAAAATAAAAAGCCTTCCGGTTCCCAAGCTCCCGCGAAGAGACGAATCTCACCCAAATAGCTATCAACGATCATCTTCATACACTCCCCATAAACTGGTGACGGGTCAGTCGCGCGGCGGGTAGTAGCCGGTGGTCGCCACGCAGAAATTCACCACGGTGAACGGCTGCATATTGGGGTGGCCGGGCGTCGGAGTGGGGGAACCGGTACTGCCGATGGTTGCCGGGTTGAGGGGCACGAGAACCGATGCGCTGGATGGGGCTGTGTCGTAGTAATTGGCGATCCGGCCCTGCGCATCGTTGGCGACATCGGTGGGAATACGGCCCGTCGGTATCGGCTTCATGCTGGCGGGGACCGTCGGGTTGCTGACCACCTCAGCCGCGTGGTTGTGCGACGGAAGATTGGCGGTGGTCAGAGAAATGGTTTCCGCACCGCCCTTGGCGCCCTGGGTGATGATCCCGAAGGGGCTCTGCTGCTGGTTGGCGAAAACCGGCGTCCGGCCGCGCAGGTCGGGCACGCCGAACTGCTTGCGATCCGCACTTGCACCGAACGTACCGAAATACAGGGAATAAAGCGCCTGATTCTGATCGACAGGCAACATCCCGCCGTTGCACAGCATCCATCCCCTGGGGGCCCAGGGAAAGCTGAGCATGCGGATCTCTCCGATAAAGGCTTCGGACACCGCAATCTCCCTTCTCGTGAATTGGGGCGGCTTTTGCCGCCTGCAAGATCAGATCAAATCAATTCCCGAGTGTCCATAAAAAAATAATTATACGCAAATATTACGAAATAAACATACAAAAGTATGTATGGTCTTTGATCAAAAATAGTTACATTGATCTGATCAATGCGTGCGTATGCGTTGCGTTACCCAGAAATATTAACGAATACAAATGCATTCGTTGCTGAGCTGTCCTCAGCTTGTTCCCCCTCTGATGGTGGGTGTAGAGTCCCAGACTCGACGCATACCCGCACAGGATGGCGCTTGCCGGACGACGGTCCGCCCCCGGAGACTCGATGATCGCCCTGTTGCGAAATATGCGGCACCGTGTTAAGAGTGTCAGGCGTAGCGCGTGCAGAGTCCGGAGTATTGCTAAGTTTTACGGGATATGTATGCCATGGAAAAGGCCGTTGAAATTGTGCTCGACCCGGCGTCGGAAGCGAAACAGGAAATAGTGCTGGCTGTGAATCGCCCGGTGCGCCCGTGGCGGACGCCCGAGTTGCGGAGTCTCGCCCTGCGGAGGGCCGAGCACAGCACCATCAACAACGACGACGGTGGTCTAGGCAGTGTGTCCTGAGGATAACTCCGTCGATGCCCCTGCGTTTGGATAGCTGACCCATGGCCCTTGCAGGTTGCCGGCACGCCGGGGGACCGAAGCCTTCGGCCGGTATCGAACGCGCCCTCGCGGCGTTGAGCGTCGGGCGCGGCCAGGCAAAGCACTGGTGTGAGGACGGGGTCGGGTTCGGCTGGACCACCGACACCGCTGGTTTCGCGGTCGCCGGCCCGGCCGGGCGGCGCTGCGCCGCGGTCATCGACGGTGTGATCCATAATCGCTCCGACCTGATCCGGGCACTCGGCCGCGACACCGCCACTCTCGACGAGGCCGGCTTGCTGGTGGCCGGCTATCTGCAGTGGGGGGAGGGGGTATTCGACCGGCTGGTCGGGGAGTTCGCCTGCGCGCTATGGGATGGCGCGGCGCAACGCCTGTTGCTGGCCCGCGATGCGCTGGGCATCCGCCCGCTGCATGTCTGGGACGGCGGCGGGCGGCTGCTGTTCGCCAGCGAGCCGCGCGGCCTGCTCACCGATCCCGCCGTCCCGCGTGACCTGGATGAAGAGTATCTGGCGCTGTGGATGTCCCTGCTGCCCGATCAGGGAACGGGCACCTTCTATCGCGGCATTCAGCGGGTGCCGCCCGGTCACGTTCTGGTGGTCAACCGTGGCGGCCCGCCGCGACTGCACCGCTATTGGCGGCCGGAAGAGCAACCGATTTTGCGCCTGGGCAGCGACGCCGCCTATGAGGAGGCCCTGCGCGACGCGCTCGAGGAGGCGGTGCGCTGCCGCCTGCCGGCCAGCGGTGCGGTCGGCGCCCACCTCAGCAGCGGTTTCGACAGCAGCGGCACCGTGGTGATGGCGGCCCGTCTGCTGGCCGAACAGGGGCGGCGGCTGACCGCCTTCACCATTGTGCCGGCAGCCGGCCACGTGAACCCGTTTCCCGGCCGGCGCATCGATGACGAAGGGCCGTTTGCGGACCTGGTGGCCGCCCGCCATCCCAACATCGATCTCGTGCGCGTGCCCAGCGGCGGCATGACGGTGATGGCCGCCATAGACGCCAGCCACGCCGCCACCGGCGGTGCGATGCGCAGCGCCGCCGTCATGCCGGCCCTCCTTACGCTGGGGCGGGAGGCGCAGCGCCGCACCATCAAGGTGATGCTGTCGGGCGAGCGCGGCAACATGGCGGCCAGCTATGACGGGATGTCGCGGCTGCCATCCCTGCTGGCGTCCGGCCGCCTGCTGACCCTGGCCCATGAGGCGCTGTGTCTGCGCCGTTCGGGCTGGAAATGGTTGCGCATCGCCTACCGCAGCATCGGACCGCTGCTGCCCACCCCCCTGAGGCTGGCCATGTGCCGGGTCATCGGGCGGAGTGAAGGCAACGATTCCCCAATATCGATCAATCCGGAGCTGATGCGGCGCTCCGGCATCGCCGAACAGCTGGCCGCTACCGGCGTCGATCTCTATTACGGCGCCGGGCCCGACAGTCGGGCGATGCGGCTGGCCGTGCTGATGCGCAACGACGGCGCCTTGATAAGGGCCGGCTTCTACCGCGATTTCGGCTTTCATCAAAGTGCTCCGACCTCCGACCGCCGGGTGGTCGATCTGTGTTTTTCGATTCCCGACGAACAGTTCTTCCGCGATGGGGTGGGCCGCTCGCTGTTCCGCCGGGCGATGAGCGGGCTCTTGCCGCCCGAAATCCTCAACGAACGCCGCCGCGGTTACGCGATCGGCGCTTGGCTGACCCATTTCAATGCTGAGCGCGAAGAGTTCGCCCAGGAGATGGCCCGGCTGGAAGCCAGCCCGCTGGCCAGCCGCGTTCTCGATCTGCCGCGCCTGCGCCGCCTGCTCGACGACTGGCCGAGCGGCCCGGATGCCGACGAGCAGACGCTCATCAACTTGCGCTATGCTTTCGGCCGTGGCCTGACCGCCGGCCGCTTCGTCCGCTCCTTTGAAAACAGCAACGACCCTCCCGTCCCCTAAGCTCCGGCACAGGAAAACCGACCGGCCATGACCTCTTCCCCCGCCATCTCCCTCTCAAGCGTCGTCGCGCAGGTCAGTGGACTGCTGGCCTCGACGGTCGACGGGGAGGAGATGCTGATGAACGTCGCCCGCGGCCATTGCTACGGTCTCGATGCGGTCGGCACCGATATCTGGCATCGGCTGGCACAGCCGGTGGCGGTGGATCGTCTGTGTCGCGCCCTCGGCGAGACGTATGATGCCGATCCGACAACGATCGAACGCGACGTCCTGGCCCTGTTGTCGCGGCTGGCCGGGGAAGGGTTGATTTCGGTGGGCGGGCCAGAGAACGGGTCGGCGGCGTGAGCGATTACCTTCTTTGCGGTTGGCGGGTGCGGTCGGATTTGCCGCTGCCGGAACTGCCGGCGTGGCCGGGCGGCGATCAGCAGCCTCCCGATATCACGATCCGCCTGGGGGAGGTGCCGGAGCGGCTGACACCGCTGGTGTTCGAGGGGCCGTTCCTTCAGGTCGACACCGGGGGGCTCTGCCGTTTTGAAATCGCCGCGGTCGCCCGCTATCTGGTCCGTGCCGGCCGCGAGGTGGTGGTGGCACCGCAGCCGGCCGCCGATGGCGGCGAGGTTCGCCTGTTTTTGTTCGCCAACGTTTTCGGCCTGCTCTGTCACCAGCGGGGAGTGTTTCCGTTGCACGCCAGTTGCGTCGAGATCGACGGGCGGGCGGTCGCCCTGGCCGGGGAGTCCGGGGTCGGCAAATCGACGCTGGCCGCCCGGATAGGCCAACGGGGGTATCGGCTGCTGGCCGACGATGTTTGCGTTGTCGACTGGCGCCACCCGGCGGGTCCGCAGGTGCTGCCCGGTGTGGCGCGGTTGAAGCTGTGGGCCGATGTGCTGGACCTGTTGAATCTGCCAGCCGATCCGGTGTCCCGTCTGCGGGCGGGTATGGAAAAATTCATCGTGCCCGAGCCATCGGGGATCAGCTTGGCGCCCCGCCCGTTGGCTGCCGTGTATCACCTGCGGGTTGACACCCGGCTGGGCGATCAGGCGACGTTTGAGCCGCTGCGGGGTTTTGCCGCCATCAGTGCGTTGATCGAGGCGACCTCGCGGCGCAACGCGGCAATCCGGATGGGCGGCGAAAAGAGGCTGTTCGAAGCGGCGTCACGGGTGGCGGCCGCTGTCCCGACCGCGCGCCTGCGCCGCGGCGCCGACCTCGCCGGTCTCGAAGCGCTGGCGAGCGCCGTGATCATCCGCCATGGAGGGCGCGTGTGACCGGCATCGCCTGGATCGCCGCCTATCCCAAATCGGGAAGCACCTGGCTGCAACTGGCCCTGGAAAGCGTGTCGTCCGGCGGGGCGGCGTGCTCGATCAACGGCCCGCATCCGCTGATCGGGCATGCCGCCAGCCGAGCGCGCCTTGATGCCGAACTCGATATCGAATCGAGCGATCTGACGGCGGCGGAGGAGGCCAGCGCCCGCCCCCGGCTCTATGAACGGCTGGCACAGAACCGGACGGCCCCCTTGTTTCTCAAAGTTCACGACGCCTGGCAAAGGACGCCGGCCGGTTAGCCGCTGTTTCCGGCTGCCGCCTGCGCCGGCGTCGTCTATCTGGTCCGCGACCCGCGCGACGTCGCGGTGTCGCTGGCCCACCATCTGCCGTGCCCGGTCGATCAGGCGATTGCCCGGATGGCCGACGATGCCTGCACCCTGGCGCGGCGCGATGGGCGGCTGAAACATCAGGTGCCGCAACGCCTGACTTCGTGGAGTGGCCATGTGACGAGCTGGCGCGATGCTCCGGACCTGCGGCTGTGCGTGATCCGATACGAGGACATGCTGGCCGATCTGGCGGCGGTGCTGCGGCGGATCGGCGATTTTCTCGCTCTGCCGGTCCCGGCCGGCGCGGCGGCGGCCGCTGTCGAGGCAACCGGCTTCGCCCGGCTGCAAGCGCAAGAACGGCAATCGGGTTTCGTGCAGCGCCGTCCAGGCGTCGCCAGCTTCTTTCGCCGTGGGATTGCCGGTGGCTGGCGCGACAGCCTCAGTCCGGCCCAGGTCGAACGGCTCGTCGCCGACCATGGCGCGGTCATGGCCCGGTTGGGCTACCCGCCGTGAATAGCCGGCTGGCCGAGCGGCTGGCACTGCTGCCCCTGGTGCTCGAGGCCGTGGGCTGGCTGCTGTTCGGCTGGCTGATTTTGCGGCTGCTGCCTTTCTGTCTGGTCGCCGGGCGCCTTCGCCCCGGTCTGGCAAGATCGAGGACCGACCCGGACATTATCCCCCGAATCGCCCGGGCGGTGCGGGTCGCCGCCCGTCGCGTGCCCTGGCCGGCGGTCTGTTTTACCCAGGGAATCGCCGCGCAGCGCATGTTGTGCCGGCGCGGTGTGGCGGCGACCCTCTGCTATGGCGTGCGCAACGGGGCGGGCGGCGGGCTGGAAGCCCATGTCTGGGTAACGGTCGGCGACGGTCGCAGCATCGTCGGCGGCGAGGCGGCGTCCGGCTTTTCCCTCTTGGCGACCTTCGAGCCGCGTCCGTCGCCGGACAAATCTTCGCGGGGGTAATGCGCAGCTGGCGCGGTCACTCCGGATTGCCCGGCGGAAGCGGCCGGTTGTCGCGCCGTCGCCGAAGGCGTGCTGAGCATGGCGCCCGATCGATCGTCAGCTGCCGCCAAGGATGGAGGTCAGTTCAGGCTCATTGTCGGCAGTGGCGTGCCAAGCTCATTCAAACCTCTCTCAGGCTTATTATGAGATGGTGCTCCGTGGCTACCACCAATCCAGGCGGATAGTGCAATCGCCGATGCTTCGTCGCTGCTATGCCAGTCTTTTAGAATAATGAGTTTGGTATTTAATTCAAGCTCATCAAGTTTTTTTCCGAAATATGGCCCGGAAATTATTTCTGCAGAATGAAGGCTGTTGCGGTTGTTAAACGTTATGCGTAGAAATTTTGTTTCAACAGTAAAGAGGGGGGGCTGGATCGACTCTGATTGAAGGCTGGGTTGGAATTGCGCCCCTGAAAACGCCAAACTTGTTAAGTCATAAAATAGTCTTACGGCGTGGGGGCGAGACGCTGAAACATCGGCGAATGCTTCTGACCGACGAAATGCGTCACGAACAGTAAGTATTAACATAACAAGCGCGAACAAAACAACAGATGATGTAACAGCAGCGGTATATCGATTGTTAATAAATAAATATAAAATAAAAATAAGAGCGGGTATGCTGCCAACTATTATAAGAGCATCATAGATTAAACTTCCGGATATATCGATATAAACCGAACTGAACAGGCCCCTTGTCCGGATTCCCGGATTTTCTGCCAGTTCTTTTGATACCCTCTTCCCCCCTTGTGGCTTTATTGCATGCCACAGAAGAAGCCCTCCAATAAAAATTGGAGTCATTATTGAAAGCGCTGCAATAGTTGTTGCAGAATTACCCCATTCAATGAGCGCTCCAATAACAAAAATTCCAAAACTCATGCCAAGTATTAGTGATGACTTAAAATAATTAATAGATTCCCGGCTTCTGAATCCCATGTAAAGATAGCCGAATGCCACTCCCGCGCTAATCAGCGCTCCACCATCGGCAACTATGTTTGTTTTCATAAAAAATCACCGCGCGAACGGCATTTATTAACGCCGCCTATTTGGCCAGAACCAGCGGTGGCGAACCGACAAGCATCAGGCCGCGACGAGCACAGGCCGCTTCGGCTTCGGTATCGGAATCACCATTCAGGGTTTGCATCGTCAGTCATCAGTAGTTCGGATGACTTCATTATATCGCAGGTACGAGCGGGGTATCAACCCCTCATCGCTCGGCGGCGGTGATCCAGCTCAAGCCTCGCCGGCGTAGCTTTCCAGGGCGCGCACCAGCGCCGATAAGCCGGAGCGGCGGATTGGCAGGTAGGGCTTGTTCCAGCGCCGGCACAGGCGCTTGATTTCGGCCAGCGCGGCGTGGCTGACGCAATCGACCGGGAAAATCACGGCATCGGCGCGGCCAAAGAGGCTCTTCAGCCGGCCCATGTTTTCCTCCATGCCGCCATCATGGTGGGAGAAGCTGCCGTTGCACTCCTCGACCAGCCGCTTGAAGTGGGCGATGGCCTGCAGGCGACCGCCGATATAGAGGATGGTGCGGTTGTTCAGGTCGGGGCGGGCCGGGGGAGGCGCGTCGGAGTGATGTTTTGCCATTCGTTGACCTCACTCTCAGGCGGGCGGCCGGCGATGGCTTGCCGGCCACCGCCGGCCGACTGATCGCCGGGCCGGCCAAGCCGACCGCGGGGATCGCGTGCCGATGACCATCATCGCCCTCCTTGCCCGTCCATGCTCAGGAAACTCCACACAGAAGTCAAGTTAATTTATAGGCAAAATACACTATGGTAGTGGTGATGCAAGAGTATTTACATATTTTTTCGCTTGACGTTGCCATCATTCTACGTAGCTAGTGGTCTTATGGTAAATGAGGCCGGCCGATCCCGGCCTTTCCGGCACTGCCGGCGCCGGGCGGGGGCGATTCCTCGGGCTCCGCCGTTGCCCGTCATCGAATGAGGACAGGAGGAAATGAGCGTGGTGGCCCTGTTGAAGCATGAGTTTCGCGCCGAGGCGTCATTCGACGAGGTTCTGGCCCGGCATCCCCGCTTTCCGCGTCTGGCGGTGGCGGGCTTCATGGCGGTGCCGGTGACCGAGGTCAGCGTCTTCGCCTTCTCGGCGGTCACCGGTCTGACCTGGCTCGCCACCGTGCCGCTGACGGCAAACGTGGCGGCGCTGGATCTCACCGGCTCCTACGACCTCGCCTGGATGCTTTCTGGCCTGCTGGCGCTGGTCGCGGTGTTCCTGCACCTGCCGATCGACGACCGGCCGGTGGCGGCGGGTGCTTGTTTCGCGGGGCCATAACGATGGCTGACCGCCTGTGATCCTTGATGGAAAGTCGCCATGCGCTCACTCCTTGGTGCTTTAGCCTCGGGACTCAATCATGCCCACCAGATTATGATGGCGGCGAGATCTACGGCTGCTGCGAAATTAACGGCGAGTTTGTCGTATCTGGTGGCGATTCGGCGGAAGCCCTTGAGCCTGCCGAACATGCGTTCGATCCGGTTGCGTTGTCTGCAGGCGACGGGATCGAAGGGGTTTGGATTGTTCGGGATGACCGGGCGGGTTCCGCGTTCGGTCAAGAACTGGCGCAACCCGTTGCTGTCGTAGGCTGTGTCGTCCGCGCACAGCCGTCCCGGCGGCAGCGGCGCCAAAAGTGCGACGGCGGCCCGCACATCGCCAAACTGGCCCGGGGTTATTTCGAAGGCGACGGGGCCTCCGGCACCATCGACGACGGCGCGGATTTTTGTCGTGCGCCCGCCTCTCGACCGGCCAATCGTCTGCGCCGCCGCCCCCCTTTTCCGCCTGCAGCGGAACGATGCGTCTTGGCTGTCGTACTGTCGATCATTGGCATGTCGTCGGGCGTTACCGTGACCAGGGCGCGAAACAGCCGTTGCCACACGGCTCGTCCGGACCAGCGGTGAAACCGGTTGTAGATGGTGGTCGAAGGGCCGTAGATCGCCGGGCAATCCTGCCAACGGCACCCAGACTTCAGAACATGGATGATCCCGCTGATCACCCGCCGATCATCAACACGCCGCGCCCCCGGCCGATTGCGCGGAAGGTGAGGATCAATCGCCGACCACTGTTAATCGCTCAGCCAAAACTCAGCCGTCATGGTGCAAGCTCCGCAGTTTCTGAGCCTGAATCACAGACGTGACATCGAGTCAATATCTTGATTGGGTTTCAAGCCTAGAGGATGGCGCGCAGCGCTTCCAGCACCGCGTCGGGGGCTTCGAACGGGATCATGTGGCCGATGCCCGGGAGGTCGACGGTGAGGGCGTCGGGGATCGCTTGGGCCAGCTTGTGGCCGCAATCGGCCGGGGTCATGCGGTCGAGGTTGCCGATCACCATCACCGTCGGGCACCAGACCCGGCTGCCGGACTCCAGGCCGTCGGCGTAGCTGTTGCAGGCGGTGAGGTCGGCGTGGAGGACGCCGGGGGCGGAGCGGGCCAGCACCTG
>JBAXPR010000065.1:0-21082 GCA_037132135.1 Rhodospirillaceae bacterium
GGTGAAGGCCGCCAGCAGCATATCGCGCAACGCCAGGCCGAGGATCATCACCGAGCCGCCGCCGGTGGCGACCAGGGCGGTGATATCCCGTTTGAAGACCACGGCGAGGATGAAGCAGAGGCCGATGAACATCACCAGCAGGCCGGTCAGGTCGGTGACCAGCTTGGGCACCTCCTTGCCGGTCCGCCGGGGTACCATGCCGTTGAGGATGTCGAGCCGGATGAAGCGCGACAGCAGCATCGTCGCGACGAAGCAGAAGGCCGCGGCGACGTACTGTTCGAGCACCGGCTGCGGCGTGCCGGAAATGAAGGCCAGCGGCCCGGTGAAGAGATCGTCGAGCAGCAGCGCGAGGCCGAGCACAACGCCGACGACGGTGGTGCGGCCGTAGGTCTGCCAGAATTCGGTCATGGCGGGTTCCCTCAGGCGGTGACGGGGAGACGGGCGATGAAGCCCGGCTCGCTGCTCGCAATCTCGAGGCTGCCGCCATAGAACTCGAGAATGATCCGCGACAGCACCACGGCGACCAGCGGCGCCGCGTTGGGCTCGGCGGTCGGCGAGGCGCCGATGCGGGCCAGGAACTGGCGGGACTCGTCGAGCAGCGCCTCATCGGGCGCGCCGGCGGCGGCGAAGGCCGAACCGGTGATCGAGAGGTTGAGCCAGCCCTCCTTGCGGTCATAGCGGCCGGCGAGGGTGATCTTGCCGTGACCGCCGCGCTGGGCGGCGTAGCCGACCAGACCGGCCACCGCCCGGCGCAGCAGGCCGGCATCGGCGCGGATCAGGGGCAGGTCGGTGGTCACCGCCGACGCGATGGTCAGCTGGGGCAGGCGCCGGAACGCCGCGAGGTCTTCGGCCAGGGCGCGGCCGACCACCTCGGCGAGCACCACCTCGGGGTTTTCCGCCTTGACCAGCCGCTGGCGGAAGAGTTCGAGCTGCTGATAGTCGGAAACCAGCCGGCCGAGCCGTGAGGTTTCGCCGAGGGCGAAGGCGAAGCGGTCACGCATCGCCTGCGCTTCGGCCGGGTCGGGGGCCTCGCCCCGGGCCACCGCCTCGACGGTCGGGACCACCGACTGCAATTGCCCGCTTACCGCCTGCAAGGGCTCGTTGACCGCGGTCACCAGATTGGTGAAGAACCCGCGCTTGATCAGATCGACATCTTTCAGCTTGGCCACAGCGGCGTCGCAGGCGGCGGCGCGCTCCACCAGTTCCGCCTTCTGGCGGTTGAGGGCGCCGGTAAGGCCGTTGCGCATCTGGCCGAACTTGAGGGTGCCGACGATGCCGGCCACGGCGATGACCAGGAACAGGATGCCGGTCTTAATGGCCACCGACTGGAGGATGTCGGCAAAGGCGTCGGTCACGTCCAGCGTCGTCGCGATGACGATGGTGGGAACACCGGAAAAGTTGAGCACGGGGAAGGATTTGACGAACACCGTCCGCTTGCCGGACTTGTCCAGCTCGAACTTCTTGGCCCGGGGATCGAAGTCGAGGTTGCGGACCAGTTCACCGGTCAGCGGGTCGGAGTAGATAAAGAAGACGTCGTTGCCCTTCCAGGCATCGGTCTTGGGGTCGGCCGGGCGTTCGACCCGCTCGGACACCTCTTTCATCAGGCCGACCGACCATTTCAGGCCGCTGGTGATGCTGGCACGCTCGAGCGGAATATTGAAATCGGTGACGAATTCGAGCACACCGACCATCTTGTCCTCGACGATCACCGGGCTGATCGCGCGCACCCCGATCAAGCCGCCGAGGCCGGTTTCCACCGCCAGCAGCTTTTGCCGGCGCTCATTGGCGGCAACGATCGACTTGCGGAACTTGCTGAGATCCATGCCGAAGCTCTTGGGACTGCCGGCGCGGTAAAACATCGTCGCCGGCGGCGTCCAGAAATTGAGCTGGGCGACGCCGTGGTTCTTGTGAATCTCCTCGAAGAACGGCTCGATCCGAGCGACCAGGGCGTCGCGGTCGCCCTTGGCGAAGGCCTCGACGGTAACCCGGCTTTGCAGCATGACTTCCGAGGCCAGATTCATTGCCCGGAACCGGCCCTGCAGCAGATCCTGGAAAACCATTTCGAAGCGTTCGGCGTTGCGGTCGGCCCGCTTGACGATGTCGCCGGTGCCGGCGGCATATTCGTTGATGGCATAGAAGGCCGACAGCACCCCCGCCATCAGGACGATCAGGATGATCATCCACCATTTTCCGCTGCCTTCCCGCGGCTGCTCGGCCGCGCCGTTCGTCGTCACCGTCGTCATGAGCTGGCTTCCTCGGGTTGTCGTACCACCGGCTCTTGTGAGAGCCACACTCTTCCTAAAGTGTCAGCGGCCTTGTGTAACGTCAATTTTTGCTCATAGAGTGTGTTTCTTCGCCACGGTCGGGGCGCGCCGATGACGCTCCGGCGCCGCTCACCGTCCGGCCTCAGACCCCCGAACGCACGCATGGGCATGGAAAATAACGAAGTCTGGTGCCGGGCCTGGCGGCTGCTGATCAAGCACCAGGACGCGGTCGATGCGGTGATCGCGGCCGAAATCGAGCGCTGCCGGGCCGCCGGGGATGCCGAGGGCGCCGCCTACTGGCGCCGGGTCGCGGCGGCGGTCGAGGATTTCCGCTAGCGCGGACCGAGGAGGCGCCGGACGCCTCGGCCGCTCAGCGGCGGTTGGTGTTCTGGCGCAAAAAAAGGCCAAGCTTGCGGTCGGTGCTCATGATGTGATCGACCAGCCAATGCTTCAGAAAATTCAAGGTATCATTGCCAACGATGCCCGGGTCGGTTTCAAATTTGTAGACCAGAGAATCGAGACCCTTAATCAATGTTGCGTGCTCATCGATGTGGGCGGAGGTTTCGTCGTATTTGTGCCTCCGCATGATTTGTTCTTCATGATCAAAATGATAGGATATGTAATCCGACAGATCGGACAGGATGTCGGCGATCGCCTCATTTTCTTTCTGATGCTCGACGGCATCGTCCAGCCGGTTGATGATGCCGACAATTGCGATATGATCCCGATCGATCAGGTCATCGCCGATAGACAGTGTCTCGTCCCATTTGATCAGCACGCGGTCCACCACTCATTGACGGGGTCTGGGCGGAAGTGCGGGTGCGGCACCGCTTGACCAACTGCGCGAAGGTCCGGGCCAGATCAGAACCCGCCAGCGATGCCGCGGCGGCACTCTATGCCAATGTCAGCGTTCTGCATAGGCCGCTTTTTGCCAGCCCCGCGTCAGGCGCCCCAGTGGCGCAGCGGGCCGACGTCGACATGGATGAAGCCGTTGTCGGGATAGTAGCCGACGCCACCGGCCCGCAGCGACAGCGCGGCGCGGCGCAGGCGCGAGAGGCTGTAGTTGGGCAGGAACAGATCGGCGGCCATGCCCCGGATGTGATAGCTGTGCTGGGCGACGCCGCTGTGGTCGGCCTCAATCAGCATGCTGTTGGTGTGCTGCGAGCGGTAGCCGGAAACGATGTGGAACGGCCCGTGGGCGCCGACTTTGCGCTTGAGCGCAAACAGGGTGTCGATCAGCCGGGGGTCGATCCGGTGCACGGCGCCGGTGCGGTGGTCGCGGAACAGCCGGTTGATGGCGCGCAGCGCCTCGGGCTGATAGCGGCCCTTGTACCAGTAATCGGCGGTCAGGTGCTCGCCGGTATGCTCGTTGAGAAAGGCCAGCTGCCGGTGGACATGGCCGGGACGCGGAATGGCCAGGGCCTCGGCCGGCGTCAACACCGCTGCGGCCACTGCGACCGCCGTGCCAAGTCGGAGAAAATCGCGGCGTCCGACCGCCGGGGCCGGTTCACACCGAAGATCCTCGATCGACATGAAACCTCCTTTCGATCGGCACAAGAACAAATGAAGCACAATTGCCGGGGCGACTGCCCGATGCCCTTTTGAATCGATTCTGGCCTTCCTTGTCAAGCCAGGATTTTCCCGAGTCCTCAGAAGTGGTCTGTCAAGACTAAATATTTGGGCATAACGACATCGAGCCGCGACACCCTGTCGCAGTCAAGAGCCGAAAATCCTGGCCGCGATCTCTGTCAATACTGCAAAAGGTTGGGTCTTGTTGTCTCCGACAGCGGCTCGAGACGCCGCCCGGCCCCGGCTCAGCGACCGCCGACCAGTTGCGGCTTGCGGCGGAGCAGGAAGCTCTCGGACTGGATCGGCGCGGGGTCGCGCATGGCGACCCGCATCGGCTTGTGGCCGGGCACCGGTGTGCTGACCGCTTCGGCGCTCTGGCTGAACAGGCGGCGGCGCGGCATCACCGCGTCCATCACCGGCGCCGGCTCGTTCTGCGGGGGCAGCAGCCCCGCCTCGGCGGCCTGCCGGACCTCGGGGGTCTCGGTCAGGAGGGCGTCACGCCAGACCGGCGCCTCGCCGATATCCTCTTCGGAATAGTGATGATGGCTGCCGCCGCCCCAGGTGCGGATCGGGCCGGTATCGACGTGGACGAAGTTGCTGTGCGGGTAGTAGCCGACACCGCCGGCCCGCAACGACAGCGCCGCCTGATGCAGCGAGCCCAGGCCGCACCCGTTCATGCGGATGTCCACCGCCTTGCCCTGCATGTGCAGGCTGTGGCTGGCGACGCCGCGATGGTGCACGCGGAGGCGGGCGTTGGTCCGGGGCGAGCGGTAGCCGCACACCACCTGGACCGGACTGCAGGTTCCGGTCATCCGGAAGATGCCGAACATGACGTCGACCAGCCGGGGGTCGATGGCGTGAATGCTGCCGTCGTGGCGGTCGCGCAGGAGCTGACTGACCGTCCGCAGCGCGTCGAGGACGTAGCGGCCCTTGACCCAATAATCGACGGTCACTTCTTCGTGGGTGGCGCCGTTGATCAAAGACAAACGGCGAACAGACGAGCCGAGACCAAATCCGTCATTGCCAAAGGAGGCCAAGGCCTGAATGGGATCAACCAGGGCGACTGTCGCCGCCGCCCCCGCGCCGACTCGAAGAAAATTGCGCCGGCTGACCAGAGTGTCCTCCCGGGACGCAGAATTTCTATCCGTCATGGAGCCCCCCACCCGTCTGCACTGGCCACTTCGCTGGCTGCCGATCCCCTGTCGGCTGGATCACGTTGCAGTGTTTGGACCCGACCGGCTTGCCACTGTCAAGCACAAAAACCGTGAATTTTTTCAGGTCTTTGATTCCAAGGTATTTTTCCGCCGGGGGGTCGGCCGGGCTCATGCCGCAGCGCGTCAATGCGCCGCACCGGACAGCGGAATCGGGGCCGTGGGCCGGCTCCGATTCTCTCTCGCGACGCAAAAAAGGGCTCAGCCGGGCCGACCCGGGCCGACGGGCGGGCGGGCGGGCGGCTCCTCGATGCGGTGCAGTGCCCGCAGGATCTGGGAGTCGCGGCCGTAAATATCCTCGCGGAACTGAAGCTCGCCGTCCTCGCCTACCCAGGCGGTCTGGTATAGCAGAAACACCGGCATCGGCGCCTTGAGGGGGACGAGACGGGTGTCACCCTTGTCGAGGACGAGCTTGCGCCGCTCGGCGGTCCATTCCGGCATGTCGGTGAGCAGCAGTTCGGCCAGCCCCAGGGGATTGCCCACCCGCACGCAGCCGGAGCTGAAGGTGCGGACGCTCTTGACGAATTTCTCGCGATGGGGCGTGTCGTGGAGGTAGACGTCGAAATCGTTGGGGATGTTGAACTTGACCTGGCCGAGGGCGTTGCCGCTGCCCGGCATCTGGCGCAGGCGGTACCCGCTGATGTCGTCGACGGCCTGCCAGTTGATCCGTGTCGAGTCCACCCGCTTGCCGGCGAAGGAGCCGCTGTACAGCACGATGTTCTGATCGGCGAGGTAGCTCGGGTTGGCCCGCAGCTTGGGCAGAATGTCCTCGCGCGCCAGCTTGCGCGGCACCGACCACGTCGGATTCCAGATCAGCGAGGTGATCTGGCTGGCGAAGATCGGCGTCCGCCGCACCTTGGTGCCGACGATCACCGGCATTTCCAGCGCCGTCTTGCCGCCGATGACGGCGGTCAGCGAGAAGCCGGGGATATTGACCAGGACATGGCGCGGCCCGAGATCTTCGGGCATCCAGCGCTCGCGCTCCATATTGGCGATCACCGTGGCCACCCGCTCGGCCGCGCTGACGTTGAGCGCGGCATAGGTCATGGCGCCGATCACGCCGTCGGCGGGCAGGCCGTGGCGGGCCTGGAAACGCTGGACCGCGAGGCGCAGCGGCCGGTCGTAGTCGGTGCCGCCGGCCAGCAGCTTGCGGTCGAGTTCGCCGGTGACGACGAGGCGGCGGCGCAGCGCTTTGACCACCGGGTCCTTCCGGCCCGGTTCCAGCTTGGGGCCTTCGGGCACGCGCGGCCAGCCACCGGCCCGTTCGAAGGCCCGCGACAGCCGCAGCGCCTCGCGGAGCCGCCGGTAGCGTTCGCCGGCCGGAGCCAGCCTGGCAAGAAAAGCCGGCAGATCGGAGGCGGCCAGCGCCTCCCTGGCGGTGGCCACCGGGTCCATCGCCGCCGGCACCAGGGCGAACTCGGCGGCGATCGCGCGCGGGGCCAGCCGGCCCCGGTGCAGATCACCGGCATAGGCGATCAGGGCGTCGGTCAGCAGCAGGTCGAATTCGGCGCGGTGCGCGGCGTCGAGCGCACCCGCGCCGGCCAGCCTCGAGTCGATGGCGGCGAGATGATAATCGGCGGGCACCAGCCCTTCGAGTTCGGCCGCGCTCAGGGTCTGGCGCAACTGGCGGGCGCCGGCGATCAGGGTCTCGGCGGCGTCGCCGCTGAACCAAGCAGCGGCATAGTGTCGCTGTTCATAGAACTGTTTCAGGCGGGCGGCGTCGAGCGGCCGCCGCGGCTCCAGCCCCGCCACCCCGGCCACCAGCCGGGCCAGGACCTCGGCCGACAGCGGCCCTTCGGGCAGCACCACCGGCACCGGTGCCGGTGCGGCCGCGGCCGGCGGCATCGGCTCGCCGGGCGGCGCGGGTTCGGCCGCCGCGGGCTCCGGGGCCGGAACCGGCAGCACCGCCGGCTGCGGCGTGGGCACTGCGGCGCCGGCGGCACGGGTATCGGGTCCCGGCGGCACCGGCATTTCGGTCACCTGCGCCGCTCTTCCGGCCATCGGCACCAGGGCAAACGCCTCGGGCACCATCGTGATCACCACCGCCAGACCGAACGCCAACGCTGCCAAACCCTGTCGCACCACGCACCTCATCACACCCGGACCCCGACGCCGGTCGCTACCATACTAGCTGGAGTGGCGCCCCGAGAAAGCCAGATCGGCCGGGCCGGAAGTTTGCCCGGGGCCGTGTCCGGCCGGCCACGCGGATGCCGCCGCGTGCCGCGCGCCGCGACCGGCGGTGACGTTTAGGCTTCGGTAAGATTTTCGATGGCATACTCCGCCCGTGGATACAGTCATCTTTCGGGGCGCCGGAGAGACCTGTGGCGAGCGTTGCCGCCGCCCGGGTCTCTCCTTGCCGCCGCCGCCGTTCGAAGAGCGCGCCTCATGACTCCCGATCAGCTGGGTGAAAGTCTTGAACGGCATCAGTGGTGGCTCGAGGGGCGGAGCGACGGCCGGCGCGCGATCTTCGCCTTTGCCAATCTCGACGGCGTCGACCTGACCCGGCGCGACCTGCGGGGGGTCCAGCTGACCGGGGCGCGGCTGCGCGGCTGCCGGCTGGCCGCCAGCACCCTCGCCGGGGCCGACCTCGTCAGCGCCGACCTCGCCGGGGCCGATCTGCGCGGCGCGGATCTCGATGGCTGCCGGCTGCGCGGCGCCCGGCTGCGCGGCACCGACTTGAGCGGCGCCAACCTTCGCGGCGCGGACTTGCGCGATGGCGCCCAGCCCGCCGGCCTGATGGCGCAACCGGCGCGGCACACCGACCTGACCGGCGCCGTGCTGCACCGCGCGGTGCTCACTGACGCAACGCTGTGTCATGCGATCCTGCGCAACGCAGACCTCTCGGAAGCGGTGCTGATCAACACCGATTTCAGCAATGCCCACCTCAACGGCGCCAACCTTTCGGGCGCGCGGGTGGCCGGGGCGGCCTTTCGTCATGCCGACCTGATCGGCGCGTCCTTCGGCGACTGCGACCTTGCCAGCGCCGACTTCACCGACGTTCGGGCCAGCAAGCTGCTCGATACCCTGGCGCTGGAACTGCAGCGGAAAATCTTCGATCACGAGCGCTGGATCACCAGCTGCGGCCGCCGCGGCGCCCGGGCCGAACTCGACGGCGCCGATCTCGACCGCGCCGATCTCCGCGGCGTCAATCTCAGCGGCGCCAGCTTGCGCGGCGCCAACCTGACCCTGTCGGCGCTGTCGCGCGTCAAGCTGATGATGACCGACCTCTCGGGCGCCACCCTCGACGAAACCAACCTGATCGGCGCCGATCTCTCGGGGGCCAATCTCAGCTATGCCAGTCTGGTTGGTGCCGATCTCACCGGCTGTCAGCTCGGCCCGGCCGAGATTCGCGATCCTCTGACCTGCCGGCCGACCGGCCGCACCTGGGCCGCCAGTCTGGTCGGCACCAATCTGCGCCGCGCCCAGCTGTGCGACAGCCGGCTGGTTTCGGCCAACCTCTCGGATGCCAATCTCGAAGAGGCGGACCTCGACGGTGCCGATCTCAGCGGGGCGCGGCTGACCCGGGTCCGCGGGTCCGACGAGCGGCTGCACCCGGTTCCCGCCCCGGCGCTGAGGGCGTCACCGTCCCGGGAGCCGGTCGGCCTCAAGGTTCCGGTCGGGCTCAAGGCTGCGGCGGGGCTCAAGGTGACGGCGGCACCGGCAGCACCGTTACCCCACTGAGGCGCGCGAGATCGCGCGTGCTGTGGTCGGACAGGCGTCCGACCGGCAGCTGCGCCGGCCCCACGGGTTCCATCAGCACATAGGTCCGGCCCTCGAAATCGAGGGTGCGCTCGCCGGGCAGCGCCGGCAGCGCCACGCCGAGGAAGGCGTGCTCGGGGACCAGGATCACCGCCGCCGGCCGTCCCGGCAGCAGGGTACCGAGCAGGCTGGCCAGGGTCACCGACTTGCTGTCGCAGGCGCCCTTGTTCTGAACCAGCATCATCGGCGGCACGACATAGCCGTTTTCCCGCCGGGCCGCGGTTTCGGTGTCGTAGGGGATCGACTGGATGAAGGCCAGGGCCAGGGCGAGGCGCTCGCGTTCGGCGGCGGTGGCGGGCAAAGCCGCGGCCAGCGCCTCGGCCACCGGTCGCACCGGCTCGACGAAGCGCGCCGCCAGCCGGCCATAATCGGGCACCACCTCGCGGACCCGGAGCGGCCGCAGATAAACCTCGGCGAGATAGTCGGCCTCGGCCTTGGCCGCCACCCGCTTCAGCTCGGCCATCACCTCGCCGAGCCGCGGCCGGCGGCCGGTGACCCGCACCGACAGCTCGTAGCCGCCCCGGCTCGCCTTGACCGCGGCCTGAACATCGTCGCCGAGCGCCCTGGCCGCCGGCTCCACCGCCGCTCGCACCCGCGCCGTCACCGCCGCCGGATCATAGTGGCCGGCGATGCCGTAACTGCCGGCGCCGCCGCGAACCGTGGCCGTAGGCAGCACGAAGGCCAGATGCCGGGGTTCGCCGCGGCCGGTGTCGCTGAAAAGGTAGTCGAAGCCGAGGCCATCGGGGCGCTGGCGTTCGGAAAAGCCGAGCTGTGGCCCGCCGGCCAGTACCGGCGGTGCGAACAGCACCAGCAGCAGAAACAGGAAGACCCTCATGACCGCGGCTCCCGCACCCCGAGCATCAGCACCAGTCCGGCCAGAAAGAACACCAGGATGGTGGCCATGCCGGCGCGCTGGCTGTCGAAGGCGGCGGTGGCCCAACCCAGCGCCAGCGGTCCGAGGAAGGCCGCCGCCTTGCCGGAAAGACCATAAAGCCCGAACATCTCGGTGACCATGCCCGCGGGCGCAAGGCGGGCGAGCAGCGAGCGTCCCGCCGCCTGGGAGGGGCCGATGAAGGTGCCAAGCCCCATCGAGAGGCCCCAGAACCACACCTTGTCGTGAACCAGCAGAATGCCGCCGGCGAACGCCAGCAGGCCGACCAGGGTGATGATGATCGTCGGCCGGGCGCCGATGCGGTCGTCGATCCAGGCGAAACTGGCGGCGCCGAGCGCCGCCGTGACGTTGAGCAGCATGGCGAAGACCAGGATTTCGGAAAAGCTCATGCCGAAGCTGCCGGCGGCGTAAAGGCCGCCGAAGGCGGTCAGGGTGGCGAGGCCGTCGCGATAAAAGGCCGAGGCGACCAGGAACCACGCGATGTCGCGGTATTTCCGCGCCTCGCGGAGGGTTTGCCAGAGGGTGGCCAGGCCCTCGCGCGCCGCCTGGCCGAGACCGATGCCGGTAGCCGGCTGGTCGGGGGTCCAGATGAACAGCGGCAGGGCGAAGAGCGCCAGCCACAGCCCGGCCAGCGGCGCTGTGGCGCGCACGTTCTCCTGCGCCGCGGTGCCGAGCAGGCCAAAGAGCGGGGCGTCGGCCTTGACCAGCCCCCAGAGCGCGAGCACAAGGCAGGCCAGACCGCCGACATAGCCGGCGGCCCAGCCCCAGCCCGAGAGCCGGCCGAGGTGATCGGGCGGGGCCAGGGTCGGCAGCATGGCATTGTAGAACACCAGCGCCAGTTCCCGCGCCGCCACCATCACCGCGAGGCCGGTCAGCGCCAGCGGCGCCGAGGCCGGCTCGGGGGTGACGCCATAGAGCGCCAGCATAGCCGCCACCGCGATCACGGTGAAGCCGGCGATCCAGGGTTTGCGCCGGCCGGTGCGGTCGGCGATCGCGCCCAGCACCGGGCTGAGCACGGCGATCACGAAGCCGGCGGCGGCCAGGGCGTTGCCCCAGGCCGCGGTGCCCTCGGCCGGCGAGGCCGCGACCGAGCGGCTGAAATAGACACTGAATATAAAGGTGTCGATTACGGCGTGGCCGGCGGTGATGCCCCAGTCGTAGCTGCACCAGGCGAGGGCGGCGCGGGGGTCGATGGCCTTTGGGATCATGGCGGCGGGCTTTCGGCGAGCAGGGTCTCGGCGATCGCCTCCAGCCGGGCCATCACCGCCGCGGCGTCGGGGTAGCCGCGCGAGAGCACGAGGTGGACGTCGAGGCGGAGCAGCGTATCCGAGACCAGCCCAGCCACCGGGTGCTCGGCCAGCACTTCGGCCGCCGGGCCGGGATAGTCGAGCAGATAGTCGCCGCGTCCCGCCGCCAGCATGGCGAAAGCCGAATCGTGGCGGGCGGTGGCGCTGGTGACGATGTGGTGGCGCGGCTCCCGGAGGAAGCCGAGCAGGCCGCCGTAGCTGTAGCCGCGAATCGTGATCACGGTCTTGTTGATCAGGTCTTCGCGGCGGCCGACCGGCGCCGTTGTCGCCTTGCGCCAGACCCGGACCTCGGCCGCGGCCACCGGGCGGCGGCTGATCAGGCAGCAGGCGGCGAGGGCCGGCGAGGCGACCAGAATCGAAAAGAGGGCCGGGCGGTCGCCCAGCCGCTCGAACATCCGCGCCGCCGGATAGCCGCGGCCGTGCCAGGCGAGTCCCGCCCGCGCCATCAGCGCCGAGGCGAAGCCCAGCAGCGGATTGACCGGATCGCCGGCGGCGTCGCGCCGGGTCGTCCACACCGACTGGTCGGGATAAACATACTCCAGCTCGGGCGGTTCCGCCGCCGTGGCCGGCGGCATCGACAGCGCCAGGGCCAGCGCCAGAACCGGGGGGAGACGACGGTGTCCTGGCAAGTCTCGTCCTTCCGCCCTGGTGGCCGCCGGCGGCCGCTGTCCGGAGTCCAGCTCTATCACGCCGGCCGGCGCGGGGTCGAGGGCGGCGGGGCCGGCGACAAGAGGTCGCGGGTTCGGCCCCTTGACGGTGGCCGGGGCGCCGCCGATCTAGCGGAAGGGTTGGTGGAGCGCCGACTCCACCGTTCCGGCGGGTGTTTTAGGTCACGATCGACGGCAGACCAGGGAGACCAGCGATGGCACGATTTATCAGCTGCGCTCAGGACATCATCTGGGGCGCGGGGGCAACCGAGGACGCCGCGCTCTCCGAAGCGATCAGATACGGCGGCGAAGACATCGAGAGTCTTGACACCGTTCCGGCCACCGATCGCCTCTTTGCGGCGGTGCAAGGCTTCACCGATGGCCACCCGATCTATCTCGAGGATATCCGTTGGGAAATCAGGCAGGGCGTCGCCGATCTTTCGGCCTGAGCCGTTCTGCGCCGCGCCGCTGCCGGGGCTCGGACCACAGGCACCGATGCCGACCCTTGACATCGCGGCGCGCCGCCGCCTTATGGGTCCTCAGGATCGCCAGCCCGTGAGGACTCCATGCTCGTTCAGTTCGCCGCGCCCGCCCGGCCCGAAGCCGGAACGCTCATTCTCGGCATCGGCCAGGACAACAGCTTCGGCCCTGCCGCCGAGGAGGCTGACCGGCTGAGCGGCGGCACGCTGCGCCGCGCCCTCGCGGCCAGCCGCTTCACCGGCAAGAAGGACGAGACGCTGGAGATTCTGGCCCCCGCCGGGCTCGGGCTGGCGCGGCTGCTGCTGGTCGGGCTGGGCAAGCCAGAGGCCCTCAGCCTCGAGAGCTTCGAGGCGCTGGCCGGCAACGCCGCCGCCTCGGTCACCCGCACCGGGGCCACCGAGGCCGTGCTCGCCCTCGAAGTGCCGGCCGGGGCCGATCTCAACCCGACCGCCGCCGCCGCGGCGGCCGGTTTCGGCGCCGCCCTTCGCGCCTATCGCTTTGACCGCTACCGCACCACCGAGAAGCCGGAGCAAAAGCCGAGTCTGGCGCGGCTGACCATCCAGGTCGCCGAACCCGAGGCCGCCGCCGCAGCCTTTGCCGCCCTGACGCCGATTCTGGATGGCGTCACCTTTACCCGCGATCTGGTCTCCGAGCCGGCCAACCGGCTGACCCCGGCCGTGTTTGCCGAGCGCTGCCGGGCGCTGGCCGAACTTGGGGTCGAGGTCCGGGTGCTCGAGGACGCCGAGCTGCGGGCGCTCAACATGGGCTCCTTGCTTGGCGTCGGCCAGGGCAGTGCCAATCCGCCCCGGCTGGTCTCCCTGCTCTGGCGTGGCGCTCCCGAGGCCGGAGACCAGCGGCCGCTGGCCCTGGTCGGCAAGGGGGTGACCTTCGACAGCGGCGGCATCTCGATCAAGGGCGCCGCCGGCATGGAGGACATGAAGTGGGACATGGCCGGCGCCGGCACGGTTGCCGGGGTGATGCGGGTCCTGGCCGGGCGCAAGGCGCCGGTCAATGTCGTCGGCGTGCTCGGGCTGGTCGAGAACATGCCCTCGGGCACCGCCCAGCGGCCGGGCGATGTCGTGACCTCGGCTTCGGGCAAGACCATCGAGGTCATCAACACCGACGCCGAAGGCCGGCTCGTGCTCGCCGATGCCGTCTGGTACGCCCAGGAAACCTTCAAGCCGAGCCGGATGATCGACCTTGCCACTCTGACCGGCGCGATCGTGGTCGCGCTCGGCACCGAGTTTGCCGGCCTGTTCGCCAGCGACGACGCCCTGGCCGCCCAGTTGCTCGCGGCGGGCAAGGCGGTTGGTGAGCCCTTGTGGCGGATGCCGCTCTCCGAGAGCATCGACAAGGAAATGAACTCCGACATTGCCGACGTGAAGAATGTCGGCGCCGGCCGGAACGGCGGCAGCATCGTCGGCGCAATGTTCGTGAAACGCTTCGTCGGTGATCTGCCCTGGGCCCATATCGACATCGCCGGCGTGGTCTGGAGCAAAAAGGACACTGCCACCGTGCCCAAGGGCGCCACCGCCTTCGGCGTCCGCCTGCTCGACCGCTTTATTTCTGACGCTTGTGAACGCTGACTTGCATCCAGCGTTTGCTCTTGCGGTCAAAAAATCGTATCTCGTTGATCGAGTGTTCTCCACCGCCCCACACCGGAAACAGCCCCATGTCCGACGAGGAACGCATCGTAGAACTGACCGCCGCCCTGGCCGACGTGATTTCGCGCAAGGTGGCTCAGATCAAGGACGTCACCAGCAGCACCCGTACGCTGGCGCTCAACGCCTTGATCGAGGCGACCCGTGCGGGAGAGGCCGGACGGGGGTTTGCCGTGGTCGCGGGTGAGGTCAAGCAGGTTTCGGAAAACATCAACGCCATCACCCAGTCGCTCGAATCGGAGCTGAACAAGGCGGTGGGTGAGCTGAGCCGGCTGGCGAAGAACGTCGCGGATTCCCGTCCGCACTGAGTTCGGTCGCCGGGAGCGGTGGCGGCGGGATCGACTCGGCGTTTGCCGGTGGAGCGCCGGGCCGGATCGCTTCGGCCCGGACGTTGTCTTGCCGCCGATTTGAGGCCATGACCGAGGTTCGCTTCTATCACCTTCAGCGCAAGACGCTGGATCAGGCCTTGCCGGCGCTGCTCGAAAAGGTGCTCGGGCGGGGCCTGCGCGCCGTGGTGATGGCGGCGTCCGACGAACGGGTCGAGGCGCTCAATCAGCTGCTCTGGACCTGGGATCCAGCCTCGTTCCTGCCCCATGGCAGCCGCCAGGACGGCGCGGCGGCCGAGCAACCGGTCTGGCTGACCACCCTCGCGGAGAACCCGAACGGCGCCGGCGTGCTGGTCCGGACCGACGGCGCCGGGGGCGATGACGGCGCGCTGCCCGGGGTGACCATGATCTGCGACCTCTTTGACGGCAACGACGGCGAGGCGGTGGCCGCCGCCCGCGAGCGCTGGCGGCGGGACAAGGCGGCCGGGCATCAGCTGACCTATTGGCAGCAAACGGCGGCCGGCGGCTGGGAGCGCAAGCTGTGACGGCACCGTCGATGCCGAAAAACCCTTTGATGTGCAGCATTTTATTTGCAACACTGGCGACGTGTCGGGTTCCTCGCACCATGGCTCGTGAACAGCAATGATCAACGCCGAAATCGACCGGGAAACCAAGGATGCCGCGATCCTGATCGTGGACGACAACCTGTCGAACGTCGATCTCCTGCGCGAAATCCTGCGTCATCAGGGGTATACCCAGGTGTTCGGCGAGACCGACCCCCGGCTGGTGCCCGACCTCTGCCGCAATCAGGTATTCGATATTCTGCTGCTCGACATCCGCATGCCGCACTTGACCGGTTTTCAGCTGATCGAGCTGTTGCGGCCGATCTTTGGCGATGATTACGTGCCGATTCTGGTCCTGACCGCCCAGACCGATCAGGAGACCCGGCGCAAGTCCCTTGAGATCGGCGCCAACGACTTCCTGACCAAGCCGTTCGTGACCTGGGAGCTGTTGCAGCGGGTGCGCAACATGCTGCAGATCCGCATGCTCTATAAAAAGACCCGGGAACAGAACCGGGAGCTGGAACAGCGGGTCGAGGAACGCACCCGCGAATTGTCGGAAGCCCTGACCCTGTCGCGCAAGGCCGACCGGGCCAAGCTCGACTTCCTCTCGGTGATGAGCCACGAGCTGCGCACGCCGCTCAACGCGATCATCGGCTTTTCCGAGGTGATCTCGGCCCAGGACATGCGACCGCCGATTCCCCCCGACTATCTCGATTACGTCAAGCTGATCGAGGAGAGCGGCAAGCATCTGCTCGACATGGTCAACCGCATTCTCGAATATGCCAAGGGCGCGACGGGGACCGTGGTGCTGGAGGAGCGGACGGTCAACCTCCGGGATCTGCTCGACCGCTGCATCGCCATGCTGACGCCGAAGGCGTTGGTCAAGCGGGTGTCGGTGGTGCTGGAGCCCGGCCTGCCGGTGTGGGCGCGGGTCGATGAGCGGCGGCTGCGCGAACTCACGCTCTCGATCCTCGACAACGCGATCAAGTTCAACAACACCGGCGGGACCGTGATCGCCGAACTGACCGCCGGCGAGGGCGGCATCACCCTGGCCATCACCGACAACGGCCCCGGCATTCCCGCCGAAATCCAGGCCCGCATCTTCGACCCCTTCACCCAGGGCGACGGCGCGATCGACCGCCGTCACGAGGGCATCGGTCTTGGCCTGCCGATCGTCCAGCGCTACGCCCAGGTCCATGGCGGCCGGATCGAACTGATCAGCGAGCCCGGCGCCGGCACTACCGTTCGCGTCTATCTGCCGGCCGAGCGCCAGCGGGCGTCCGGCGATGACGACGCCTTCGCTCCCGGTCTCGCCGACGCCTGAGCGTAAGACGGTGCCGGGTTAAGACGCCGCGAGCGCCTCGAGCGCGGCGGTGACGTCGGCGGTGATCGCGTCGAGGCGGGCGTTGCGGTTGATCCAGTCCTTGCGCCGCTTGGCCGCCACCTCGCTGATGTTGCGCTGGGGCAGCGCTGCCGGCAGGCCGAAGTCGCCGTCGGCCAGCAGCACCGGCTCGAACTCGGCCCAGAACTCGTCGTATTCGGCGCGGATGTCGCGCCAGCGCCGGCCGAGGCCGGTCGACATGTGGTTGGCCTTGCTGATGGCCACGATGGCGTCGATCTTCAGCCAGCGCGCCAGGGCGTAGGTCGCCTCCAGCACCGCCCGCTTGGGCCTGAGGCCGTCGAGACTGCGGGTGGCGTGGACGATCTCGGTCTTGCCGATCGGCAGCGACGGCCCCTGGAGGCCGCTGATGAACAGCACCCGCCGGCCATCGGGATCGAGGCGCAGATTGATGCAGAGCGTTGACAGCGCCCGATCTAGCGTCTCGTCGAACAGCACGATCACCACTTCGCCTTGCTGGTGGAAACGGCGGTGGCGGGTCAGCTGGATGGTGTAGCGGTCGTCGGGGCTGCGCCGGCCCTGGAGGCGCGCCAGCGGCAGAGGCGTGCCCGAGACCAGCGCTTCGAGCACCGGCCCTGGCAGCGCCGCCGACAAAATGGTGTAGTGGCCGATCAGCAGCGCCGTGCGTCCGGCGGTGCCGAGGTTGAGCCGGGCATAGGGGCGGTGGATCTTCTCCGCCATCTCCTTGCGCACCACCGGCGGTATCCCGGCCAGCGGCAGCGTCTCCAGCAGTTCCAGCCAGCGCGTGGTGTCCGACCACCAGATCAGCGAGCGGCCGAGGAACTTGGCGCCGCGCACCAGCTGGGCGCCGCCCAGGAGGCCGCCGGCCTTGTGCTGGTCGTGGGCCAGCCGGGTATAGGAAAGAACGAGCGGGAATTTCTTGGCAATCGAAGCGAAAACCACAGGGGCGCCCCGTCATCATGGGTCTGCCCGGCACGGACCGGGCCTGAGGCAAGAGGGATAGCCGCAAGCCGCAGCCGCGACAAGGGGTGGCGCGCCGGGTGATTGTATTCGCCGCGGCGGCCGGAGTAGAAAGGGCGGTCGGCGTCCCGCCGAACCGGCCCCAACCCGAGAGGACGTCCCCCTTGGACATCGCTATGGTCATTCCGGCGCGCTACGGCTCCAGGCGTTTTCCCGGCAAGCCGATGGCGCCGATCTCGGGCGCCACCCTGCTGCACCGGGTCTGGCTGATCGCCCGCGCCGTCACCGGGGTCAGTCAGGTTTCGATCGCCACCGACGATCAGCGGGTGGCCGAGCATGCCCGCGGCTTCGGCGCCAGCGTGATCATGACCTCGCCCGAGTGCGAGAACGGCACCGTCCGCGTCCATCAGGCGATGCGGACCCTGGCGCGGCCGCCCGAGGCCGTGATCAATTTCCAGGGCGACGCCGTGCTGACGCCGCCCTGGGTGCTCCAGGGGCTGGTCGATGCCTTTCACGCCGACCCGTCGGCCCGGCTGGTCACCCCGGCGGTGCCGCTCGGCTGGGACGAGCTTGAGGAGTTGCGCAAGTCCAAGGAAACCACGCCCTTCAGCGGCACCCTCGTGGTCTTTGACCGCGCGATGAACGCGCTCTATTTCTCGAAGACGATCATTCCCTCCCTGCGCAGCCGCGATTCCGCCCGGCCGCCGCCGGTCTACCGCCACATCGGCCTTTACGGCTACCGCTTCGAGACTCTGGAACGGCTGGCCGCGCTGGCGCCGACGCCGCTGGAGCAGGCCGAGGGGCTGGAGCAGTTGCGGGCGCTCGAGAACGGCATCCCGATCCGGATCGTGCTTACCGACTATCGCGGCCGCACCCACTGGTCGGTCGACAGCCCCGAGGATGCGGTCCAGGTCGCGGCGCTGATCGCCCGCGACGGCGAACTGGTGCCGCTGCCCTGACTCCACCCCGATAACGATACGGAACCGGTTCCATGGACATTATTTTCGGCCGCCACGGCAACACCTTCGGCCCGGGCGACAAAGTTGTGTGGGTTGGACGGGAAACCGATCTGCCGCTGGTCGACACCGGCCGCCAGCAGGCCCGGGCTTTCGGCGCCGCCCTGGTGCGGCTGGGGCTGGCGCCCGACCGGGTGTTTTCGGCGTCTCTTGCCCGGACCCGCGGCTTTGCCGAGATGGTCAGCGAGGCCCAGACGCGCTGGCGCCAGCCGGTGATCGACCGCCGCCTTGACGAGGTTCATTATGGCGCCTGGGCCGGCAAGACCAGCGAGGAGATCGCTGCCAGCCCCGGCGGTGCCGCCGCCGCGGAGGCCTGGAGCCAGCGCGACATCTTTCCCGCTGATGCCGGCTGGGGCAGCACCGAATCCGAGATCATGGGCAACATCCGCGGCTTCATCGATGAGGTTCTGCTCACCGCCGGCCCCAGGGAGACGCTGCTGGTGGTCAGCAGCAACGGCATCTTGCGCTTCTTTCCGCGCCTGCTCGCGGTGACCAACCCCGACCGGCCGAGCCACGTCATGAAGACCGGCCACGCCGGCCTGATCTCGGGCGAACCGGGCGCCTTTCGCGTCCGTTTCTGGAACGTCGCCGCCGAGGCGCTGTCGCGCGAGCATCTGGTCTAACAGCCCCGGGCCGGGGCCAGGGCCGGGGGGAGGCCGGGACCGCAGGGACGGGGCTTGCGCCTATTTGTCGCCGCCGCCGCCGCTGCTCGGGCGGCGGGGGATGCGGCCGCGGCTGTTGAGGGCGCCGAGAATGCCGGTCGGTGCGGCGGTGGCGGCGCGGCGGATGCCGATCGGCAGCGCCTCTTCGGCCGCCTGTTCGACCTGCTCGCGGGCCTTGGTGCTGGCGTCGACCGCGACCTGCCGCTTGACCTCGGGGTCCAGGGTCGAAAAGGCGCGGGAGGCGAAATCGAACGCCGGACGGGATTTGGTGGCCAGAACCTGCCGCAACGCCTTCGAGACCAGCACGGTATCGAGCACTCCGGCTCCCGAGACGTCGTCAAGCGCGTCGGCCAGAATCCCGATCGCCTGGAGCGTACGTTTGTCGTCGAGGGGCAGCGGCGCCATGGCGTGATTCCGTTGGGGTCTTCAGTCTTCCGGCATCATACCGGAAAATAAATGAACACACACTGAATATACCCGACCCTTAAGGGCCTGTCACGCGCCGCTTTCACGCGAATCGGCACTTTGTGCAACCGGGACAGGCGGGCGGTCACTTTGCTTCGACCCTGGCATCGGGCTGAAGACCGGCCGCGACCCGGCGTTCTGCCGCTACCGTCATGATATGACGGCGTAAATCCTCGTCCTGTTCAATCAGGCGCCGGAAGTCGGGCTCGGCCAGATCCAGCAGATGGCAGTAGCCGAGCGAACGCACGTCGGCTGCGCGCGGCTCGCCGGTCAGCAGGGCCATTTCCCCGAAGAAATCGCCGGCCCCGAGCACGATCGGCGCGCTCTCGCCGGCCATCTTGACCTCGACCTGTCCCGAGGCGATGAAGTACATCGAGTCGCCGCGGTCGCCCAGCCGCACCAGCACCTCGTCGGGCAGGGCCAGCCGCGGGCTGAGCAGGCGGGCAATCACGGTCAGACGGTCCTCGGGCAGGCCGGCGAAGATCGGCACCCGGGCGATCAGGTCGGGCAGGTGCAGGCCAAGGTCCAGTTGCAGCGGTTGTTCCACCGCGCGCCAGCGCCGCTTGATATCGTGCCGGAGGTCGTTGAGGATTTCCTGGCTGATGATCGATTCCGCGTACATCACGGAATATTCGCTTTCCTCCATGCGCAGGGCGGCGCGCTTGAGGTACTGAAACTCGACCACCGGGGCGTAGTCGGGATACCGGACCTTGAGCGCGGTCAGCGCCTGATCAACCAGCCCGCGACGATAGGCCAGGGTCATTCCCAGAGTCGCGGCTGCGGTGCCGCCCAGCAGCGGCGTCAGCATGCGGCGGTTGAGGTCTTCCAGGCTGAGCAGCACCGCGCGGTTGATCAGCAGCGCCTCGAAGCGCAACGACAGCCGGCGGGCCAGCGGCCGGCGCAGATTGAGCCGCCGCTGCAGCCGCAGCGCCCACAGCATGTGTCGGGAAAAGCCGAGCGCCTCCCGCGCCGCCTGTTCATAGCCGGCCAGCCGCTCGGCGCGCACGCCGTCGAGCAGCCAGCCGGTGCGGTCGGTCAGGGCCTCGACCACCGGGCGCGAGATGATGCCGACCTTGAAGTTCTGGAGATACAGCTCCTCCTCGCGGTTGATCAGGATCACGAGGCCGATATAGAGACGGTCGTCCGCGCTCAGGCCCTGGGCGCGGGCCAGTTCCCGTTCGATCGCGGCCTGCCGCTCGACATATTGCTTGACCGTGCGCTGGGTGACGTCGGGATTGACGTGGAACTCCCGCGACATCGCCTCGACCTTCTCGGCGACGCTGGCCAGCGCCAGCGCCAGCGCCCGGTTGCGCATCGCAAGGTCGGTTGGCGACAGCCGGTCGAGCCGCAGCAGATGGATCAGGCCGCGCAGCGTCGTGCCGTGCAGGAACAGGGTCAGCAACACATAGCCCGGCGCCAGCACCGCGACGAAATGCTGGATATAGGGATCGATGTCGGGGCTTTCGGTCACCGCCAGCGCCAGGGTCAGCGACAGCGCCCCGCGCAGCCCGCCCCAGAGGATGACGGTGCTGTGGCGGAGGCTGATGTGCTGGGCCAGCTTGAGCGCCGAGAGCAGCGGCAGCAGCCCGAACAGCACCGTCGCCCGCGCCGCCAGCGCCGCGACCATCACCACCCCGAGCAGCATCGCGTCCTTGACGCTGACCATCGAGAGGTTCTGCGGCACCAGCATCGCGGCCAGGAGGAAGATCATCGAACTGGCCCAAAAGCCGAGCTGGCGCCAGGTCAGTTCAAGGTCGCCCCAGGTCGCGGGCGAGATGCGGGTGCGGCCGATCGAACCGACCACGAGGGCATTGACCACCACCGCCACCACCCCGGAAAAGCCGAGGTAATGGTCGGCCAGGATGTAGGTGAGATAGGCGAAGGAGACGGTGAGCGAGACCTCGGACAGCGGCAGATCGCGCAGCCAGGGCACGATGTGG
>JBAXPR010000066.1:0-21061 GCA_037132135.1 Rhodospirillaceae bacterium
CCGCTGCTGGTCCACCCCGACGTCCGGCGCATGCTGCTGACCCAGAAGGCGCTGATCGAGGGCGGGCGGGCGCTGGCCTACTGGGTCGGCCTCGCCATCGACCGTGCCGAGCACCACCCCGACCCCAGGATTCGCGAGGCCGAGAACGAGTTCGTCGCCCTGATGACCCCGATCGTCAAGGCCCTGCTTACCGACATCGGCTTCGAGGTGGCCAACCTCGCGGTCCAGGTCTTCGGTGGCGCCGGCTACATCCGCGACTCCGGGGTCGAGCAATATGTCCGTGACGCCCGCATCACGCAGATTTACGAGGGCACCAACGGCATCCAGGCCCTCGACCTCGTGGGGCGCAAGCTGCCGCAAACCATGGGCCGGCAGCTCCGCCGCTTCTTCCATCCGGTCTCGGAGGAACTGGCGGCGGTGCTGGACGGCGCCGATCCGGTGCTGATCGAACTCGCGACCCCGCTGGCCAAGGCTTTCCGCCGGCTCCAGACCGCCACCACCACCATCGCCTTCAAGGGCCTCGAAGACCCCGACGAGGCCGCCGCCGCCGCCAGCGACTATCTCCGCCTCTTCGGTCTGGTCGCGCTTGGTGCGATGTGGCTGAGGATGGCCAAGGTGGTCCAGGCCCGTCCCGATCACCCGCTGGCCGCGGCCAAACTCGCCACCGCGCGATTCTATATGGCCAAACTGCTGCCTGAAACCAGCGGTCTCTTTTCGGCCATCATGGCGGGGGCGCAGACGGTGATGGCGGGGGCGGACGCGGCGCTGTGACCGGGAGGCGCCGGCAAAAAAAAGAGGGGCAGACCTGCCCCTCTTTTCATCGCGATATCTGGTTGAACCGGGATTAGAAGGTGATCACGTTCTTCCAGAGGAACAGATTGGCGTTGCCGCTGGCGGTCGAATTGTTCCCCCCGATGTAATCGGACGAGCCGACGTTGAAGCCGGCCTGATTGTGCGTGGTGCTCCGCACGTACTCCAGCGAGGTGGTGAAGCCCGGGGCCACGGTGTAGGTCGCGCCCACCGCATAGAGGTCGGCGGTGCGGGAACCGGGCAGCGAGAGCTGGCCGGCGTCTTCGCCATGGGCATAGTTGAAGCCGACGATCACCGGGCCGGTTTCGTAGGAAATGCCGCCAGTAAAGGTGGACTGGGCGGTCCGCTGGCGCACCGCGCCAAGGGCGGTCGGAGCAACCGCGGCCTTGGTATAGCCGGACTTGCCGGCGTTCAGGTAGCTGCCGCCGACCAGGAAGCCCGCGTAGCCGACCTGGAAACCGAACTGAAAGGCGTCGAGGTTGTTGAAGCTCGCGGTCCCCGGAGGTGGCGTCGGCGCATCGCCGTGCTCATAGCCCAAGCTGGAGGAAATGGTGATGCCCCGGAAGCTGCCGTCATAGCGCAGGCCGGCCTCGACCATGTTTTTCCAATAGCAGCCCTGGAGTGAGCCCGCGCTCGATGCGATGTTGTAGCCGCACAGGCTGTCGTTGGTCTGATTGAGATTGCCCAGACCTAAGGGGACGCGGCTGGCCCGGCTGACGCCGGTCGAAATGCTCAGATTCTGCGGCGCGTAGGAGACCATGCCCATCAGGCCGGTGTTGGCCTCTTCCTGGGCGAAAAGGCGCGGCGTGAAATAGTTGATCTTGGTCGACCAGTTGTCGCTGGTGACAAAGTTGAAGTCGGTGCCGAGGGTCCCGGCGATGAAGGTGTTCTGGTTGGTCAGCCACGACCCGGTTCCGGGGGGAGTGACCGGACCTTCGCCCCAGTCGCCGACGACGCCACCGGTGCCGAAGCCGCTCGGCGCCGTCACACCGTACTGGTTGTTCGGACCGGGGGTCAGACCGGCTTCAACCCGGCCCCAGCGGCCGTCCGCGAAAATGTAAGCCTGATCGGCGTCGACGCCGCCCGAGCCGAGCCAGGCGCGAACGCGCAGATTGGCGCCATACTCAAGGCCGTTGTCGGCGGTGGCGGTCGGCGTCACCTGCAGGCGGAAGCGATTGGTGAAATCGCCGGCGCCCTTGCGATCGGTCGGAATGAGGTTTGTCGTTGAGCTTTGCCCGGAATACCCGGCGGTGAAATAGGCATCGCCACCGATCTTGATGTCGAATTTTCCGGCCGCCGTATCAGCGGCCACAGCGCTTCCACACAGTCCAGCGAATGCGACGACCGCGCAACCAGCAAGCAGGGACCTTTTCATGGTGACTATCCTCCTGACCATTGGGCCGATGCGAGCCGGCCAACCAGATTTGATGCCCCAATAAAATCTCTCCCGGCCGGTTCAGGCAAGTTTAAACGGACATAATCCTGGATGTTGCGAAGGTTCTGTGGCGATATCAGCACACATTGCGCAGCCTATACCAAAAAAGCCCAATAACAAGGCAGCTGCTTGGGGCATTTGCATAAATCGTGACCACAAATTGCCCCCGGATGGATCGGCATCCCCGCCGAAAATAGGGGCCATTTTCTTATTCGGGGTTTGCGGGACGGACTCATCGCCGCGGGGCGCGCCTGTTTTGCGCGCAGGCCGCCACGACCGCCGGCCACGCCGCGGCTACTTCATGGGATAAGGCACGATCACCTGGGGCGTCGGCACCGTCTGCGGCGCGGTCCCGTAGTTGCCGCTGGTGGTGGCCGGAACGTCGCTCATGCAGGTGCCGTGCTCGAGACCGCAGTCCCAGCGATAGCCGGGCGGCAGACCCTGCATGGCGCTGCCGAATGCGTTGTAGAGGCATTTGCAGCGATGACCGGCCTGACAGGCCATCTGGCCCATGGTGTGCTGATTGCACTCGAAGAGCGGGTTCGAGGGATTGGTGTTGTGCAGGAACTTGTGGGCCTCCTGGGCCAGTGCGGCATCGGCGCCGCCCAAACCCAGCACGAGCAGAATCAGAATCAGCAGACGCGGCATCCTCGTTTCTCCTCTCACAGGTGACACAGAATCTCTTTCAGCCGGCCGAACGGCGGCGCCCCGGCCGGCAGGGCGAGGCCGCCCAGGCGCTTGAGGCCCTCGCGGCCGAAGCGGTCCCGCACGGCGCCGGTCAGCCAGTCGGCGGCCTGGGCGTGGCGCTGGCGCTCCAGCCGGCCATCGGCGCCGAGAAAGGCGGCGCGGGCGGCCAGTGCCGCCATCAGGTCCCCGACGCCGCGGTCGCGGTGCAGGGCGGACAGCGCCAGCACCGGCACCCGCCAGCCCGACTCGTCCCCGGCCAGACCGAGCGCGCCGGTGACGTCGGTCAGGGCGCGGGTGGCGGCGGCGCCCATGTCGGCCTTGGTCACGACCACGATGTGGGGAATCTCGAGGATGCCGGCCTTCATGAATTGCAGGCTGTCGCCCGAACCGGGCTGGACACAGAAGACCACGGTGTCGGCGGCGGTGACGACGTCGGTTTCGGACTGGCCGACACCGACGGTCTCGATCAGCACCACCTGGTAGAGTGCGCGCATCAGCACCATCGCGGCGACGGTCAGCCCGGCCAGCCCGCCCAACCGGTCGCGCGCCGCCATCGAGCGCACGAACAGGCCGGTATCCTCGGGATCCGTGGCGAGGCGGACCCGGTCGCCCAGCAGGGCGCCGCCGCTGCGCCGGGACGACGGATCCACCGCGATCACGGCCACCGTGCGGCCGTCGCGCCGAAAGCCCGCGATCAGCGCCCCGGTCAGGGTCGATTTGCCGACTCCGGGCGGGCCGGTCAGGCCGATGACCTCGGCCCGGGGCGCCCGCCACGCGGCGTCGAGCAGGGCCAGTTGGGCCTCGCCGTCCGGGTCGCGCTCCAGCCCGGCCAGCGCCGCCGCCAGCGCCGTCTTCTCGCCGCGCCCGAGCGCGTCCTGGAGCGCCTGGAGCACGCTGTCGCCGGATGCCGTCACGGGTGCGTTCTCCCCTCGGTTGACCGCCTCGCATCAGAAATCACCCGCGCGGCGTAGCCGTCAAGAGCGGTGTCGGTGCCCCGCCCGGCCCGTGTCCCGACCAGGGCCGTCTTCGCAGTGCGAAAAGACTCTGGCGTTTTTTTGGATCTGCTGCTATATGTCGCGGCACTGGGTGGCAGAACCGCGACGCCGTTTGGCGTCGCGTTTGTTTTGGGGTCGTCAGGAGACCCGCGCCAGCCTCGACGATCCCGTCATATACTGCCCTGTCCCAAAGGAACCCGATTGACCACTGTTATCGCTCCGGCTTTTGCCGAACTCGGTTTGATCCCCGCCCTGCTTTCCGCCATCGAAGGCTGTGGTTACCAGAACCCCACCCCGGTTCAGGTCCAGGCGATCCCGGCGATTCTCGAGGGGCGCGATCTGATCGCCTCCGCCAACACCGGCACCGGCAAGACCGCCGCCTTCGTGCTCCCCGCTCTGCAGCGGTTGTCGCTGGTGCGCCGTACCGCCGGCAGCATCGGGCCGCGGGTGCTGATCCTGTCGCCGACCCGCGAGTTGGCCTCGCAGTCGCTGGAAGCGGTGCGCCGCTATTCCAAATTCTGCCGCGTCAATACCGGCGTCATTGTTGGCGGCATGCCATATCGTGAGCAACGGCGTTTGCTTGAGCGTCGGGCCGATGTGATCGTTGCGACGCCCGGTCGGCTGATCGACCATCTCGACCGCGCGTGGCTTGATCTCTCCGGGGTCGAGCTGCTGGTGCTCGACGAGGCTGACCGCATGCTCGACATGGGCTTCCTCGAACCGGTGGAGAAGATCGCCGCCGCCTGCCCGGCCGAGCGTCAGACCCTGCTCTTTACCGCCACCGTCGATGCGCCGATGATCAAGCTGTCGGCCCGGCTGTTGCGCAATCCGGTGCGGGTCGACATCGCGGGCAAGCAGATTTCCTGCGAGGCGATCGAACAGCGGCTGCTGCGTGCCGACGATCTCGAGCACAAGCACCGGCTGCTCAGTCATCTCGCCGAGAGCGAGGATGTGAGCAAGGCGATCGTCTTCGCCGCGACCAAGCGCGATGCCGACCGTTTGGCCGAGACTCTGGGGCAGGGCGGTCATGCCGCCGCGGCACTCCATGGCGACATGAGCCAGCCCCAGCGCAACCGCACCCTCGACGCCCTCCGCCGTGGCCGCATCCGGCTGCTGGTGGCCACCGACGTCGCCGCCCGCGGTCTCGATGTCGCCGATATCAGCCATGTCATCAATTTCGATCTGCCGCGGGTCGCCGAGGATTATGTCCACCGCATCGGCCGCACCGGCCGGGCCGGGGCCTCGGGCGTCGCGATCTCCTTTTATACCAACCGGGAAATCACCCAGGTGCGGGCGATCGAGAAGTTCCTCGGCAAGCCGCTGACCGCCCACACCATTCCCGGCCTGGAGCCCCGCCCGGCGCCGCCCCGCCGCACCACCCTCACCGCTCCCGCCGCGGCTGCCCGACCGCGCAAGCCTGCCGGCCCCTATCCGCACCCCCATGCCCACGCCAACGCCCATGCCACCCCCCATGCCAACCATAAGGGCGGCACGGCGCCGGTGAAGAAGCGTCAGGCATAGTCGCCGCTATCAGCGCCGCCGCGCTCCGCTCGTGCGCCGTGCACGTCCGGAGCGCGGCGGCGTTGTGCCTTGATGCGCCTGAAGCGCTCTACAGCTTCGGCATTCAGCTGGGGATGTGAGCGTCCCGGCCTCATGGCAGAGCCGCCGTGTTGCGCCTCTCCGGGACTTATCCGGAGAGGCGAAAGTCATGGTATATACCCCTGGATATGCGCCCGCGCCTCCGGCCCCGCGCCCCCGCCCTTGGCCAACCGGGCGATATCCTGCTATGACTGCCGTCCTCCTCAGACCCGAAGCTCCCGTCCCATGCTCGATGAAATCGCCCGCCGGCGCACCTTCGCCATCATTGCCCATCCCGATGCCGGCAAGACGACGCTGACGGAGAAGCTGCTGCTGTTCGGCGGCGCGATTCAGCTGGCGGGGGCGGTCAAGGCGCGGGGCGAGCAGCGGCGGGCGCGCTCGGACTGGATGAAGGTCGAGCGCGAACGCGGCATCTCGGTCACCGCCTCGGTGATGACCTTCGAGTATCAGAACCGCTGCTTCAACCTGCTCGACACTCCGGGTCACGAGGATTTTTCCGAGGACACCTATCGCACCCTCACGGCGGTCGACAGCGCGGTGATGGTGATCGACGGCGCCAAGGGCATCGAGACCCAGACCCGCAAGCTGTTCGAGGTCTGCCGGCTGCGCGACGTGCCGATCATCACCTTCGTCAACAAGATGGACCGCGAGGCGCGCGACCCCTTCGACCTGATCAGCGAGATCGAGGACGGCCTGCAGATTCACGTCACGCCCGGCAGTTGGCCGATCGGCATGGGCCGCGATTTTCTCGGCTGCTACGACCTGATCAACGACCGCCTCGTACTGATGGACCGCACCCTTGGCGACGTTGCGAGCGGGGGCCTGGAGTGCCGGGGCCTCGACGACCCCCGGCTCGACCAGATGCTGCCCGCCGACGCCGCCAAACGCCTGCGCGACGAGGTCGAGATGGCGCGCGGCCTGATGCCGGCCTTCGATCTCGACACCTACCGCTCGGGCCACATGACGCCGGTGTTCTTCGGCAGCGCCATCAACAATTTCGGCGTCCAGGAGTTGCTGCACGGGCTGGCCGCCTACGCGCCGCCGCCTCGGCCGCAACCGGCCGAGGGCCGGCTGGTCGAGCCGACCGAGGAGCGGGTCAGCGGCTTCGTCTTCAAGGTCCAGGCCAACATGGACCCCAACCACCGCGACCGCATCGCCTTTGTCCGTCTCTGCTCGGGCCACTTCCGGCGCGGGGTCAAGCTCAGGCACAGCCGCTCGGGCAAGATTCTGGCGGTCAACAACGCCGTGCTGTTCATGGCCCGCGACCGCGAGCTGGCCGAGGACGCCTGGCCGGGCGACATCATCGGCATCCCCAACCACGGGAGTTTACGGATCGGTGATACCCTGATCGAGGGCAATGAGGAATTGCGCTACACCGGGGTTCCCAGTTTTGCCCCCGAGGTTTTGCAACGGGTGCGACTCGATGATCCGATGCGGGTCAAGCATTTGCGTAAAGCTCTCGACCATTTCGCCGAAGAAGGCGCGAGTCAGGTCTTCAAGCCGCTCTCGGGGGCCGACTGGGTGGTCGGCGTGGTCGGGCCGCTGCAGTTCGAGGTGCTGGCGGCGCGGATCGAAGCCGAATACAGCCTCTCGGCCCGCTTCGAGGGCGCCGGGGTCGACGCCGCGCGCTGGATCGAATGCAGCGATGCCGTGCTGCTAAAAACCTTCATTGATGGCAACCGCTCGGCCCTGGCCGAGGATCACGACGGTGCGCTGGTCTTTCTTGCACGCAACGCATGGCACCTCAACCGCGCGCAGGAGGATTTTCCGACCCTGCGTTTCTTGAAGACGCGCGAACAGAACCGTAAAGTCGAAACCTCTGCGGCCTGACCTGATCCGCCAAACCGGACGCCTCGCGATGCTGATCGAATGGAATGAGTCGCTGGAAACCGGAGTCGAGGAGATCGACAGCGATCACCGCTACCTGATCGCCCTGGCCAACCGCATCCACATTGCGGCGCAGGCGGGCAAGCGCGAGGATGTCGCGGATATGGTGCTTGAGTTTTGCAACTATTGCGATGACCATTTCGTAATGGAAGAAGAATTCATGAGGGATATCAATTATCCTAACCGCGCGGAGCACAAGCGCGATCATGATCAGATGCTAACCGATCTCGACAAGATCATGGGCAAGGTCCGGTCAAACCTCGACGCCAGCGCGGTGATGGCCGAGTTTATCTTTCGCTGGACCGCCAATCATGTGCTGGTGATCGAACGCCAGCTGGCCGACTTCGTCCGCAGCCACGCCCCGGTCGCGTGACCCGTCCCCGGAGCCCCGTCTGATCCCGCTCGGGAGCGCCGCGTCAGCGCCCGCCCTGCTCGACCTTGTGCAACGCCTCCTTCATGTCGCCGCCGAGGCCGGCGCCGCGAAAGGCGCCATCCCGGGGCAGCGCGACCTCGACCTTTTCCGCGTAATCGAGATCGGCGATCACCGGCTCCAGTCGCAGGTCGAGGACATGGCCGCCGTGGTCGCCGTCGTCGGAGAGGAAGTGCAGGTGCCAGCCCGGCACATTGAGGCCGCGCATGTACTCGGGCGTGCGGAAGCCGACCAGGGTACCGGGCAGATTGACGAATTCGAACACCGACTGGCCCTCGACCACCTGGGCCAGCGGCCGGTAGGGCGGGGTCTGGCGCGGCACGCTGCGCACCTTCAGCCAGGGAAACTGGCCGTGGATGCGCACCGCGACCACGGTGTTGACCGAGGCCAGACGGGCGTCGAGGGCGGCGCCAAGGCCGGTAAAATCCCGGGCACCGGGGAGGTTGACATGCTGCTGGGCCTCGAATTCGATCACGGTGGCGAAGGGGACGCGGACATCGTCATCGAGCAGATGGACGGTGCCGTCGCTGCGGATCTGATAGAAGCGGCCCTCGAGCCCGATCAGTTCGCCATCCAGGCCGTTGATGGTGCCGATGCCGAAGTCACCATGCTTGTGCAGGTCGCCGATGGTGGTGGCGCCATCGTAAACCCCCTGCAGCAGGGCATTGATGATCGAGGTCTGATAGAGGACGTGGGCCTCTTCGGCGAGCGCCGGCGCGGCCCCGGACAGCATCAGGGCGGCCAGCAGGCGATAGAGCGTGATCATCGGCGATCCCCCTTGGGTTACGGCGTCGGGCCCCTGGTTCTGGCTGACGCTGGCGCCGGCGGTGGTGCCGCCGGCGGCGCCAGGGTCTTCGTCAGCTCGTCGAGGGCGAGGTTGAGCTTCAGGAGATTGATCCGCGGTTCGCCGAGCACGCCGAACGAGCGCTTTTCCACCAGCAGTTCGACCAGGGTGCGGACCTCCTGTTCGCCGAGGTGGCGGGCGCGGGCGACCCGCGGCACCTGATAGAGGGCGGCGGCGGGCGACAGGTGCGGGTCGAGGCCGCTGGCCGACGCGGTGACCAGCTCCAGCGGCACCGGCGGCGCCGTGCCGGCCGGATAGTCGGCGCGGGCGGCGGCGGCGCGGGCGGTGACCGCCGCGATCTCGGCCTTGCTGGTCGCCGGCAGGTTGCTGGCACCGGACTGGCCCGGGTCATAGCCCGGCGCGCCGGCCGCCGAGGGCCGGGAGTGGAAATAGCCGGCCTGGCTGAAGCGCTGGCCGATCAGGGCCGAGCCGAGCAGCCGGCCGCCCTCGCCTTCGATCAGGCTGCCCTGAGCCTCGGCGGGAAACAGCAGCTGCCCCAGCCCGGTCACCATCGCCGGATAGATGGCGCCGGTCAGCAGGGTCAGCACCAGCAGCAGGCGGAGCGCGGGTTTGAGTTCAGCCAGCATGGGATTACACCAGATGCAGGGCGTTGATGGCGAGATCGATCAGCTTGATGCCGATGAACGGCACCACCAGCCCGCCGGCGCCATAAACCAGCAGGTTGCGCCGCAGCTGAGCCGCGGCATCGACCGGGCGATAGGCGACCCCCTTCAGGGCCAGCGGGATCAGCGCCACGATTACCAGGGCGTTGAAGATGGTCGCCGAGAGGATCGCGCTTTCCGGGCTGGCCAGCGCCATGATGTTGAGTTCGGCCAGCTCGGGATAGGTGGCCATGAAGAGGGCGGGAATGATCGCGAAATACTTCGCGACGTCGTTGGCGATCGAGAAGGTGGTCAGCGAGCCCCGGCTCATCAGCAGCTGCTTGCCGATCATCACGATCTCGATCAGCTTGGTCGGATCGCTTTCGAGGTCGACCATGTTGCCGGCCTCGCGGGCGGCCATGGTTCCGGTGTTCATGGCCACGCCGACGTCGGCCTGGGCCAGCGCCGGAGCGTCGTTGGAACCGTCGCCGCACATGGCCACCAGCCGGCCCCGGGCCTGCTCGGAACGGATCAGATCGAGTTTGCGCTCGGGCGTGGCCTCGGCGAGAAAATCGTCGACCCCGGCCTCGGCGGCGATGGCGGCGGCGGTCAGCGGGTTGTCGCCGGTGATCATCACGGTGCGGATGCCCATCCGGCGCAGGGTCAGGAAGCGGTCGTGGATGCCGGGCTTGATGATGTCCTTGAGAAAGATCACGCCGAGGCCGATGCCGTCGCGCGCCACCACCAGCGGCGTGCCGCCGACCTTCGCCACCCGCTCCACCGCCAGGGTCAGCTCGCGGACGTTGCGCACCGGCTGGCCGGCGGTCTTCCTGGCCAGATAGGCATTGAGGATGGTGTCGGGGGCGCCCTTGCGGATCTCCGAGACCGGGGTATTGACGCCGCTGATCCGGGTCTGGGCGCTGAAGGGCACGAAGCGCAGGGTGCCGAGCCGGCCCGCCGCGGCATCGTCGCCGATCGCCTCAAGGCCGTATCGCTCGCGGGCCAGCGCGACGATCGACTTGCCCTCGGGGGTGTCGTCGGCCAGCGAGGCCAGCAGCGCGGCCTCGGCCAGTTCGCGCTCGGTGACGCCGGGCGCCGGGATGAACTCCGAGGCCATGCGGTTGCCGAGCGTGATCGTGCCGGTCTTGTCGAGCAGCAGCACGTCGATGTCGCCCGCGGCCTCGACGGCGCGGCCGGACTTGGCCACCACATTGACCTTGACCAGCCGGTCCATGCCGGCAATGCCGATCGCCGACAGGAGGCCGCCGATGGTGGTGGGAATCAGGGTCACCAGCAGCGCCACCAGATAGACCACCGGCACCATGGTGCCCGAATAGGCCGCGAAGGCTTCGAGGGTCACGACCACGATCAGGAAGATGATGGTCATGCCGACCAGGAGGATGGTCAGGGCGATCTCGTTGGGGGTCTTTTGGCGCTTGGCCCCCTCGACGAGGCCGATCATGCGGTCGAGGAAGGATTCTCCGGGATTGGCCGCGATCAGGACCACGATGCGGTCGGAGATCACCCGGGTTCCGCCGGTGACCGCCGAGCGATCGCCGCCGCTTTCGCGGATCACCGGCGCGGACTCGCCGGTGATCGCGGATTCGTCCACCGTCGCGATGCCGGCGACGACGTCGCCGTCACCGGGAATCATCTCGCCCGCCGCCACCACCACGAGGTCGCCGACCCGGAGCGCCGCCGCCGGCACCAGCTCGGCGGTGGTGGCGGTGCTGCTGGCGACCCGGCGGGCCATGATGTCGGTCTTGGTCTTGCGCAGGGAGTCGGCCTGGGCCTTGCCCCGGCCCTCGGCCACCGCCTCGGCGAAATTGGCGAACACCAGCGTGAACCACAGCCACGCCGCCAACTGGCCGATCAGGCTGGCCTGAGCGCTGCCGGTCAGGAGATCGCGCAGAAAAATGCCCGAGGCCAGCACCGTGACCACCGCGACCACGAACATCACCGGATTGCGGATCATCAGCACCGGATTGAGCTTGCGCACGGCATCCAGCAGCGCCGGGCCGGCAATGCCGGGATCGAGCAGGGAGACTTCGGCGGGGCGGTGGATCATGATCGGTCCATCAGGTTCAGAACATCAGGGTTCGGAACGTCGGAGTTCAAAACGCCTTGCCATGGATCAGCGCCAGATGCTCGACCACCGGTCCGAGCGCCAGCGCCGGGAAGAAGGTCAGGCCCCCGATGATCACGATCACACCCGTCATCAGGACGACAAACAGCGGACCATGGGTCGGCAGGGTCCCGGCCGAGGGCGGCACCCGCTTCTTGGCCGCCAGCGAGCCCGCGATGGCCAGCAGCGGGATGATCGTGACATAGCGGCCGATCAGGATCACCAGCCCGAGCATCACTTCCTGATAGGGCGCCGAGCCGTCGAAGCCGGCAAAGGCCGAGCCGTTGTTGCCGGCCGCCGAGGCATAGGCGTAGAGCAGTTGCGAAAGCCCGTGCGGCCCGGGCTGGCTGATTGCGGCCGCGCCCGCCGGGACCATCAGGGAGAGGGCGCCGAAGCCGAGCACACCGACCGGCACCACCAGCAGCGCCAGCACCGAGAGCTTGATCTCGCGGGCCTCGATTTTCTTGCCGAGATAGTCCGGGGTCCGCCCGACCATCAGGCCGGCGATGAAGACGGTGACGAGCACGAACGCCAGCATGCCGTAAAGCCCGGACCCGACGCCGCCGAAGATCACCTCGCCCAGCATCATGTTGATCACCAGTACCAGCCCGCCCAGCGGCGTAAAGCTGTCGTGGGCGGCATTGACCGAGCCGTTGGAGGCGGCGGTGGTCGCGGTTGCCCACAGCACCGAGGCGGCAACGCCGAAGCGCACCTCCTTGCCTTCCATGTTGCCCGAACTCTGGTCGACCCCGGCCCCGGCCAGCAGCGGATTGGGCCGGCTCTCGAAGGCGGCGGTGGCGGTCAGGCCGGCCAGGAACAACAGCATCATCACCGCGAACAGCGACCAGCCCTGACGGCTGTCGCCGACCATGCGGCCGAAGGTGAAGGTGAGGGCGGCGGCGAGGGCGAGGATCGCCCAGCTCTGGATCAGGTTGGCCAGCGGCGTCGGGTTTTCGTAGGGATGGGCGGCGTTGGCGTTGAAATAGCCGCCGCCGTTGCTGCCCAGCTGCTTGATGGCCAGCTGTGAGGCCACCGGCCCCTCGACCAGGGTCTGGGCCGGGCCTTCGAGGGTGGTGATGGTTACCGGCGGCTGAAAGCTCTGGGGCACGCCCTGACCAACCAGAAACAGCGCCAGCAGCAGCGACAGCGGCAGCAGGACATAAAGAGTGCAGCGCACGACATCGACATAGAAATTGCCGATGGTCCGGGAACTCTTGCGGGTCAGGCCGCGGATCAGCGCGATCAGGATCGCGATGCCGGTGGCGGCCGACAGGAAGTTCTGCACCGTGAGGCCGAGCATCTGGCTGAGGGTGCTCAGCGCCTGCTCGCCGCTGTAGGCCTGCCAGTCGGTGTTGGTGACGAAGCTGGCCGCGATGTTGAAGCCGAGCGCCGGCGACACTCCGGGAACCCCGGTGGGGTTGAGCGGCAGCCAGTGCTGCAGCCGGACCAGCGCGAACAGCAGCAGCGCGCCCAGCAGATTGAAGGCGAGCATGGCGGCGGCGTAGGTCGTCCAGTGCTGTTCGCGGGCGGGATTGATGCCGCAGAGGCGATAGATCAGCCGCTCCACCGGCTTCAGCACCCGATCCGCCAGCACGGGTTCGCCGGCAAACACCCGCGCCATGTAGCCGCCGAGCGGCGGAACCGCCGCCACCAGCAACGCCAAGAACACGGCGATCTGGACCAGACCCTGGATGGTCATGCTGTCTCAGCCTCTCAGAATTTTTCCGGCCGGATCAGGGCGAAGACAAGATAGCCCAGCAACAGCGCGGCGACCGCGCCTCCGAGCCACAAATCCCAGGCCATCTGCCCCTCCGTCTCTTGCGGCCGGATGCGCCGCCGCGCCCGCCGCTCTGCCGGTCCCGGAGGATCAGAGGCGATCGATCAAGCGCACGAAGCCGCTGGTGGCTGTAAAGAAGACGACGATAGCGGCAACAAAGACAATGTCAAGCACGGGTCACCTTGTGATCCGGGGGCTGGGGTCAGCGATGGGCGACCACCCGCTTGGTCGTGATCGCGGTCACGGCGCAGCGCAGCGGAATGTCGGGACCGGCCTTGGCCTCCTTGCCGTCCTTGGCCTCGGCCGGGTCGGCTTCGGCCGGCGCTGCGGCCATGTCCTCGACCCCGGGGCAGATGTCGGCCATGCGGAGGGCCGGCGGCTGGGGGGCGGGCTGGACATTGCCGGCGCAGGTGGCCGGATCCTGATGCGGCTCCTCGGGCCGGCCCGGAAGCTGGGGCGACTTGATTTCAAGGTCGGGGTTGACGCCGACGCAATCGACACTGGTTCCGGCCGGACGGTAATAGCGGGCGGTGGTCAGTCGCAGGGCGCCGCCGTCGCGCAGCGGGCTGACCGTCTGCACCGAGCCCTTGCCATAGGAGCGGGTGCCGAACACCAGCGCCCGGCGATGGTCCTGGAGCGCGGCGGTGACGATCTCGGAGGCCGAGGCGGAGCCGCCGTTGATCAGGACCACGATCGGCAGGCCGGCGATCAGATTGTCGCCGGTGGCCTCATAGCTGCGGCCCTCGACCGAACGCCGGCCGCGCACGGCCACGATCTGGCCGGAATCGATGAAGTCGTCGGAAACCGCGATCGCCTGATCGAGCAGACCGCCGGGATCGTTGCGCAAATCCAGCACCAGCCCGGCGAAGCGGTGGCCGAGGCTCTGCTTGAACTTGGCGATGGCGTCTTCCATCTCGCTGGCGGTGCGTTCGTTGAAGGTGGTGAGGCGGATGTAGCCAACCTCGCCCTCGAGCCGGGCCTGCACCGGATGCAGCTTGACGATGCTGCGGGTCAGCGCCACCACCCGCGGCGGCTCGGTCTCGCCGCGATGGAAGGTCAGACGCACCGAGGTGCCGGTCGGTCCGCGCATCCGGAACACCGCCTGGATCAGGGTCATGCCCTTGACCGAAACGCCGTCGACGGCGCTGATCAGGTCGCCCGAGCGCAGCCCGGCCTCGGCGGCCGGGGTGCCGTCGATCGGCGCCACCACGCGCACGAAGCCGGTTTTCTGATCCATGGTGACTTCGATGCCAAGGCCGCCGAACTCGCCGTGGGTCTGGGCCTGCATGTTCCGGTAGCCTTCCGGATTGAGATAGCTGGAATAGGGGTCCAGCGTGCTCATCATGCCGGTGATCGCGGCTTCCATCAGCAGGCGGTCGGTGAGCTTTTCCCGGGGCTGCTTCTCGGCCGGCGCCGGCTTCTCGGCCGCGGCCTTCTCGGGCGGCTCGACCGCCTTGCGCAGGCCCTTGATCGCGCCTTCGATCAGCACCGACGGGTCGACCGTCCGGACATGATCCTGAATCACCCGGCTGAACACTTCGCCAAAGAGCGCGACGCCGGGGTCGTCGGCGTGCAAGGGCTTTTTTGATGGCCGCAGCTGCTCGAACTCGGCCTTGAGCCGCTGCAAGCCGCTTTCCACCGCCGGGGTGCCGAGCAGCGAGGCCTCTCCGGCCGGCCGGCCGCTGCCGCCGCCGAGGATCGGCCAGTCGTTGCAACTCCCGAGGCCAACCGCCAGCAACGCCGGCGCCAGCCACGAAGCCAGCCGGCGCGAACTCGAAAGGGCGCCGGTGCGGGGCGCTGGGCGGGGGAGTCTGGACACAGGCGGGGCAACCTCGTAACGGGCGGAACCACGGCGGGCGGCGGTGGCCACCAATGGAGACGCCTGCCCGCAGCCTGTCAAGGGTCTCGGCAGGCCGAAATCACCGCCCGCCCGGCACCGTGGCCGCGGCGGGGGCCGGCGGCGCCGGCGCGGGCGGTGCCGCCGGCGACTCCTGAGCGGCTTTGCCGCCCTCGGTTTCGACGCAGCGCGGGGTGCAGGAGAGCGTGCTTTCCCGGCCGCCGCGATTGACCGTGACCAGCCCGGCATCGGGCGGGGCCACCAGGATGGTGGCATCCAGCAGGGGGGTGCCGTCGGTCCCGATCACGAGCAGGCCGGTCCGGCCGGTGCGGCGCCCGAGCAGGAAGAGTTTGCGCGGCCCGGTGACCGTGGCGTCGGCGATCTCGGGGCTGGCCACGATCACGGTGCGGATGTCAGCCGTGGTTTCGAGCAGGGTCACCGCTCCCGCGGTCACCGCCACCTTGACCGTCTCCGAGGCCGCGGCAAACGGGACGGTGATCAGCGCCCCGATGGCCACGGCAAGGGCAGGGGTGCGCAGCCGCCGGGGAAACATCTCGCATTGCCTTTCGGTGCACGGTAAAGATCGGGGGTCTTCGACCGGAACGGACGGTGCCTCATCATGCCATCGCTTCCGCCCCTCGCCAAGCGCCTCGGGCCCCTGATCCTGCTGGTCCTCATGTTCCTGTCCGCCGGTTGCGAGACCGCGCCCGCACCCGCACCCGATCCCTCGGCGGCCACCCTCGACCGCATCCTGGCCGGCCAGGCCGCCAACGCCGAGCAGGCCGGTGATCCGGCCGGCGCCGCCCGCCACTATATCACCCTCTACCGCAACAACCGCAACGACCCGGCGGTGATCGAGGGGCTGGCGCGGTCGCTGCGCCATGCCGGCGACCTCGAGAGCGCCCGGGCGCTGCTCGCCGAGGCGGTGGGCCGGCTCGGTCCGCAGTCGCGCCTGCTGGTCGAACAAGGCAAGGCCGACATCGGTCTGGGCAAGGCCGAGGCGGCGGTGACCGTTCTTCGTGCCGCGATGGCGGCCGCGCCCGAAGCCTGGGAGCCGCCGGCAACCCTGGCGGTGGCCTTCGACCGTCTCGGCCGCTTCGATGAGGCAGCGGCGCACTACCGGGTCGCCCTGACCCTGACCCCCGACACCGCGGACATTTACAACAACTACGCGCTGTCGCGGGCGCTGGCCGGCCGGCTCGATGAGGCCAAGGCGCTGCTGCGCATCGCGGTGGGTCTGCCCGACGCCGGCTCGCGGGTGCGGGAGAATCTGGCGTTCCTCGAATCCCTGCAGCGGCGGCCGTCGGGGCGGCCGGTCCGGGTGGCGGTGCCGCCGCCGCAGGTCAGGTAGCCCGGCTCCGGACCTCGTTCAGCACAAAGACCCGGAGTGTGCTCGAAAGATTGGCCTCGCGGCTGCCATCGATGGACTCGATCAGGGCATTGAGGGAGCAGCCGCGCGCCGCCGCGATCCCCTTGAGAGCGTCCCAGAAGGGCGCCTCAAGGGAGACGCTGGTCGGGTGCCCGGCGATCAGCACCGAGCGTTTGCGCACTGCCGCCGTCACGCCTTGGTGTCGAGGTGGGCCTGGGCGGCTTCGTCGGCGCCGCGCTTGGCGACTCCGACCATCGCCTCGCGCAGCAGGCGACCGTGAATGGTATAGCCGGCCTGGAGGACCTGAACCACGGTGCCGGCGGCCTGACCGGTGTTTTCGATCTCGAACATCACCTGATGGAAGTTGGGATCGAAGGGTGTGCCCTGGGGCTCGAGCTTCTTGATGCCGACGCGGTCGAAGGCGGCGGAGAGCTGGCGCTCGGTGGCCTCGACGCCGGTGGCGAGGTTTTTCAGCAGCTCGTCGTTTTCGCGGCTGTCGGCCGGCACCGCCTCGAGGGCGCGGCGCAGATTGTCGGCGACGCTCAGCAGCTCCTTGGCGAAGCCGGCGACGGCATATTTGGAGATGTCTTCGCGATCACGCTGGGCGCGGCGGCGGATGTTCTCGGATTCGGCCAGGGCGCGCAGCAACTGGTCCTTGAGCGCCGAGACCTCGGCCTCGAGGCTCTGGGCGCGCTGTTCGGCGGGGTGGGGACCGTTGCCGTTGCCTTTGCCGGCACCGGTGCCGGCAGCGGTGGCGCCGGGCGCGGCGGCGGCCGCTTCCGGGGCGGCGGCTTCGGGTTCGGCGTCGGGAAGGGGCTTGTTCAACGGGTCGTGCATGGCGGGGGCTCTCTCCTGGAGGCGGCCGGGGCTGCGGGGGTTCAGCCGAGCAGCCGGCCGATCACTTTGGCAGTATAATCGACAAGGGGAATGATGCGGGCGTAATTGATGCGGGTCGGGCCGATCACGCCGATGGCGCCGATCACCTGCTCCCGGCTGTTCATATAGGGGGAGACCACCATCGAACAGCCGGCATGCTTGAACAGCGGATTTTCCGAACCGATGAAAATCTGCACACCATCGCCGCGCCCGGTCTCCTCCAGCAGCTTGACCATCGCTTCGCGGGTCTCCAGCACCTCGAAGAGGGCGCGGATGCGTTCGAGGTCCGAGAGCGCGGTGACGTCCTCGAGCAGCTTGGCCCGGCCGCGGATGATCAGCTGGCCGGTGGAGCGGGTGCCGCCGGCCCAGGTGGCGAGTCCGGCGGCGACCACCCGCGACGACAGCTCGTCCAGCTCGCTGCGCCGCTCGTCGATCTCGCGCGAGACCTCGAGACGGACATCCTCGACGGTGCGGCCGACGGTACGGGCGTTGAGAAAGTTCGAGGCCATCACCAGCGTCGAGGCCGGTACGCCCAGCGGCACCTCGATCACCCGGTTCTCGACCAGCCCGTCCTCGGTGACCATCACCACCAGCGCCCGGCCCTGGCCGAGATTGACAAACTCGATGTGGCGCAGCGGCCGGTCGGTCTTGGGCGCCACCACCAGTCCGGCGCAGCTGGAAAGCCCCGACAGCATCTGGCCGGCTTCGGCCAGCACCTCCGAGAGCGAGCGGCCGGCGCTGGAGCACTGACCCTCGATCGATTCGCGCTCGGTATCGCTGAGGGCGCCGATTTCCAGCAGGCCGTTGACAAAGAGGCGCAGCCCGGCCTCGGTGGGAATCCGCCCGGCCGAGGTATGAGGCGCGTAGAGCAGCCCATACTCCTCAAGATCGGCCATGACATTGCGGATCGTTGCCGCCGAGAGGCTCTGGCCCAGCCGGCGCGAAACCGTGCGCGAGCCCACGGGCTCGCCGGTTTCGACATAGGCATCGACGATATGCCGGAAAATCTCCCGCGAACGCTGGTTGAGTTCGGAAATCATGATCGCTCTGAGAGTCCTTTGCCGGTCGCGGCCGGACTGTAGGCAAGCCCGGCCGCCGATTCAATCCGGCTCAGGCGATGCCGGCCGGGACCTCGTGGTCGTGGGTCATGGCTTCGAGGCGCCTGCGGTCGAGAATGGCGAGGGCGCCGGCCCGCCGCTGCACCACACCCTCCCGGATCAGATGTCCGAGCGCCCGGCCGACCCGGTCGGTGGTGGTGCCGGCCCAGCCCGCGATGTCCTTGTGCAGTGGCGCCGGCCGCACCATCCAGCCGCCGTCTCCGGACGGGTCGGGCAGCGCGAGGCGCAGCAGCTCAAGATAGACTCTCTGAACCTCGGTAAGGCCGCTGATTTCGGCGATACGCCGGCTCGACTGGCGGATGACGCCGGCGAGGCGGACCAGCAGGCGCAGGCTGAGGTCGGCATCCCGGGCCAGCGCGGCCAGAAACGCCGGACGCGGGCAGGCGACAATCACCGACTCGGTGAGGGTGACGACGTCGGCCGAGCGGGCGCCGCCGTCAAGAGCGGCCAACTCGCCGAAGAGGTCGCCGGGGCCGAAGCGGGCGTAGGTGATCTCGAGCCCGTCCTCGACCGGCAGGAAGGCGCGCACCGCGCCCTCGATCACGACATAGACCGCGTCGGGCGTATCCTGGTGGCGGAACACGGTATGCCCGGCCGGCAGGCGCAGCCACCGGCAGCCCTGCTCCAGCGTTGACACCGCGCCCGGAGCCAGCCCCGCGAACAGATCGCAGGCCTCCAGCCCGGTTGTCGTGCCCCGTTGCTCGCGGACCATGGCGTTTCGTCTCCCCCGCACCAGCGACCCAGCGTAGCACGTCGCGGGTGGTGCGGGGAATTAGCCTGATTTCGACCTCGAACGGGATTATAAACACCGGCACGGTGCGGGGAGGGACGGCCATGGGTTTGAAGGGAGTGTTGAGCGGTTCACCCGAACGATCCGAGCGCCGCAGCGCCGCCGCCGAGCCGGCACCGGATTCCGAGTCGCTGGACTACCTGTTCGACGGACCCCCGCCCCCGCCTCCGCTCCAGGCCCCCCCGGGGTCCGGACTTCCCTCCGGGTCTCCGCCCACGGCGGAGCTGGCGCTGCCGGTGCTGGTGCCGGTCGACGAGAATGACCTCATCGACCTCTCCGGCCCCGACCCGATGCGGGCGGCGCTGGCCGACCGGCTGGGACGCCTGCTGCCCAGCCTGTCGCGCGGCGGCCGTGACAAGGTGTTCAACCTCACCTGCATGGCGCTCGAAAAGCTGGCCCAGGATGAGGCGGTGGTGGTCCGGACCGCCCTCGCGACCGCAATCAAGGACGTTGCCTGCGCGCCGCCCGCGCTCTGCCTGCGGCTGGCTCAGGATGTCGAGCGGTTGGTCGCCGAGCCGATTCTGCGCTGCTGCGCCAGCCTCAGCGACGCCGATCTCCTGGCCATTCTCCAGGGCCGGCCGACCTCGTGGGCGGTGGCGGCGATCGCCGGGCGGGCCCGGGTCTCGGCGCCGGTGTCGGACGCGGTCTGCCAGATCGGCGACAGTGAAGCCACCGGCATCCTGCTCGACAATCAGGGCGCGGTGATCGCCGATGACACCATGGAGGGGCTGGTCGAGGAGTCCCGGCAGCACAGCGACTGGCAGAGCAAGCTGGTGCGGCGCCCCTCGCTGCCGCCCCGGCTGGTGCTCCGGCTGGTCGGCTTCGTCGATCAGGCGGCGCTGGAGTATCTGCGCGGCCGCGACGATTTCGATGCCGCCACCGTGCGCGACATCGTTCGGGTGGCCCGGCGGCGCATCGAATGGCTGCACGACACCGATCCCGCCGAAAACCCCGAGCGGCGGGCCGCCCGCATGCTGCGCAAGGGCACTCTCGACGAGGCGGCGCTGGAAGACGCGCTCTCGTGGAAGCAGATGGACTTCCTGCGCGCCGCCCTGGCCTTGCGCTCGGGGATTCCGCCGCTGCTGGTCGACAAGCTGCTCCACGCCCGCAGCGGCCGGGCGATCACCGCGCTGGCCTGGCGGGCCGAGCTGTCGATGCGCACCGCCTTTCTGCTGCAAAAGGAGCTGATGATCCCGCCCAGCCAATATGTCTACCCGCGCGAGGGCGCCGGCTACCCGCTCAGCGCCGACGAGATGATCTGGCAGCTCGAGTTCTTCGGCGTGCCGCCCGGCCGGGGGCCGTCATGACCAAGATCGCAATGCGTCCTTCCTTACATTAGCCATTCACGATATACGGGAGGGATTCGCCGCTTCCGAGCGCCCGCCCCATGAACGCCCTGCGTCCCGAGTTTTGCAGCGCCGACCGCCGCCGTCCCAACCAGTCCGGCCACAGCACCAACCTGCTCGGCGTTCCCACCGGCTGGCTGAGTTCGGTTGCCTTCAATGACGAGCCGGTGGCGCTGCATCTGATGGGGGTGCGCTCGACCAACCGCAGCCTCTTTGAGATGCTGGAGGATTCCGACGGCGCCGAGGATGCGGCGCTGGCCTTCGAGACCTACATGGAGGCGGTGTTCGGGCTCGACCCCGAACAGAAGTCCAAGCACAAGGAGGAGGGGCCGCGCCGCTACCGTTCCAGCTATTACCGGCTGCTGCGCGGCTGGGGCCACGACAGCAACGGCCCCGAAGGCGCGGTGCTCAAGGGCTGGGTCGAGAGCCGCTTCGGACTGTTCCCGACGTTTCACAAGGAACCGCTGACCACCCTGCTCGACGAGCCCTGGATGGCCTATGTCTGCGAGAAGATGTCGAGCCGCTTTCACAACA
>JBAXPR010000067.1:0-20872 GCA_037132135.1 Rhodospirillaceae bacterium
GAATCGTACTCAGACCGCCTTGGCAAGCCCTTTTGCCAACCCCGTGAACAGTTACTGACCGGCACCGCCGAGTTGACCAAGACGCCGGTCGGCGCGGCCCATCCAGGTGGGCAGGGTTGAACGTAAGCGTGAAGAGGGCCCCACCTGTTCAAAGTCTGCCGCGTGAGGGAGACTGCCCCCCGGTTTGAGAACATCGGGGGTGGAGTGCTCCCCGTTTGGACCGGACAGGCGGCATAGCCTGAGGACCCAGGGATAGACCTGGGGCTATGCCTATGTCCGAGACGTTTTCGAAGGTGGAAATCATCACTGGTGTGGGCCGCCGGCGCCGGTACACGACGGAGCAGAAGTTGGCGATCGTCGCGGAGGCGCTGCAACGGGGGCAGTCGGTGAGCTATGTTGCCCGCCGTCACGGGCTTGCCCCGAATCTGGTGTTCCGATGGAGGCGGCTGATGAGCGACGGCGGGCGGGAAGCGGTGCGGGCCGATGACGATGTGGTTGCGGCGTCCGAGACGCGGCGGTTGGAGGAGCGGGTGCGCGAACTGGAGCGCCTGCTTGGGCGCAAGACGATGGAAGTCGGAATCCTCAAGGAGGCGCTGGACCTTGCCTGGGCTGAAGGGGGTAACGAGCCACACGCTTCGCCACACAGCCGGGACACTGATGGCAAAAGCCGGGATCGATCTATGGGTGATCGCGCAGTTGCTGGGGCACAGCACGGCCAAGACCACGGAGCTTTACGCTCACTTTCAACCATCGTGGGGGCGGGATGCGGTGGCCGTCCTTGGGAGTATCACCAAGGGCCGATAGTCCCTGTTACTCCCAAGCGGATACTCCCAAATTTCTGCGTGTCGGGAGTAAGGAGCCGGTAAGTCCTTCAGAAGAATGGTGCTGCGAGAGAGGATTGAACTCTCGACCTCTCCCTTACCAAGGGAGTGCTCTACCACTGAGCTACCGCAGCGACCGGTCCGGCGGCCGGGGTTATGACACGGGTGGGAGCACGGCGCAAGCGGTCTTTGCGGGTTCCGACGCAGTTTCGTATCCGCTGGCCGGTGTTTGGTATTCGGGCACCAGCAAGCGCAACTGCGCCACCACCGCCGGGTGATCGCCGGCGCGGGCGGCGGCCTCGAGGCCGGTGAGAGCGGCGCTGAGCGGCTGATGGTCGATCAGCCGCGGCGCGGCGACGAAAACGCCATCGGCCTCGGTGGGCTCCGGCGCCTCGGCCTCGTGAAGGATTTCCTCGAACAGCTTCTCGCCCGGGCGCAGGCCAACGAATTCGATCCGGATGTCGACGCCGGGCTTGTGGCCGGAGAGCCGGATCATCTGCCGCGCCAGTTCCAGAATGCGCACCGGTTCGCCCATGTCGAGAACCAGAATCCGGCCGCGCTCGTCGGGATGGGCGATGCCGTGGGCCGAGGCCTGGAGCACCAGTTCGACCGCTTCGCGCACGGTCATGAAGTAGCGGCGCATCTCGGGGTGGGTGACGGTGAGCGGGCCGCCGCGGGCCAGCTGGCGCTGGAACAGCGGCACCACCGAACCGCTGGAGCCCAGCACGTTGCCGAAACGCACGGTGACGAAGCGAGTCGGCGTGGCGCTGCTCATGACCAGGGTGTCGAGAGCCTGGCAGTAGGATTCGGCGACCCGCTTGGTCGCGCCCATCACGCTGCTGGGCCGCACCGCCTTGTCGGTGGAGATCAGCACCATCGCCAGCACCCCCACCGCCCGCGCGGCGTCGGCGACGTTGCGGGTGCCGAAGACATTGGTCAGCGCGCCCTCGGCCGGACACTCCTCGACCAGCGGCACATGCTTCAGCGCCGCGGCATGGAACACCAGTTCGGGCCGGTGCTCCCCGAAAAGGGCGGCGATGCGCCCGCGGTCGCGGACGTCGGCAAGCACCGACCGGACATCAAGGGCCGGGAAGCGCTCCCGAAGTTCCATGTCGATGGTGTAGAGGTTGAACTCGCCGTTCTCGATCAGGATCAGCCGCGAGGGCCTGAGCGCGGCGATCTGGCGGGTCAGCTCGCTGCCGATGGTGCCGCCGGCACCGCTGACCAGCACCCGCCGGCCGCCGACCAGCCCCGCGATGGCGCCGCGGTCGAGCACGGCCTGGGGACGGCCCAGCAGGTCTTCCAGCATGATCGGCCTGAGTTCAACCTTGCCTTCGCCCAGCGCCTCCTTGAACTCGGTGGGGCTGGGCAGCCGCGAGAGCGGCAACCCCAGCGCCTCGGCCTGTTCGAGCAGCCGGCGCAGGGTTTTGGCCGGCATCTCGTCCTGGCTCTTGGCCAAGATCAGGCGCTGCGGACGGAGGCCGCGCCGGTCCAGCCCCTCCACAACCTCGATCAGGTGGACCAGCCCGCCCAGCACCGGCACGCCCCGGATGTCGCGGCCGACGCGGCGGGTCTCGTCCTTGTCGTCGAGCACGCCGACCACCCGGTAGGGCGCGTCGGGGGCGTGGGCCAGAGAGCCGATGAAGAGTGCGGCGGCATCGCCGACCCCGATCAACAGCACCGGAATCTCGCCCAGCCCCTCTTCGATCATGCGGCGGATGCGCCGGCCATCCTTGAAGATGCGGTAGCCGAAGCGTGGCCCACCCAGCAGCACCACCAGCACAAACCATAGGATCAGCGGCACCGAGCGCGGCAGCGAATTGGGCAAGGGCAGCACCAGCGGCATCAGGACGGCCACCGCGCCGAACACCAGCACCAGCACCGTCACCGCCTTGACCAGTTGAATCATGTCGGGCGCCGAGGCATAGCGCCAGATGCCGCGATAGAGCCCGAACCAACGGTAGGCCACGGCGCCGCTCGCCATCGCGACGGGCACGAACAGCGACAGCGCCGGGCCGTAATCGCTGAAGATGTCGCCCCCGACCCGCAGTTCGAGCGCCAGCACCACCGCCGCCGCCGTCATCACCAGATCGTGCAGATTAACGACGGCGGCCCGGCTGATCGTCATGACTGAACGCTTTCCCACGATAACACCCCTGCCCGAAGCATTGACCCATTCGACCGGCGCATGCAAGAGCGCGCCGGCCCCGGCGCGGCCGACGCTCAGCGGTCGCGGCGATTCTTCAGCAGCACGTAGCGGATCACCATCGCGGTGAGGACGCCGACGACGAGAATGATCACGCTCGACGCCATCGAGCCCATGCCGTCCGGGCTGGTCAGGGGCAGGCTGGCGGTGTTCATGCCGAAATAGCCGGTGACGAAGGTCATCGGCAGCATGATCACGGTGACGATCGAGAGCACATAGAGGTTGCTGTTGGTTTCCTCGGCGATCATCGCCGCGTACTCGTCCTGGAGCACTTTGGTCCGCTCCTGGGCCGAGCGGATGTCGTTGATCAGCGAGCCGACCTCGTCGATCATCTGGCGGAAGAAGGCCTGCTCGTCTTCGGTAACCCAGGCCGGCAGCCGCGCCGCCAGCTGGTTGATGCCGTGAAACTCGGGCACGATCCGGCGATGCATCGCCACCGCCTCCCGGCGCAGGCCGGCGAGATGGGAGCGCAAGCCGCCGGTTTGTCCGGCCAGCATCTTGTCCTCGTCCTTGTCGATCTCGATCCGCAGCCGCACCACCCGCTTGCGGAAAGTATCGACGATCTGGTCAAAGAGACGGAGAAAAAGGTCGATGCTGGAGGCCGGGGTGTCGTCGCCTTCCACCGCCTTGATCAGCCGGTCGGTGCACAGCATCGGCCAGCGGCGGATCGTGATCATCTGGCCGCGATCGACCCAGATCGCGATCAGGCCGGTGCTCTCGCGCGGGTTTTCGCTTTGGCCGAGGATGACATCGTGAAGGGTGAGCAAAAAGCCCTGAGCGGTCGAGACCACATGATAGTGCGGATCGGCGTCGAGCATGCCCTCGACCACGGAGTCGGGCAGCCCGGAGGCCTCCTCCAGCCAGCGCCGGGCCGGACGCATCGCGAGATTGAGATGCAGCCAGCGAAAACAGCCGTCCTCCGCCGTCTCACGCTGCTGGGCATCCGCCCAGGTCAGCCGCCGGCCTCGCTGCTCGGGTAAAAAGGTGTAGCCTGCGATCAGGCCGGCATTCGAATCATCCAGCATCGCCGCGCCGTCTCCCCGGTTGCGGTCACGCGAGGATGACAAGAGATAAGCGGCGGTTTGATGTCAATAGGGCGAAAAATTTATCCGCCGGCGATGCCGGGGCGGCGACCGCCGCCCGGGCCCGGGCGGGGTGGACCGCGGCAGAGTTCGATTCGCGGCTCGCCCTCGGGATATTGCAGGCGCTGGCTGAAGAAATCGGCCCCGGCCAGGATCATCGAGACCCGGCCGCTGGCGTTGCCAAGGGGCAGGAACAACCATTCGATGTCGACGCTGGCCCCGTTATCCCAGGCGACGATGCCGCAGACCGCGGCCGGTCCGGCGCTGGCCACGGTCCGGCGCAACGGTGCCAGCAGGGAGGCGGTTTCGCGGCGGTGCCAGGGCTGGTCGAGATACTTGCCGGTCGGATCCTGGCCAAAGACCTCGACCATCCGGGTTCCGACCAGCCGGAACCGGAAGCGCTGCGGTTCGGTCTCGACGTCGATCAGCATCACCCCGGGCAGCAGGGCCGGGATATCGACAGGATCGATGTCGGAGCGCAGCGGCCAGGGCCGGGTTCCGCGCCGCGCCCGCCAGTAGTCGCGCAGCGAAATCAGCCGGCCACTGGCCAAGTCGTCGGGCCTGATCCAGTCTTCCATGGCGCGCCTCCCTGGCGTCCGGACTTGTTTTCGTCCCTGCCGTATCTCTGCCGGGTCACCCCCGGCTGACCGTAAATGATACAGGAGCTTTCCCCAGAAAAGCCACCCTGTTTTCCAGTCATCGGCGGGATTTTCATTTGGCCGGCGGTTTGGCGTTTCGCCTGAGCACATAGTCGAGCTTGGCCAGAACTGTGCGGCGCAGCATTTCCTGACTGCCGCGGGCTGGACCGACCACCGAAACCTCGGTCAGGGTTTCGGGGTCAATGGCGCTGGCCTTGACCACGGTCCCGACCCGGCGGAATTCGATCAGGATCTCGCGGCGCGGCGGACTGGGCATGATCTTCTCGCCTCCGGTTTCGCGGCACTCTATCATAGCCAACGAAATCTTCACCGCGCACCCGGGGCGGCGCGGGGCGGCACTGTGAAAAGAGGCGGGCGATGGCGGGCGGCAAAAGCTGGGCGGATTTTCAGTGGCTCGATCCGCTGTTGCTCGAGGACATGCTGAGCGAGGAAGAACGACTGGCCCGCGACACCGCCCGCGCCTATTGCCAGGAGCGGCTGATGCCGCGGGTGCTGGACTGTCACCGCCACGAGCGCTTCGACCGCGCCATCGTCACCGAAATGGGCAAGCTCGGCCTCCTCGGCGCGCCGCTCTCGGGCTATGGCTGCGCCGGGGTCAACCACGTCGCCTATGGCCTGATCGCCCGCGAGGTCGAGCGGGTCGACAGCGGTTTCCGCTCGGCGCTGTCGGTGCAGTCGAGTCTGGTGATGTTCCCGATCCACGCCTATGGCAGCGAGGACCAGCGCCGCCGCTATCTGCCGCTGCTGGCCTCGGGCGAGTGGGTGGGCTGCTTCGGCCTGACCGAACCCGACGCCGGCTCCGACCCGACCGCGATGAACACCCGCGCCCGCTCGCGCGGTGAGCGCTTCGTACTCACCGGCACCAAAACCTGGATCACCAACGCCCCGATCGCCGATCTCTTCATCGTCTGGGCCTGGACCGACGAAGGCGACATCCGCGGCTTCATCCTGGAGCGCGGCATGGCCGGCCTGACCACGCCGACCATCGACGGCAAGTTCAGCCTGCGCACCTCGCCGACCGGCGAGATCGTGATGGATCAGGTCTCGGTCCCGGCCGATCAGATGCTGCCCGGGGTCAAGGGCTTTCGCGGCCCTTTCGGCTGCCTCAACCGGGCGCGCTACGGCATCGCCTGGGGCGCGATGGGCGCGGCCGAGTTCTGCTGGCACACGGCGCGCGACTATGCGCTGGAGCGGCGGGTGTTCGGACGGCCCCTGGCCGGAACCCAACTGGTGCAAAAGAAGCTCGCCGATATGCAGACCGAGATCACCCTCGGCCTGCTCGGCGCGCTGCGGCTGGGCCGGATGATCGACGACGGCAGCGCCGCCCTGGAGGCGGTGTCGCTGATGAAGCGCAACAATTGCGGCAAGGCCCTCGACATCGCCCGCACCGCCCGCGACATTCTCGGCGGCAACGGCATTTCCGACACCTATCACGTCATCCGCCACGTCATGAATCTGGAAACCGTCAACACCTATGAAGGCACCCACGACATTCACGCCCTGATTCTGGGGCGCGCGATCACCGGCCTCTCGGCGTTCTGACCGCCCCGGCACTGCGGATGACCGGCGTTCGGGCGCCACTCCGCTTGACATCCTGGCGCATCCGCCCATTCTTGCCCGCCGGCTCCCGATCATACATGAGGCAACGGAATGTTCACGATCGATCAAGCCGATCTCGTTGCCATCCGGCGGGCGCTGATGGCCGGCGGGCGCGATCATGCCCTGGTCGAGTTGCGGCGGCGCTACCTCGCCCTGACCGACATCACCGCGCCCGCGGTGCTCGATCGCGTGCTCGCGATGTCGGTCGAGCGGCCGGAAGGAGCCCGTCCGGCATGAAAAAACCCGCCGCCGCCCCGGCCCGGATCGAGGTCGGGGAAACCGGCCCCGAGAGCTTCACCCTGGCGGTGACCGTCGACGGCCAGCGCTTCGAGTGCGGCCGCTACCTCAACCGCGCCGCTGCCCTTCAGGCCGGCCGGCTGTTCGTCCAGCGCAAGGAGGCGGAGGCGGTCGGACAGAAACGCCAGCCGCGCGCCAAGCGTTGAGGCCCGGCCGGGAAGCCCCTTGATGACCACCGCCGCGCCGCCCGTGATCGTCTGGTTCCGCCGCGATCTCCGTCTGGCCGACAATCCGGCCCTCGCCGAGGCCGCCGCGTCCGGCCGGCCGGTGATCCCGGTCTATCTCCACGACCCCGAGGCCGCCGGCGCCTGGAGCGACGGCGCCGCCAGCCGCTGGTGGCTGCACCACGCCCTCGGCGCGCTGGCCGAGGCCCTCGACCGTGCCGGGGCGCCGCTGCTGCGACTCCGCGGGCCGGCCGGGCCGGTGCTGGCCGATCTCGCCGCCGCCACCGGAGCCGAGCAGGTGCTGTGGAACCGCCGGATCGAGCCCTGGGCGGTGCGGCAGGAGGCCGAGGTCTGCCGCCGGCTCGCCGGCCGGGGCATCGGTTGCCGCTCGTTTCTGGCCTCGCTGCTGTTCGAGCCCGGCTCCATCCTCAACCGTGCCGGCGCCCCGTTCAAGGTCTTCACCCCGTTCTGGCGGGCCTGTCTCGCCGCCCCGCCGCCGCCCCGGCCGCTGCCGGCGCCGGCCCGGCTGCGTCCCGCCGCGGCGCTCCCCGGAAGCGAGGCGCTGGCGGCGTGGCGGCTGCTGCCGACGGCGCCCGACTGGTCGGCCGGGCTGCGGCGGACCTGGCAGCCGGGCGAGGATGCGGCGCTGCGGCGGCTGGCCGGTTTTCTCGACGACACCCTCCTTGAGTATGGTCAGGGCCGCGACCGGCCCGGGCGGGATCAGACCTCGCGGCTGTCGCCCCACCTGCAGTTCGGCGAACTCAGCCCGCGCCAACTCTTCCACGCCACCGCCGGTGCCGGCCCGTCGGCCGGCGCCGAGCGTTTTCTGGCGGAACTGGGCTGGCGCGAGTTCTCGGCCCACCTGCTCCATCAACACCCCGATCTGCCCGAACGGCCGCTGCGTCCGGAGTTCGAGGGCATGGCCTGGCGCTGCGACTCCGAAGCCCTCGAGGCCTGGCGGCACGGCCGCACCGGCTATCCGCTGGTCGATGCCGGCATGCGCCAGCTCTGGGCCACCGGCTGGATGCACAACCGGGTGCGGATGGTGGCCGCCTCGTTTCTGGTCAAGGACCTGCTGATCTCGTGGCGCGAGGGCGAGGCATGGTTCTGGGACACCCTGGTCGATGCCGATCTCGCCAGCAATGCCGCCAGCTGGCAGTGGGTGGCCGGCTGCGGCGCCGATGCCTCGCCCTTCTTCCGGGTCTTCAATCCCGTCCTCCAGGGCGAAAAATTCGATGCCGACGGCGCCTATGTCCGGCACTGGTGCCCCGAGTTGGCCGCCCTGCCCGACCGCTGGCTGCATCAGCCCTGGCGGGCTCCGGCCGAGACCCTGCGCCGGGCCGGGGTGACGCCGGGACAGAGCTGCCCGGCACCGCTGGTGGCCCACGACGAAAGCCGCCGCCGGGCGCTGGCGGCCTTCGCCGCCCTGAAAGGCGCGAGACAATCCCGCGGGACAGCGGACCCCGGCGATGACAAGACCGCCAAAGACGACGAATGAGGCCGGATCACGGACAGGATGCCCGGCACCGCCCGGAGTATTCGCCGAGTCCGGCTGCGACTGCCGCCCGACCATGCCGGCCGGCGTTTTTTGCCCGGACAAAAGCCGCCAAGCACGATGTACCGCGGCTCCAGGCAAATAAAGGATTGTTGGACTGAATTTATTGTCGGTCGTAACGGCGCAGAATCAGCGGACGCCGACTTGTGGTGACACCGCAAGCCGTATTATGAATATTGCTGTTGTTCCCGGCATCGGTCGACGCTATACCAGAGGCATCACCTTAATGGAGGACATTGACATGGCGACCGCGAGTCAAGAAGAACTGATGGAACTGACCGGCCAAATCGTGGCCGCCTATCTCTCGCGGACTGTGGTTCAGCCCGCCGACGTACCGGCCCTGATCAGCACGGTTCACCAGTCCCTGACTCTGCTTGGCCAGCCCCGCGAGCCGGTCGAGGCGGCCGTCGAGTTGAAGCCCGCGGTGCCGATCAAGAAGTCGGTGTTCCCCGACCACATCGTCTGCCTCGAAGACGGCAAGAAGCTCAAGATGCTCAAGCGCCATCTGGCCTCGTCCTATGGCCTCACGCCCGACGAGTACCGGAGCAAATGGGGGCTTGCCGCCGATTACCCGATGGTCGCGCCGAATTACGCCAAGGCCCGCTCGGATCTGGCCTTGAAGTTCGGCCTCGGCCGGCGGGCGGGGTAACCGCGTCGGACCTCCGGGGCGACCGGACCCGCCGCCGTCACTCTGACCTCCTGGAAAGTCCCGTCATGACCACCCTGTTCAGTCCGCTCGCAATCGGCACGCTTACGGTTCCGAACCGCATTTTCATGGCGCCGCTGACCCGCTGCCGGGCCGACGCCGACCATGTGCCGACCCCCCTGATGGCCGAATACTATGCCCAGCGCGCCAGCGCCGGGCTGATCATCGCCGAGGCGACGATGGCCATCGAGGGCCACTCGGCGTTCTGGATGGAGCCCGGAATCTATTCCGCCGCCCAGATCGCCGGCTGGCGGCAGACCACCGATGCCGTCCACGGTGCCGGCGGCCGGATTTTCCTCCAGATCTGGCACGGCGGCCGGGCCTGCCATCCCCTGCTCAACAACGGCGTTCAACCGGTGGCGCCGAGTCCGGTCGCGATCGTCGGCGACGAAGTCCACACCCCGGAGGGCAAGCGGCCCTACGTGGTGCCGCGCGCCCTCGGCGACGACGAACTGCCTGGCATCGTTGACGGCTTCCGCCGGGCAGCGGCCAACGCCAAGGCCGCCGGCTTCGACGGCATCGAGATCCATGGCGCCAACGGCTACCTGCTCGACCAGTTTCTCCGCGACGGCACCAATAAACGTCAGGGCCCCTACGGCGGCCCGGTCGAAAACCGGGCACGGCTGCTGTTCGAAGTTCTCGAAGCCAGTTGCGAGGTCTGGGGCAGCGGCCGGGTCGGCCTCCGCATCTCGCCGCTCAACAGCTACAACAGCATGATCGACAGCGACCCGGTTGGGCTGTCCCAATGGCTGGCTGGCCGCCTTGCCGCCTTCAACCTCGCCTATCTTCATGTCATGCGGGGGGATTTCTTTCAGCAGCAGAGCGGCGACATCCTGACTCCGATCCGGGCCGGCTACCCTGGCGTCCTGGTCGGCAACATGGGCTACAGTGCCGGGGAGGCCGAAAGCGCGCTCGCCTCGGGCCAGCTGGACGCCGTCGCGTTTGGCACCGGTTTTCTGGCCAACGCCGACCTGCCGGCCCGAATTATGACACGATCTCCGCTCAATCTGCCCGACCCAGCCACCTTCTACACCCCGGGACCGAAGGGCTATACCGATTATCCAAGCCTGACGAACACCTGATCGGGGTCCAGCAACAAAGAGAAGAGAGTCCATGCCGATCACCCTCTATCAGGCGTCCATACCGGTCTTTCAGACCATGCTGACGAATCTCTCGGGGATTCTGGTCAAGGCCGCCGCCTATGCCGAGGCGAAGAAGGTCGACCCGGCGGTATTGCTGGCGACCCGGATTTTCCCCGACATGTTTCCGCTCAGCCGTCAGGTTCAGATTGCCGCCGACTTCGCCAAAGGCGCCGGCGCCCGTCTGGCCGGCGTCGAGGTCCCGAGCTTCCCCGATTATGAAACGACTTTCGGCGAACTGCAGGTCCGGCTGGAAAAAACCCAGGCTTTTCTGGCCACCCTGCGAGCCGACCAGATCGACGGCAGCGAGGCCCGGCCGATCACGATCCGCGGCCATGGCCTGGAACTGCAGTTCAAGGGCCAGGACTATCTGACCGGCTTCGCCCTGCCCAACTTCTATTTCCACCTGACCGCCGCCTACGCGATTCTGCGCATGTGCGGTGTCGAACTGGGCAAGACGGATTTTCTCGGCCCGGTCTGAGCCGGCAACGGCGGCCCGGCCCCGATCCCGCCCGGCCCGCGAACCGCCCGCGCGGTTCTCTTGGGCTATCCCGGGGACCGGGGCTTTGCTACTCTCTCCCGCGAGGGAGGAAGGCCAGCCATGGGAGAGGGCCTGACGGTCCGGAAGGCTCGGGGCGCGTTCTTCACGCCGCCCGAGATCACCCGGTTCATCAGCGATTGGGCGGTGCGCACACCCGCCGACGCCGTGCTCGAGCCGTCCTGCGGCGAGGCGGCGTTTCTGCTTGCCGCCGGCCGCCGGCTCTCGGAGCTGGGCGGGGCCGGAGCCGCGCGCCTGCATGGCATCGAGATCCACGAGCCTTCGGCCGAGCGGGGGCGGACGGCGCTGCGCCGGGCCGGCTTCAACGCCGCCATCGGGGTCTGCGACTTCTTCGACTACCCCCCGACCCCGGGCTTCGACGCCGTGGTCGGCAACCCGCCCTATATCCGCTATCAGCAGTTTCGCGGTGAGGCCCGCGGCAAGTCGCTGGAGGCGGCGCTCGCCGGCGGCGTCCGCCTGACCGGACTGGCCAGTTCCTGGGCTGCCTTCGTAATCCACGCCAGCCAGTTCCTCAAGCCCGAGGGCCGGCTCGGTCTGGTGCTGCCCGCCGAGTTGCTGAGCGTCAACTACGCCGCCGAGGTCCGGCGGTTTCTGCTCCGGCGCTTTTCCCGGGTGCGGCTGGTGATGTTCGACACCCGCGTCTTTCCTGACGTGCTGGAAGAGGTGGTGCTGCTGCTGGCCGAGGGCAGCGGCGGCGCCGCCAGTTTCGAGGTCTTCCAGGCCCGCGACCTCGCCGAGCTGACCCGCCTCGATACCCATGCCTGGACCGGCTTCGACCTCGGCGCCATCGACAAATGGACGCCGGCCCTGCTGTCACAGGCGTCGTTCGGGGTCTATCAGGCGCTGTGCCGCCAGGGCGCCTTTTCGCCTCTGCTGGGTTGGGGCGAGACCTATCTCGGGGCCGTCACCGGCGCCAACGGCTTCTTTGCCGTCACCGAGGCCGAGGCGGTCGCCCGCCGGCTGCCCCGGCAGGATCTGCTGCCGATTTCGCCGCCGGGGGCACGCCATCTCTCGGGTCTCAGCTTCTCCCCGGCCCAGTGGCAGGCGCTCCGGGATGGCGGCGGCCGCTGCTGGCTTTTTTATCCCCATGCCGCAACGCCGGGTGCCGCCGCCCGCCGCCTGATCGCCCAGGGCGAGCGCGACAAGGTTGATCTGGCCTACAAATGCCGGGTGCGCAAGCCCTGGTGGCGGGTGCCGCTGGTCGCCCGGCCCGACCTGATCCTGACCTACATGAACCACGACCGGCCGCGGCTGGTCAGCAATGCCGCGGACGTCCACATCATCAACTCGGTCTATGGCGTCACCCTCCACCCGGCGCTGCGCGAGGCGGGCCGGGTGCTGCTGCCGCTGGCCGCGCTCAACAGCGTCACCCTGCTCGGCGCCGAAATGGTCGGGCGGGCCTATGGCGGCGGCCTGCTCAAGCTGGAACCGCGCGAGGCCGATACCCTGCCCGTGCCCCCCCCCGATGCCCTCGCCACCCTGGCGCCCCAGTTGGAGGCGCTGCGGGCACCGGTGCTGGCCGCGCTCGGCCGGGGTGAAACGGCCCGGGCGGTCGACCTCGTCGACGAGGTCGTGCTGAGCCGGCCGCTCGGACTCGGGCCGGACGAGCTTCGGGTGCTGCGCGAGGCCCGCGCCTTTCTCTTTGCCCGCCGGGTCGGGCGCGGCCGGATGCTGCCCGCGGCCAGGGACGAGAGCCATGGCCCGGATTGACGATCTCCTGGCCGGAGTGCTGGCCGAGCTGCCGGCCAAGCCCGAGGATGACGCCCGTCAGGCCGACAAGAAGGCCTACAGTGAACGGGTTTCCAAGCTGCTGGCCCTGGCCTTCGGCGAGGAGCTGCGCCGCCGCGGCATGCCCGAGGCCCGGCCCAGCCCGCCCGGCACGCTCGGCGACTCGGGAGCCGAGCGGCGCATCGCCGGCGGCATCGGCGCCAAGAAGGTCGATGTCACCTGGGCGACCGAGGAATGCGGCCTGATCCTCGGAATTTCGATCAAGACCATCAATTTCCGCGACGCCAAGACCCGTAATTTCCAGAAAAACCTGACCAACCGCCGCGCCGACATGCTGATGGAGGCGGTGACGCTCCATCGCCGCTTCCCCTATGCCGTGCTCGCCGGCTTCTTCTTTCTGGACAAGGAGGCGGCCAGCGACGGCACCGACAAGCGGCGCTCGACCCTGCTCAACGCCCACGCCCGTCTGCGCCTCTTTACCGGCCGCAACGACCCCGCCGGCCGCGACGAGCAATACGAAAAGCTCTATCTGGTGCTGCTCGACAGCTCGGGCGCGGCGCCGCCACTCCAGGCCTGGGAGGTCGGCAAACCCGGCCAGCCGGTCGCCCTCGACGAGATTTTCACCGGCCTCGCCGATCTGGTCGCCGAACGCAATCCCGACTTCTACGAGGCCCTCGACGGCTGTCTCGGCCGGGCCTCGGCATAGCTGGCATCCCCGCCGCCGGCGCGCCGACAGGCGGGTCAGCCATTCTTTTTGGCCCGCACCGGAGGTATAACGGCGCTCACCCGGACCGGGCAAAGGGGGACCACCATGAGCCGACGTCGCATCGCCGCCGTCTGTGCCGTACTGATGCTGGCCACCGGCCCTGCGGGCGCCGGTGAAGGCGGCATCGGGCTCGGTGAAGTCTTCGGCTTCAGCGCCGACGACCAGACCAACCTCACGGTCACCGATCGCGAACTGGGCAGCCTCGGCTGTATCATCGCCGGAGCCGGAACCGGAGTCGCCGCGGTGCTGTTCGGCGGCGTCGCGATCATCGCCACCCGCGGCCAGGGCGCCGCCACCGCAACCACCGTCGCCGTGCCGGTGCTCGCCGCGACCATGACCGCCGCCTGCGCCTTCGGCTCCCAGGCCGCACCGGGCTTCGCCTGGCTGCGGCGCAACGCCGACGTCCTGCTGGGCAAGGTCATCAACACCATCCCCGCCGACCCGCTGGTCAAGGTGCTGCCGGGGATCAAGCCCGGCCCCTGACGGCGTCGCGGCGATTCGGAATCCGGCCGAAGGGCCGACCAGGACTCGCCAGCCGGTTCGGGTTGAGCTATCATGGCGGCTATGGCATCCCCCGCGCGCAAGCCGCCGGCCGGCACCTCCAGCGACACCGCAGACATTCTCGCGGCGATCCACGATCTTGGCGAGCGGATGGAGCGGCGGTTCGCCAAAGTCGAGACCACGGTCGGCAACCTCGGGGCCAGCGTCGGCGCCCTCGAGACCACGGTCGGCAGCCTCGGGGCCTCCGTTTCCCGGCTGGAGACCGACGTCGCCGAGATCCGGGGCGAGCAGAAGGAGCATCGCCGGGACACTGGCCGGCTACAGCAGGATGTCGCGGAGCTGAAGGGCCGGATTCCGGGTATCGAGGGTCAGCTGCGCTTAATCCCGACCCTCTGGCAGCTGGCTTGGCTGATCTTCGCGATCTTCGGCGCTTCGTTCGTGCTGATCCGCTTCGCCGGCCCTCACTGACCCCGGGCGGCCACCCGCCCCGGCCATCATCAGCCCGAGGTCGCGCTCGGCGGCGGCGGCTGGCCGTTCACCGACGATCCGGCCCTCGAACATCACCAGAATGCGATCGGCCAGACCGAGCAGTTCGTCGAGTTCGGCCGACACCAGCAGGATCGCGGTGCCGGCCGCCCGCAGCGCCAGCAACTGGCGGTGGATGAACGCAACGGCGCCGATATCGACGCCGCGGGTCGGCTGGCCGACCAGCAGCAGCGCCGGCCGCCGGCCGATCTCGCGGGCCAGCACCAGCTTTTGCTGGTTACCGCCGGAAAAATCGCCGGCCGGCAGCCGCGGCTCGGCCGGCCGGATATCATAGGCCGCCATCCGGGCGCCCGAGGCCGCCATCGCGCGGCCCGGATGCAGCATCACCCCGCCCGCCGCCCCCAGGAGATCGTTTTCCCAGGCCGGCAGAGCCGCGAGCAGCCCGAAGCGCAGCCGGTCCTCGGGAACATGAGCGATGCCGGCCCGGCGCGCGGCAGCGGCATCGGCGGGCAGCGGCCGGCCGCCGACGGTAACCCGCCCGGCCGCCAGCGGCCGCATCGCGGCCAGCGCCTCCAGCAGCTCCGACTGGCCGTTGCCGCTGACCCCGGCGATGCCGACGATCTCGCCTGCCCGCACCTGGAAGCCGAGCCCGCGCACCCGGCTCCGCCCGCGGTCGTCCCGAACCTCCAGCCCCTCGACCTCCAGCACCGGTGCGCCGGGCTCGGCCGGCGGCCGGGACAGGGCCAGACTGACCGGCTGGCCGACCATCGCCTCGGCCAACCGGTCGGCGCTGGTTTCGGCGGTCGCGGTCTCGTGGACCACGGCCCCCCGGCGCATCACCGTCACGCGGTCGGTCACCGCCATGATCTCCTTCAGCTTGTGGCTGATCAGAATCACGGTCCGGCCTTCGGCGGCAAGCGCGCGCAGGATGGTGAAAAGGTGTCCGGTCTCGCCCGGAGTCAGCACCGCGGTCGGCTCGTCGAGAATCAGCAGCCGGGCGCCGCGATGAAGCGCCTTGAGGATTTCCAGCCGCTGGCGGACTCCCACCGGCAGCTCGGCCACCGGACCCTCGGCGGGAACCTCCAGCCCGTAGTCGCGGCCGAGCCGGGCCAGCGCGGCCCGCGCCCGTGCCCGACCCGGGCCGAGCCCGCAGCCGCCCTCGGCCCCGAGCATCAGGTTTTCCAGCGCCGAAAAGCTCTCGACCAGCATGAAGTGCTGATGAACCATGCCGATGCCGGCCGCGATCGCCTCGCGCGGACCATGCCCGTCCAGCCGCCGGCCATCGACCCGGATTTCACCGCCCTCGGCCCTGACCGAGCCATAGACGATGCTCATGATCGTTGATTTGCCGGCGCCGTTCTCGCCGACCAGACCGTGGATCGTGCCCGCCGCCACCGTCAGCGATACCGCCCGGTTGGCCCATACACGGCCAAACCGCTTGTCGATGCGGACGGTTCGGAGTGCCTCCATCGATCGGACTCCCTACCCTTGATCACGGCCCCGCCCGGTCCATCTCGCTAGCGGAACAGACAACCAAGACATCGTTACGTATAAAGCATTACAATTCGAGGCTTGTCAGGGTGCGTCGCTCCAGCATAGGCTTTTATCGTAAGGCCGACAGCGGCGCCAGCCCGGGAATGCCCAACGTTATCGACCAAATCATACGGCAGCCAAGGAAAATTTGGGATGGGAGACTGTCGGTCGAAACCATCGATCGCCCTGGTCGATAGCAATCCGAACGATCGCAAGGCTCTGGCGCACGCCATTCAGAGCTTTTATTCCGTTTCCCAGTTCACCGATGCCGATTCCGCTTTGGACGGCCTGCGCCGGGCCGCGCCGGCGCTGATCATTGTCGACGAGATGGTCACGCCCTGCGGCGCCTATGATTTCGTCTCCATGGTCCGGGCCGACCGGACACTGGCCGAGATTCCGGCGGTGGTGGTGTCCGCGCTCGACCTCAAGAACGTCAAGGATTCGATCCGCCGCTGCGGCGGCAACGGCTACCTGCCGAAAGCCTGGAAACCCGGCGGCGCGCTCAAGACCATCTCCGTGACCCTCAACAAGGCGGTGGAACGGAAATGGGAGACCCTGCCCGAACTCCAGCGCGAAGCCTTGAAGGGCACGCTGGCAATCATGAACAAAATCCCGGAAGCGCTGGCGGCGGGAACGCCGATCAGCTACACCGAGTTCAAGAAAACCTGCGTCCCACTGGTCAATCTGATCTACCTGACCGACGTCAAGGGACTGCTCGATGCGGTCAAGGAATACGACAACTATACCTTTGCCCACTCCTTCAAGGTCGGCACCATGCTGGCCATGTTCGGCTGCGCCATCGGCCTCAAGGACCGTGATCAGATCCTGCTGGCCAGCGGTGGCCTGCTCCACGATGTCGGCAAGATGGCGATTCCCCTCGAGGTGCTGAACAAGCCGGGCAGGCTCGAGGCCGAAGAGTGGACGATCATGAAGAGCCATGTCCCGACCACGATGGAGTTCCTGGCCACCTGCGGCGACATCCCCAAGGGGGCGCTGATCATCGCCGGCCAGCATCACGAGAAGCTGGACGGCACCGGCTACCCCCATGGTCTCGCGGGGATGCAACTCAACGAACTGGCGCGCATGGCGGCAATCGTGGACATCTTTGGCGCCCTCACCGACCGTCGCAGCTACAAGCCGGCGATGGACTCCGAGGCCGCCCTCAAGATCATGAGCCGGCAGATGGCGGCCCAGATCGACATGGACCTGCTCAAGATGTTTCGCGAGGTCGTGCTCGACCAGACCCGCTGACGGACGCCTCTCTGCGGGCAAGCACGGATGGCACGGGAATCGCGCGGAAAGGCTTGGAAGTTTGGGCAAAAACTTGATAGTCGACGAGCGGGCGGATGCGACCGGGCCGCCGGACCAACCGGAGCGCCGGCACGAAGACGGCGAACCGGCTGAACAGGACGTACGAGGGGAGAGGCAACGGTGAATACCGTGGTGGTCTGGTTCCAGGGGTTCGTCCTCGGGGTGGCGATTGCGGCTCCGGTGGGGCCGATTGGTCTGCTCTGCATCCGGCGGACGCTTGAACACGGGCAGGCCGTGGGCTTTGCCACCGGCATGGGCGCCGCCGTCGCCGACACCATCTATGGCGCCATCGCCGCCTTCGGGGTCAGCGCCCTGCTGGTCTTCCTCAGCGGCCACGAATCCTCCTTCCGCCTGTTTGGCGGCCTGTTTCTGCTGGCGGTGGCGGCACGGACCTACTTCAAGACCGCCACGGCCGGCGACGACCCGGTTCCCGATGAAAAGACCTGCGTCGGCGGTTTCGTCACCGGCCTGACCCTGACCCTGACCAATCCGGTGACCATGCTTGCCTTCGTCGGCCTCTTCGCCGGCGCCGGGGTCACCGGCAAGCTGGAGTTTCTCGACGCCGCGATTCTGGTCTGGGGCGTGTTCATCGGGGCCTCGGCCTGGTGGCTGACCCTGAGTTCCGGGGTGGCGCTGGTCCGCCATCGCATCTCCGAAGACCGCCTCTCCGTGATCAACCATGGCACCGCCATCGCCCTCGCCCTCTTTGGCGTCTGGGCGGTGGTGACGTCGCAGCTCTGAGCCCCTTTCCTCCTGGTGAGACAATCCCATGACCCCCGAGTCCCTTGAGGTTCGTCGCAAGCGCCTGCGGTTCCGGGCCTGGCACCGCGGCATGCGGGAGTCCGACCTGCTGCTCGGCAACTTCGCCGACGCCCATGCCGGCGGCTTCGACGAGGCGCAACTCGACCGCTTCGAGACCCTGCTTGAGGTCGCCGACGCCGACATCTATAACTGGTATGCTGGTCGCGAGCCGGTGCCGCCCGAATACAACCACGACGTCATGGCGCTGCTGCAAGCCTTCCGCATCGTCGACACCGCGCAAAACTGATCCCCCCCCGGAACCTCGCCCCGCCCCCCGTGCCCAAGTTCGACCTCACACCGGGCCGCGCCGGCCGCCTGCTGATCGGTGGCGCCCCCGAGGGCCACGATGTCCGGGTGCTGCTGGACCTCGCCCAGCGCGCCGGCCCGGCCGGGCTGCTTCACGTCGCCCTCGACGACAGCCGGGCCGCCCGGCTGGCCGAGGCGCTGGGATTCTTCGCCCCGGCCCTGGAGGTACTGTCCTTCCCGGCCTGGGACTGCCTGCCCTATGACCGGGTCTCGCCCAATCCGGCGATCGTCAGCCGGCGCATCGAGACCCTCTGCCGCCTGATCGAGCCGGCACGCGCGCCCCGCATCCTGCTGACCACCATCGCCGCGATGGTTCAGAAGGTGCCGCCGCGCGCGGCGCTCCGCCCGGCCAGCTTCCGGGCCGCGATCGGCGAACGGCTGGACCTGGAGCGGCTGCAAAAGTACCTCAGCCACAACGGCTATTCCCGTGCCCAGACCGTGCGCGAGCCGGGCGAGTACGCGATCCGCGGCGGCATCATCGATCTCTTCCCGCCCGGCACCGAGGAACCGCTGCGCCTCGACCTCTTCGGCGACGAACTCGATGGCGTGCGCGCCTTCGATCCGCTCAGCCAGCGCACCACCGACAAGCGGGACCGCATCGACCTCAAGCCGATGGCGGAGCTGTTTCTCGACGACCCCTCGATCGCCCGCTTCCGCTCGGGCTATCGCGAGCTGTTCGGTGCCATCAACGACCAGGATCCGCTCTATCAGGCCGTCAGCGCCGGGCGCAAGCATCCGGGCATGGAGCACTGGCTGCCGCTGTTCCACGGCAGCCTGGAAACCCTGTCCGACTACCTGCCGTCGGCGATCATCAGTCTCGATCCCCAGGCCGAAGAGGCGCGCGACGCCCGTTTCGCCCAGATCGCCGACTTTTTCGAGGCGCGCAAGAGCCTGCGCCACGTCGAGCGCGCCGCCGGCACCGCGCCCTACAAGCCGCTGCCCGCCGACCGGCTCTATCTCGACAAGACCGGCTGGGAGCTGATTCTCGGCTGCCACGCCGTGGCCCAGCTTTCACCCTTCGGGGTGCCGCCGGGCCTGATCGGCCAGTTGGACGCCGGCGGCCGGCGCGGCCACGATTTCGCCGAGGCCCGCGCGCGGCCCGATCAGAACGTCTTCGACGCCGTCCACGAGCACATCGTCGACCTCGCGACCGCCGGTCGGCGGGTCATGGTCGCCGGCTACAGCCCGGGCTCGCGCGACCGCCTGCTCTCGGTGCTGGCCGACCACGGCATCACGGGGCTGAAGCCCGCCGATTCCTGGCCCGACGCCCAGGTTTTCCCCCGCGGCACCCTGGCCATGATCGTGCTCGGCATCGAGCACGGCTTCGTCGCCGGCGACCTCGCCGTGATCACCGAGCAGGACATTCTGGGCGACCGCCTCGCCCGGCCGCCCAAGAAGCGCCGCCGCGCCGCCAACTTCATCGCCGAATCCTCCAGCCTCGCCGCCGGTGACCTGGTGGTTCATGTCGAATACGGCATCGGCCGCTTCGACGGCCTCGAAACTGTGACCGCGGCCGGCGCGCCCCACGACTGTCTGCGCATCCTGTACGACGGCAACGAAAAGCTGTTCGTGCCGGTCGAAAACATCGAGATGCTGTCGCGCTTCGGCTCCGACGAGGCCGGGGCGCAGCTCGACAAGCTCGGCGGCACCGCCTGGCAGGGCCGCAAGGCCCGGGTCAAGAAGCGGCTGAAGGACATGGCAGAGGCGCTGCTGCGCATCGCCGCCGAGCGCGAGTTGCGCCGGGGCGAGGCCCTGGCCGCGCCCGAGGGCCTCTATGCCGAGTTCGCCGCCCGCTTCCCCTACCCCGAAACCGAGGACCAGCTGACCGCGATCGCCGATGTCGTCGAGGACATGGCCTCGGGGCGGCCGATGGACCGGCTGGTTTGCGGCGATGTCGGCTTCGGCAAGACCGAGGTCGCGCTGCGCGCCGCCTTCGTCGCCGCGCTCTCGGGCCAGCAGGTGGCGGTGGTGGTGCCAACGACCCTCCTGGCCCGCCAGCATCACCGCACTTTCACCGAGCGCTTCAAGGGACTGCCGGTGGTGGTCGAGCAACTGTCGCGGCTGGTCACGGCCAAGGACACCACCCGGGCCAAGAAGGGGCTGGCCGACGGCACCGTCGACATCATCGTCGGCACCCACGCCCTCTTGTCGAAGACCATCGGCTTCAAACGCCTGGGACTGGTGATCGTCGACGAGGAGCAGCATTTCGGGGTCAAGCAGAAGGAGCGCCTGAAGGAACTCCGGGCCAACGTCCATGTCCTGACCCTGACCGCGACGCCGATCCCCCGGACGCTCCAGATGGCGCTCTCGGGCGTGCGTGAGCTGACGGTGATCGCCACGCCGCCGGTCGACCGCCTCGCGGTGCGGACCTTCGTGCTGCCGTTCGATCCGGTGGTGGTGCGCGATGCCATCTTGCGCGAGCATTACCGCGGCGGCCAGAGCTTCTATGTCTGTCCGCGCATCGAGGACATTCCCAAGGTCACGGAGCGCATCCGCGAACTGGTGCCCGAGGTCAAGATCGTCACCGCCCACGGCCAGATGTCGGCCTCGGAACTGGAAGAGGTGATGACCGCCTTCGATGATCGCGCCTTCGATGTTCTGCTGGCCACCAACATCATCGAGTCCGGGCTCGACATCCCCAACGCCAACACCA
>JBAXPR010000068.1:0-20350 GCA_037132135.1 Rhodospirillaceae bacterium
ACCGCCCGGAACAAAAACTGGCACGGGATAACGGTATTGAAGATGTTGAAACGACGGGGATATTCCAGTTTGAAGACGCTCTCGCAGGCTGTATAATTTTTTCAAGAAGTTTGCTCATCAAACTTTATGGGCAGCATTCAATATGGTATCACCACACATATCTTTTTCGAATATCAGAATGATAATAAGTGCGATATGGGATTTTTGTAAGGCTATTGGTGAAGCATTCAACCATCTCATAATAACTTTACATTTAGAATTACACCCCAAAAAACATCAATAAAATCATCAAGTTATTGCTCGAAATAGGAGGGCAACACTGCTCATCTTGGCGTTCTCCTCCCGCGTTGGGCGGCGCCGGTTCCCTGGGTCCAGTGTGGCCGCATTCCGTCGCCGCCACGATGGCCCGCGCCGCCGATTCCCGTGTCCCAGCCCCTTCAGACTGAGGTCGGCCCTTAAGGCAACGGCGCCATATTCCGCCAAAATTTCTCGTCAGGCAATACGTTTGCCCCCTTGGCGCAGCCGGCCGACCGGCAGGGCGCGGCTGATGATATTATGAGACACCAGATAAAATTTTGCCCCGTGAAGGTTATTTTTTTGTAGACAGCCCGGCGATGGCTGCCCTAGACCCAAAGAAGTAATGAATATTTAATCATTGCCGAACAAAGTGGCGCCTTGATTGCTTGTTTCGAGTAGCTGTCTGCTATGTTATTGGATTTATTTTAGGATAAATTGAAGAGAGTGTGGTACGAGAGTTTTAATCTTAAATTTGGTCAGGGCGGGCGGCTGGTGGAGCGGGCGCGGGGCGCCGCGCGGCGAAGGGTGGATGCAAGGATGACGGAGCTGTTCGGGGATGGGCCGGGGCTGAGGACGGGTGGCGCCGGCATGGCCGACGAGCCGCCGTTTCCGGCTTCTCTTCTGGCCGGGGGGGTGACGTCGGCGTCGTGGCGGGAATTGTCCGAGACCGTCGACCCGCTGGTCGGTGACGGGGTGCTGATGGTGGATGACGCCGACAGCGTCGTGTTCGCCAATCGTCGCTTTCGCGAGATGTTCGGGCTGCCGGTCGGGGTCGCGGTCAACGGGCTGTCGCGGTCGCGGCTGCTCGGGCGGCTCGCTGAACGCGGCGTCACCGCCTCTTTGCCTGACGGCACGGCGATTTCCGACTGGCCGGCGCCCGAGGCCGCGGTCGGGCAGGTGCTCTGCCTCGCCCGTCTGCCCGACGGCCGGCTGTTTCAGGTCAGCGGCTGGCGGCTCTCCAATGGCGGTGTCTGCTACGGCTGCACCGATCTCTTCGACCGCCGGGTTGCGCGCGAATTGCTGCGCCGGGCCAACAAGGCGGCGGCGGTCAATCTGGCCACCCTCTCGGAGTTCTGGGATGGCGGTCTCGGCGATCATCTCTACCGGGTGGCGCGGATGGCGGCCGAGATCACCACCGCGCTGTACCGGGCTCGCCAGTTTCCGCTGGTCATCGACGAACGGTTCCGCGAAGAGATCGCCGCCTCCAGCATCCTTCACGATGTCGGCAAGTTTGCCGTCCCCGAGAGCGTGGTGCGCAAGCCTGGCCTCCTCACTCCGGCCGAGCGGGAGCAGATGCAGCGCCATACCGTCGGCGGGGCGCATCTGCTGGAGCGCAGCGCCCGCCTCTGGGACAATGCCGGCTATCTCGCGCGCGGTGCCGAGATCGCGCGCTATCATCACGAGCGCTTCGACGGCAGCGGTTATCCCGAGGGTCTGGCGGGTGAGGCGATTCCGCTTGCCGCCCGCATCGTCGCCGTCGCCGACGTCTATGACGCCCTGATCAGCGAGCGCAGCTACAAGGCGGCCTGGGAGCCGGCCCGGGCCGCGACGCTGATCCTCGAGGGTCGCGGCAGTCTCTTCGATCCGCTGGTGGTCGATGCCTTTCAGCGCGTGTTGCACCTCCGCGCCGCGATGACCGTGGTGGTGTGGTCGGAGTCGATGGCGGTGGGGGTGCCGACTCTCGACCGCGATCACAAGGCTCTGGTCGGGCTGCTCAATCAGCTCGCCGCCGCCGAGGACCGCCAGGACCGGATCAATCTCGAAGAGGTGCTGGACGAGCTGGTCAGCTACACCCTTTATCATTTCGAGAAGGAAGAGCGGCTGATGGCCGAGGCCGGCTATCCCGATCTTGCCGCTCATGCCCTCCGCCATCGCCGCCTGTCCGACCGGGTGCTGGCGATTCGCCGCCGCTTCTTCGACGCCGATCAGCCGGCGCTGGGCGACGAGGTGGTCGACTTCCTGACCAGCTGGCTGCGCAGCCACATTCTCGGCGATGACCTGCAATACGTGCCCTATCTCCAGACCCTGCCGGGCGTTGCGGCCGTGGTCACGTCCTGAGCGGCGGCTCCGGCGGCGCGATCCTGGGCAGGGTGAGCACGAAGCGGACGCCACGGCCGGCGCCGCCCACCAGGTCGATCCGCCCGCCCAGCTTCGAGGTCACCAGATTATAGACGATGTGCAGCCCGAGACCGGTGCTGCCGCCGCTGCGCCGGGTGGTGAAGAACGGGTCGAACACCCGCTCGCGATGCTCGGGGGCGATGCCGCGGCCGTCATCGCTGTAGGTCAGGATCAGGGTCTGGTCGTCGCGCTCTCTGACCGTGATGGTCAGGGTGCCGGTGTCGCCGCCGGGAAAGCCGTGGGGCACGGAATTGACCACCATGTTGGTGATGATCTGGGCGATCACGCCGGAAAATCCGTCCATCACCAGACGGTCGGGGCAGTCGACGACCACGGTATGGCCGGCGCGGCGCCAGGTCGGCTCCAGGCTGAGCACGATTTCGCGGAGGTAGGGTTTCAGCTCGAAGCGCCGCTGCTCGTCGCGGGCACGGTCGGCCGCGACCTTCTTGAAGCTGTCGACCAGATACACCGCCCGACGGATATTGGTGACCATGATCTCGGTGGTTTCGCCGAGGGTGGCAACGAAGGCGTTGAAGTCCGAGCGGCGGATGTTGCCCGCCGCCGCGGTCTCCCTGAAGCGGTGGGTGGCTTCGGCGAGGTAGGTGACGCTGGTCAGGGCGTTGCCGATCGGGGTGTTGATCTCGTGGGCCATGCCGGCGACCAGTTGGCCGAGAGAGGCCATCTTTTCCGCCTGCACCAGCTGCTTTTGCGCCGCGCGCAACTGATCGTGGGCCTGACGCTCCGAGGCCAGGGCGGCGGACAGCTCCCGGGTCCGTTCGGCGACCTGGGCTTCGAGGGCCTGACTGAAGTCGCTGAGTTCGTCGTAGAGGCGGGCATTTTCCAGGCTGATCGCGATCTGGGCCGCCAGCAGCCGGGGCGCTTCCAGCCGGTCGCCGGCGAAAGCGTCGGTGGCGAGGTTGTTTTCGAGATAGAGCAGGCCGACGCGCTGGCTCTGGCGCAGCAGCGGCAGGCACAGCACGGAGCGCGGCTTGCGGGCCTGGATGTAGGGATCGCTCTCGAAGCGGCTGTCGGCGGCGGCGTCGGCCAGCACTACGGTTTCGCCGCTGCGCATCGCCAGGCTGACCACCGTCGCGGGCAGTCGGGGCAGGCCGCCGTCGGCCGGCGTGTCGAGGGGCAGGGCGGGCAGGGGCGCGAAGCGGTCGCTGCCGGCGTCGCCCTCGGCGGCCAGCACCAGCCGGTCGCCCTGGCTCAGCAGCAGCAGGCCGCGCTCGGCGCCGGCATTCTGCAGCACGATGCGCAGCATGGTTTCGAGCAGGGCGTCGCGGCGGATTTCCTTCGAGATCGCCTGTGCCGCCTTCAGCATTGCCGTGACATCGAGCGAGCCCGAAGAGAACCGGTCGGTGGTGGTGCTGACGGTGCGCCGGTCGTCGCTGGCGGCTCGGTTGATCACCACCGACACCAATTCGGGATGCCGGTGTTCGAGCTGCCGGACCTTGGCCCAGGCGCCCCAGCGGCGATAGGCGTCGCGGGCCTGCTGGCGATAGGCCCGTTCCAGGGTGGCATGGCCGCGTTCGGCGTGGAAGCCGGCGGCGCGTTCGTTGGCGATGCCTTCCTCTTGGAGGTGTCCGCTCTCCGCGGCGGCGGCGACCGCCTGCTCGAAGCGCTCGGCGGCCTCGCTGCCGCGGCCGTTCAGGCGCAGCCATTCGGACTCCAGCAGCATCAGCCGGTGGCGCTGGTGGGTCGGACCGGCCGCGGCGGCGTTGCGCAGCAGGCGGAGGGCCGGCTCCAGCCGCGCCGCCAGCCGCCGCCGGGCGGCGCTTTCGGCCGGCGGTCGCGCGGTCTCGGCCAGCGCGCGCAGGAACAGCGCCACCGGATGGGTGGCGTAGCCCTCGATGAACGGCTCGTTGGGCATCTGCTCGGCGAGGATTGCGCCGGTCTCGTCATGGTCGTCGAAGATCACCGCCAGGGCCAGCTTGACGGTCAGCAGGTTGGTCACCACGATGCCGTTGCCGGCCTTGCGGAACTCGCCGAGGGTGACGCTTTCCTGGAAATGGCCGCCCTCGAGCCGGGCCGGATGGTCGCTGCCGGTCTCCAGAATCTCCACCGCCTGACGCAGGCCGGCGATATAGCCGCTGTAGGGGGTGGTGCCGAGCCGGCCGAGAATGCGGGCGTCCTCATCGAGTTCGGCCTTGAACGGCGCCAGCTCGACCCCGCACTGCCAGCCGGTGCGGGCGCGGAAGGCGAGGCCGTAGACGACATATTCGCGGTCGCCCGCGGCCAGCGCGACATGGTGGGCCTCGAGAAACACCTGGCGGATCTGCAACGGCGGCACCGACCAGTGCAGGGCGGAATAATGGGCGATCACGACCACCCGGTTGTAGCGCTGGCGCAGGGCCTCGCTGTCGAGTTGGGCCAGGGCCTGGGTGCCGGTGTGCACCGCCCCCGCGACATCGCCGGTGACCGAGCGGATCAGCGCCCAGGCGAAATAGGCGAACGAGGCGGTGCCGATATCCCGCGACGGCAGCGCGACCTCGAGCAGCCGCACCGCCACCGGCACCAGCAGATGGCGGGCGTGGATGATCGCGGTGGTGACCATGGCCATCAGCATGCGGGCGGTGATCGCCCGATGCGGCGGGTCGGCGCCGCGCTCACGCCGGATCAGGCCGAGGCGGGCGCGCAGGATGGCGGCGCGTCCGCGCGCGACCTCGCCCCGCAGGCGGAGCCGCCCGAGCGCGCCGGGCAGGGTGACGCCGTGGGCTTCGAGGGCTTCGAGGCCGATGGCCACCGCCGAGGTCGGATCGCCGCGCCCGGCGGCGGCGGTCAGGCGGATCATCTGAACCTTGGCGGCATCGACCGGACTGTTGGCGTTGGCCAGCACGGCGTGGGCGTGGCTTTCCATGCCGGAGAAGTCGTCGACCATCAGCGCCGCTTCCGCCGCCTCGAGATGAAGGCCGAGGAGGGTGGAGTAATCCTCGCGCCAAGCCTGATCCCCGAGTCGCGACAACCCGGCCCGGGCGTAGGCCAGCGCCGGTTCGAACGCCGCCGAGGCCTTGGCCCGCCGGGCCGCGTCCAGGGCCAGTGCCGCGAAGGCGTGGCGCTCTCCGGGGTCGGTGATCAGGTCGCGGCCCAGGGTCAGCTGATCGACGATGTCGAACAGCCGGTCATCGCGACCGCAGGCCGGGCTTTCGGCGCGCAGCAGCCGGCCGATACGCAGATGGGCGGCGGTGCGGTCCTGCTCGGGGATCAGCGAGTAGGCGGCCTGCTGCACCCGGTCGTGGAGAAAGCGGAAGCGCACCGACAGCGGCACGCCGGCTCCCATGCCGGCTCCGATGCCGGGGGTCAGGCAGCGATAGGCGTTGTCGAGGGGCAGGATCAGCCCGTCCTTCAGCGCCGGCCAGAGATCGCCGGCCAGCCGCTCCGGGTCCTCCTTCGAGGCGACGGCCAGCGTTGCGAGATCGAAACTGTTGCCGACGCAGGCGGCGAGGCTGAGCGCCCGGCCGGTGCCGGCCTCAAGGCGGCGGATCTTGGCCACCATCAGACTGACGACGTTGTCGGTGCTGTTGCGGCCGGCGATGGCGGCGGCATCCCAGGTCCAGCGGCCGGCCTCGCGATCGAGGGTGATCAGGTCGTCGTCGTGGAGGGACTGCAGGAACTGGATCAGGAAGAAGGGGTTGCCTTGGGTCTTGGCGTGGCAGAGATCGGCCAGCCGGTCGACCTCGGGGTCGTCGCGGCGGGTGGTTCCGCCGACCAGCCGCCGGACGTCGGCGGCCGAAAGCGGCCCGATGTCGAGCGTCGCGACCCGCCCGCCCGCTTGGGTGATCGCCTCGACCGCCCGGCCGAGCGCGGGATTGGCCTCGGCCTCCTCGCTGCGGCAGGTGCCGATCACCATCAGGTAATGCATCTCGGGGTCGGCGATCAGCTTGGCCAACAGAGCCAGCGACGAGCGGTCGGCCCATTGCAGATCATCGAGGGCCAGCACCAGCGGTTCATGGGCCGAGGCCAGCGCCACCACCAGATTCTGAAAGGTCATCTGAAAGCGGAATTCGCTTTCGGCCGGCGGCATCGGCGGCACCGGCGGCTGCGGCCCCAGGATCGGGATGAATTCGGGAATCAACTCGGTGACCAGGGCGCCGCTGGCGCCGATCGCCCGGCTCAGCACGGCGCGCCGGGCCGCCATCTCGGCCTCGCTCTCGGTGAGCAGGCGCCGGGCCAGCCGCTGGAAGGCCTGGACCAGCCCGGAATAGGGAATGTTGCGCTTGAACTGGTCGTATTTGCCCTGGGGGAAGAAGCCGCGACGGCCGATCAGCGGCCGCTGGAGTTCCTGGACCAGCGCCGATTTGCCGATTCCGGGCGGACCGTTGACCAGCACCAGCCGGGCGGCGCCGGCGGCCACCTCTTCGAAACAGTCGAGCAGGCGGGCGACGTCGGCTTCGCGGCCGTGGAGCTTTTCCGGAATGTGGAAACGCGGCGAGAGATCACGGCCGCCGAGGGCGAAGCCGGGGATGGTGCCGGCTTCGGTCAGGCTGTCAAGGCAGATCTCGAGGTCGGCGGCAACGCCCTGGGCGCTCTGATAGCGCCTCTCGGGGTCCTTGGCCATCAGGCGCAGCACCAGGTCCGAGACCACCGGCGGCAGCGCCGGGTTGAGCTGGCCCGGCGGTATCGGGGAGCGGGCGATGTGGCCGTGAATCACGGAAAGCGCGTCGCCGCCCTCATAGGGTGCCCGTCCGGTCAGGAGGTCGTAAAGGGTGGCGCCGAGCGAGTAGAAGTCGGACCGCCAGTCGAGGCTGCGGTTCATCCGTCCGGTCTGTTCGGGCGCGATATAGGCCAGGGTGCCTTCGAGCTGGTCGATGTCCGAGGGCGAGGTTTCGCGCGCCAACTCGGCCGCGATCGAAAAATCGATCAGCTCGATGACGCCGCTGTCGCGGTTCCAGACGATGTTGGCCGGGTTGACATCCTTGTGGATGACGTGGCCGGCGTGGATGCGGGAGAGGGCGCCGGCGATGGCGGCGCCGATGCGCAAGGTTTCGCGCAGGGTCAGCGGCCGCTCGGCGCGGGCGCGCGCCACGCTGAGGCCGCCGCTGTCGGCCAGAATCAGGACCGGCCCCTGGCGGCCGGTCGCAAAATCCAGCGCCGTCACCGTGCCGGGGCCGTTCAGCCGCCGGGTGATCTCGTATTCCCGCCGGAAGCGCGCAAGATCGCTGGTGCCGTCGCGCGGCCGTTCCAGGCACTTGAGAATCACCGGCGCACCGTCGGTGACTCTGAGTGCCCGATAGATGGTGATGCGCATTCCCTGGTAGAGAACAGCCGTGGTTCTATAGCCGGAGACTGCAAGCATCGGTCTTGTTTCTCGGGTGGCCGGCCCTGGGGGCCCGGTCTGGCGGCTCACTTTCCGGCGATTCGCGGACCCGAGAGGCTGGGTCGGCACCGAACGACCCAGATTTCATAGCACGAGAAACATTGAATGAGAAGTGGTTCGTGCGTAAAAACACGTATTCCGAGTGTTGGTTATGGGCGGAGTTTGAGAAATCAGAGCTATTCGAAATAGACCGAATAGGTCTGCCGCTCTTCCTCGTCTTTCTTCTCGCGCTTTTTCGCCAGCTCTTCCTTGCGGTGTATCCGTTCAACTTCGCGTTGTTCCTGCCGCTGCTGGCGTCCCATCCACCATTCCCGGCGCCGGGCGGTGGCTTCGCGCGGCACGGTGTCGTGAAGGACGGCCCAGGTCCAGGCCCGGTGCAACCGCTCCCAGAGCGGATGGAAGCGCGACGCCGTCAGGGTCTCGTCGATCATGGCCAGCAACCGTTGCGGCAGCGGCCGGGGGTCTTCGCGCCAGCGCCGCCAGGCGCCGGCCCAGTCGACGGTGCGGAGCCGGTCCTCCAGGCCGCGGCAGGTGGCCATCACGGCTGCCGCCGTTCGCTCCAGCGCCGGGCGCACCCGGGAGAGCAGGGCGGCCACCGGTTCGGACCACGAGTCCAGGCGCTTCATCTCGGCGCTCTCCCTTCGGGCAGGTTGGCAGAGGACTGCAGGCAGCAATATAGGCGATGCCGGCCCGCTTTTCACCCTCCCATCCGTTCTGCGGCCCGGGCTTGATGTCGCGGCTCCGATACCGGAAAGTTGGGTATCTGTTAATGTTTTGGGTCTAAGATGTAGTGAGGTAAGGTACCGCCCCGGCCGCGGTTGGTGGTATGGGGCGATGGTTTCGGGGTTGCAGGGATTGTGTTGATGGCTAAGAGGATGCTGATCGTCGACGATAGCACCACCAGTCGCCTGATGATCCGGACTTATGTACGGAGAGTCCGGCCCGACTGGGCGTTCGTCGAGGCGGCCGGCGGCACCGAGGCGATGGCCGCGGTGTTCAAGGAGCGGGTCGATGTCGCCTCGATCGACTACAATATGCCGGGGATGGACGGTCTGACCCTGGCGCGCCGGATCAGGGCGCAACTGCCGGAGTTGCGGATGGTGATCTTCACCGCCAACATTCAGCGTCATCTGACGACCGAAAGCGCCGAGGTCGGCGCCGGTCTTGTGATCAAGCCGGTCACCGAGGGCTCAGTGGCCACGATGCTGAGGCACTTCGATGCCTGACCGGGTGCACTTTTCCGAGCCGGAGATCGGCTTCCTCAAAGACCTTTTTGACCGGGGCGCCCATCGGGCCGCCCGCTCTCTCAGTCTGCTGACCGATCAGGACGTGGCGCTTTCGGTGCCGGTGGTGCGGCTGGCTACCGCGGCCGCCTTCGCCGAGCAGATGGCTGGCCTGACCTCGATCTGCGGCGTCACCCAGCGGTTGCACGGGGCGCTCGAAACTTCGGCGATGCTGCTGTTCGCGGAGGAGAAAAGCCTCGAGATCGTGCGCTATATGCTGGAGCGCCTGATGCCTTACGAGGTCCTGAGCGAACTGCATCAGGACGCGATCACCGAGGTCGGCAACATCATGCTCAATGCCTGCGTCGGCAGCATCGCAAAACGCCTCGACGTTGTGATCGGCGTCGACCCGCCCGAGTTCTGTCTCGGTCCCAAGGAGAGCTTCTTCGCCTTCGAGGCGGAGGGCGCCGGGACCACCTATCTCGATGTCCGGATCGATCTGCGGATGATCGCGACCTCGGTCGAGACGGTCTGGATTTTCGCCCTCCACGAGGAAACGTTTCACACCCTCAAGACCCTGATGGCCGGCCGGCTCGGCAGCGCGCCGGTTGGTGCCGAACTCGAACTGGCGGGGGGCTGAGTCTGTCGATGCACGGTCCGCTGCTTGACAGCCTCGGCATCGGCATCATCGTCCTCGATGTGGGCGAGCGGGTGATCGGCTGGAACGAGTGGGTGGTGGCCATGAGCCGGATTCCCGCCGCCACCGCCAGGGGCCAGCGCCTCGACGTCCTGTTTCCCGAACTTGATGAAGACTCGCGCCTGATCCGGGCCGTCCGCGAAGCCCTGACCGAGAACATGGCCTCGGTGGTCAACAGCGTGTTCAACCGCTCGCCGCTGCCGTTGGTCAACGCCCGCCGGGGAGAGCGCATCCCCCAGAACATCGTGGTCCGGCCGCTGGAGGATGACGCGAATGGCCGCGTCTGCCTCATCCAGATATTCGATCTTTCCACCGCGAGCCAGCGCGAGCGGGCGCTGGAAAATCAGGTCCGGCTGCGCACCCAGGCCGAACAGGCGCTGCGGCTGAGCGAGGCGCGGCTCAAGGACGCCCAGCGGCTGGCCCGGCTCGGCAACTGGCTCTGGCTGCCCCAGGCGCGGTCGTTCTGGTGGTCCGAGCAGTGCGCCGCCACCTTCGGCGCCGGTTTCGACCGGCGGCCGTCGGGACTGGACGGCTTTCTCGCCTTCGTCGATCCCGCGGACCGGGCCGAGATCGCGGCGGCGCTGGAGCGGGCGCTGGAGGTCGGCGGCAGCGAGAATTCGCTGGTATTGGAGCACGGCATCCGCACCGCCGCCGGCGAGCGGCGCCATGTCCGCAGCGTCGTCGAAGTGTTGCGCGACGAGCGCGGCGCCCCGGTCAGCCTGCATGGCACGGTTCAGGACGTCACCGAGCTTGAACACCGCGACGCTCAGCTCCGCCTCGCCGCCCGGGTGTTCGAGACCAGTCCCGATGCGATTATCATCACCGACGCCCGGCGGCGCATTCTCTCGGTCAATCAGGCCTTCTGCGCCGTGATGGGCTACAGCGCCGCCGAGGTCGCGGGCAAACGCTCGGCCATGCTGTCCTCGGGGCGGCATGAGTTCGGCTTGACCAGCCAGCTCTGGCGGGCGGTGCTGCGGGTCGGGTTGTGGCGGGGCGAGCTGTGGGCGCGGCGCCAGTCGGGCGAGGTGTTTCCGACCTGGAACAGCCTGACCAAGGTTTGCGACGGCACCGGCCGGGTGATCAACTACATCGGCATCTTTTCGGACCTGACCGAGACCAAGATCGCCGCCGAGCGTATCGAATTCCTGTCGCGCTACGATCAGCTGACCGGCCTGCCCAACCGGATGCTGCTGGAGGATTACTTCGCCGTCGCCCGGGCCGCCGCCGACCGCGGCGGCCATCGGCTGGCCCTGATGGGGTTCGACCTCGACAATTTCAAGCAGATCAACGACACCCTCGGCCATGGCGCCGGCGATTTTGTCCTGCGCGAGGTCGCCGAGCGGCTGCGCGCCGGCATTGGCGCCGAAGATACCATCAGCCGCCATGGCGGCGACGAGTTTCTGATCCTGCATGCCGGGGTCAGCACCGGAGCGGCCGGGCGGCTGGAGGTCGATGTCCTGCTGGCGCGGCTGGCGCAGCCGATCCGGCTTGGCGAGCACCGGGTTTCGGTGGCGGCGAGCGTCGGCATCAGCCTTTATCCCGACGACGGCAGCAGTTTTGAGGTGCTGTTTCGCAAGGCCGACACCGCGGTGTTTGAGGCCAAGCGCCGCGGGCGCAACGCTGCCGCCTATTTTACCGCCGCGATGACCGACGACTCGATCGAGCGGCTGGTGCTGCACGCGGATCTGCGCCAGGCCCTCGGCCGCCAGGAGTTCTCGCTCCACTATCAGCCCTTCGTCGATTTCGCCACCGGCCGCATCGTCGGCGGCGAGGCGCTGCTGCGCTGGACCAATCCCGATCACGGCTCGGTGCCGCCCGGCCGCTTCATTCCGATCGCCGAGGAGAGCGGCCTGATCGTGCCGATCGGCAAATGGGTGCTGCGCGAGGTCTGCCGCCAGAATCGCCAGTGGCGGGCCGAGGGCGGGCCGGAGCTGTGCCTCGCGGTCAACGTTTCGGCGCTCCAGCTCCGGGCCGAGGGCTTCGTCGAGATGGTGGCCGAAACCCTGGCCGAAAACAGGCTGCCCCCCGAGGCCCTCGAGATCGAGCTGACCGAATCGGTGCTGATTTCCGAGGCCGACCGCATGATGGAGGTGGTCGACCGGCTGAAGGCGCTCGGTGTCCGGCTCTCGATCGACGATTTTGGCACCGGCTATTCCAGTCTCGCCTATCTCAAGCGGCTCAAGGTCGACAAGCTCAAGCTCGACCGCTCCTTCGTCAGCAACATCACGGTCAGCGAGGATGGCGGCGCCATCGTGATCGCGATTCTCCAGATGGCCGAGACCCTGCGCCTGACCACCATCGCCGAGGGCGTCGAGACCATCGAGCAGGCCGAGTTCCTCAAGGCCCACGGTTGCCGGGAGTGCCAGGGCTACCTCTTTAGCCGTCCGGTGCCCGCCGAGCAGTTCGCGATTCTGGTCGCTTCGGAGCGGGCGCGCCGGGCCCGCGTCAGCCGGGCCTGACCGGGCGGTGCCGGGACTCTACAGCGCGTCGACCAGCATCAGCGCCCGGTTCAGCAGATCCACGGTGTCGGCGGGAGTCTTGCCGTGGACCAGCGGCGGCACCACCGTCGGCGTCCTGATGCCGAGGGTTGCCTTGACCGCGCCCAACTCGGCCAGCAGGTTGTTTTCGAGATCCAGGGCGTGGGCCGGGGTGAGGGGAGGCGGGCGCCGGTTGGGCAGGACGATGCCGCCGCGCACCATCAGCGCCGGGTCGGCCTCGATCCGGGTCTTGAGATGGTTCAGCACCTCGAAGGTCTTGCCGTAGGAATCCTCGGGGCTCATGTCGGTGCTCGGCGTCACCGCGACCGCCGGATAGCGGTGACCACGGGCGGCCAGAATCGCCTCAAGCTCCTTGACGATCATCACCGCGACCCGGAAGACGTCGTTGGGCACCGTCCGGGGCACGCCGAGCAGGTCGAGGGTGTCGCTGACCCGCTGGAGGCTGTCGTAAACGTCGGTCGGGGTTTTGTCCGGGACTGCGGGCGCCGGTGGTACCGGCTCGGTGATGTTCAGCTTGGTCCGCAGCTCCGCGATGTCCTGGGAGATGACGTCGACCATCCGTTTGGAGTCAGACGGCGTCGCTTCCTCGACCGGGAAGGGCGGCACCGGGTTTTCCGGCAGGCCGTTGAGGGTGCGCAGGGTCTGCACCTTCAGCATCACCTCGCGAGCCTTCTGGACGACATGGTGCGGCTGGCGCGGAGTCAGCGGCGGGGTGGCCTGGCCCCGATGGGCCACGATGTTGGTGACTCCGAGCAGCACCCCAAGCTGAGCATTGATCGTCTCGACCACCTGATGGACGTCGGCGGGCTTGATTTCGCCGGTGGCGGCGGGGTTGCACGAGCAGGCCAGCAGGAACCCGAGGATGGTGACCAGCCGGCGGCCCCGCCACCAGCGGCGGCCTTGGGACAGGGTGCGCGGAGTCATGGCGTCTCCTTCCGGCCGGCGGCAGTGGGCATGAGGGCGCTCAGCACCTGCATCAGGCCCGCGAGGTTGAACGGCTTGTGCAGGATCACGGCGCCGGCGGTGGCGGCGTGGCGCAGCTGATGCTCGTCGGTATCGCCGGTGGCCAGCACCGCCGGCACCGGGGCGCCGATCAGGGCGCGCATCAAGGCGATCGCCTCGACTCCCGAGAGCGGCCCGGGCAGCCGGAGGTCGCTGATGATCAGGCTCGGCTTGAGCGGCGTCGCCTTGATCAGATCGCCGGCCTCGGCCGGGCTGGCCGCGGCGAGGACGCTGTGGCCGGCTTCCTCCAGCAGCATCCGGAGGGCATTGCGCTGCATGTCATCGTCTTCGATCACGAGGATGTGCTGGCGCGGCAGGCCTTCGGGATCCTCGGGCGGCGGCTCGGCGGCCGTCGGGCTGTTGCCGGCGACGGTGGCCGCGGTCACCGAAAACACCGAGCCCCGGCCGGGCGCGGAGCGGACGGCGACGGTATGGCCGAGCAGCGAAGCGGTGCGGGCGACGATGCCGAGGCCGAGGCCAAGCCCCTGGGTGAGCCGGCGCTCGGGATTGCCGACCTGATAGAAATCCTCGAAGATGAGGTCGAGCTGATCGGCCGGAATGCCGATGCCGGTGTCCCAGACCTGAATCTCCACCCCGGCCGGGCGGCGCCGGCAGCCAATCAGGATGCGGCCGTTGCCGCCATAGCGCAGGGCGTTGGCGAGCAGATTGCGCAGGATGCGCTCCAGCAGTACCCGGTCGGAGCGCACCGTCACCTGGGTTGGCACCAGCCGCAGGCCGATGCCGACCAGGGCGCCCTGTTCCCTGAACTCGGCGACCAGAGCTTCCAGCGATGCCTGGAGGGGGAAGCTGGTCATCTTGGGGGTGACGATCCCGGCGTCGAGGGTCGAGATGTCGAGCAGCGCGGTCAGCAACTCCCGCCCGGCCCGGATCGAGTCCCCGAGGCGGTCGCACAGCTCCAGGTGCAGGGGGTCGGCGAGACGGCTGCGCAGCAGTTCGTGAAACAGCAGCATGGCCTGGAACGGCTGGCGCAGGTCATGGCTGGCGGCGGCGAGAAAGCGCGACTTGGCGGCGTTGGCGCGCTCGGCCACCGCGACGGCGCGACTCAGCTCCTCCTTCATCAGCCGGGCTTCGGTCACGTCGATGGCGACGCAGATGATGCCGGTGATGGCTCCGGTGCGGTCGTGCAGCGCCTCGATGCGCAGATCGCGGACGTATTTCCGGCCGCCGATCATCAGCGGCACCTCGCGGCGGGCACTGATGCCGCTGGCGATCACGTTTTTTTTCAGCGCTTCCATTTCGAGGTTGCCGCCCTCGGGGAACAGGTCGGTGTGTTGCCGGCCGATGAAGTCCTTGGGCTCCAGGCCGATGACGTTGGGATTGAAAATCCAGGTGTAGCGGAGGTCGCGGTCCTGGCTGAACACCGAGACGTTGGAGTCCCTGAGCGCGAGGCGGAAGCGGTATTCGCTGGCCCGGAGGGCCTGCTCCAGCTTGAAGCGGCGGTCGACCTCGGCCATCAGGTGGCGGGTCGCCGAGCGCTGTTTGGCCAGGAAAGCGGTGAGCGCGGCGGTGAGCAGCAGGCCGAACACCAGCACCGCCCAACCGGCTCCGGAACCATAGGTGGTCCAGTGGCGCGGCCTGGGCACGAACATCAAGGTCAGTTCCAGACCGCCGACCTCCATCCAGTGGCTGATCGCGGCCAGCCGGCTCGCGGCGTCGAAGCGCAGGGGCTCGAAGCCGGGGGGATGCTGGGTGGCGCCATAGTAGCCGATGACCCGCTGCCCTCTGGGGGCCCTGGGATCGGCCAGATAGATGTCGGCCTCGATCTGGGGCTGGGTGCGGAAGGCGGTGACCATCAGGACGTCGAGCCGCATCAGCGCGGTAAAATAGCCGGCCAGTTTCGGACAGGCCTGATAGGGGAACAGCCCGGCGAGGTCGGCGTCGTAGACCGCGAGGTAGAGAATGAGGTAACCGAGGCCCTGGCTCTGATCGAGCAGGGTCGGCCAGTTGGCGGCCAGCACGTCGCCGCTGGTGCAGGCCCGCTGCAAGATCTGGCGGCGGCCGGGCATCGAGAGCAGGTTGACGCCGGCCATGCTGCGGCCGCGGTCGAAATTGCCGCTGCCCCGGGCCTCGAAAAAGACCACAAAGAGGTCGTCGTCGGCGGCGGCGTCCGGCACCGGGCCGTCGAGATTTCTGATCTTGAAGGCCGGCAGTCCGGCGGCGGCGGCGGCGCGCTCGGTGGCGGCGATGTCCCGGACCTTGATCCGGGGCACCCAGGCGACGATGTGAAGGCTGGGAAAGAATCGCTTCAGCTCGGCGGCCAGCGACTCGAAGCCGGCGCGGGAGACCGTTCTGGTTCCGGCATGGTTGCCGCGCAGCGAATAGAGCAGAATCTGGGCGCTGGAGAAGTTTTGCTGGAGGGCGTCGCGGTAGTTGCGGGTCTGGGCCTCCCAGACCGCTTCGGCGTTTCGCCACGACTGGAACGACAACAGTGCGAACGCCGCCAGCGACGCCGCGACGCCGAACAGGGCGCAGGCCAGAATCCAGATGCCCCGGATCGGCTTCTTGCGCGCCGGGGGCTCGCTGGCGGGCAGGGCTTCGACCAGCGTCTCGAGATCAGTCGGCCCCTCGGAGGGATGAAAGTCCTGTTTGAGGGGGCGGAGCGACATGCGTGCGGGCCACTTACACCAGAAGGACGGTTCTCTGACCGCCGATCTCTGCGGCAGTGCGGCGCGGGTGTCAAGGTGTCGAAGGGTCCGTCTGCCGTGGCCCCGCCCCGGGCCGCGGCTGGCGGCCCGGGGCGGGGTCTCAGAAGGTCAGGGCGACCGCGGCGACCACGCCGGGAGCGCCGCGGATTTTTTCCAGCAGCGCGCCTTCGACCGCCTGATCGACCGAGACCAGGGCCACGGCGTCGGCGCCGGGAGCGGTGCGTCCGAGGTGGAAGGTGGCGATGTTGACCCCGGCATCGCCGAGCATCGCCCCGAGGCGGCCGATGTAGCCCGGCTTGTCCTCGTTGCGGGTGAACAGCATGCGCGGCGACAGCTCGGCCTCGACCGCGACGTCGTCGATGCCGACCAGCCGGGGCTTGTCGCCGCCGAACAGCGAGCCGGTCAGGGTGCGGGTGCCCTGGTCGGTGGTGACGGTGACCCGGATCAGGGTGTGATAGTCGGTGCAGCGCTCACGCTTGGTTTCCGAGACGCCGATGTTGCGCTCGCGGGCCACGAGCGGGGCGTTGACGGTGTTGACCGACTCCAGCAGCGGCGCCAGCAGGCCCTTCAGGACCAGCTGGGTCAGCGGCTTGGTGTTGAGATCGGCGACCTGGCCTTCATATTCGATGGTCACGGCCTTGATGCCGGCGTCGGTGATCTGGCCGGCGAAGCTGCCGAGCTGGTCGGCCAGTTTCATGTAGGGGCGCAGCTTGGGCGCGTCCTCGGCCGAAACCGAGGGCGAGTTGAGGGCGTTGACCACGGCGCCGGTCATGAGGAAGTCGGAAATCTGCTCGGCGACCTGAAGCGCGACGTTCTCCTGGGCTTCGGTGGTCGAGGCGCCGAGATGAGGCGTGCAGATCACCTGCTCCATGCCGAAGAAGGGGCTCTCCTTGGCCGGCTCCTTTGCGAAGACGTCGAGCGCCGCACCCGCGACATGGCCCGACTCGATCGCCGCCTTCAAATCCGGGTCGACGATCAGGCCGCCGCGGGCGCAATTGACGATGCGCACGCCCTTCTTGCACTTCGCCAGCGACTCGGCATTGAGGATGTTGCGGGTGCCGTCGGTCAGCGGCGTGTGCAGGGTGATGAAGTCGGCGCGGCCGAGCAGGGTGTCGAGTTCGACCTTCTCGACCCCGAGCTGCTGGGCGCGCTCGGCCGAGAGGAAGGGATCGAAGGCGATCACGCGCATGCGAAGGCCGATCGCCCGCTCGGCGACGATCGAGCCGATGTTGCCGCAGCCGATGATGCCGAGGGTCTTGCCGGTGACCTCGACGCCCATGAAGCGGTTCTTCTCCCACTTGCCGGCGTGGGTCGAGGCGTTGGCGGCGGGCAGTTCGCGGGCGAGCGCGAACATCAGGGCGATGGCGTGCTCGGCGGTGGTGATCGAGTTGCCGAACGGCGTGTTCATGACCACGACGCCGCGGGCGGTGGCGGCCGGGATATCGACATTGTCGACACCGATGCCGGCGCGTCCGACCACCTTGAGCTTGGTGGCGGCGGCGATGATCTCCTTGGTGACCTTGGTGTTGGAGCGGATCGCTAGGCCGTCATAATTGCCGATGATCGCCTTCAGCTCATCGGGCTTCAGCTTGGTGTTGACGTCGACCTCGACGCCGCGTTCCTTGAAAATCTCAACCGCGCGCGGGCTGAGGCTGTCGGAAATCAGGACCTTGGGCATGTCTCGGGAATCCCTGGTTCCTCCGGCACCCTTCCCCGCGACACCGGGGAAGGGGGGAGGCGATGGCGGTAATTACTTGGTGGCTTCGGCATAGGCCCAGTCGAGCCAGGGCAGCAGCGCCTGGATGTCGCTGGTCTCGACGGTGGCGCCGCCCCAGATGCGCAGGCCCGCCGGGGCGTCGCGATAGGAGCCGATGTCGTTGGCCACCCCTTCCTTCTCCAGCAGCGCGGCGATCTTCTTGGCCACCTCGGCCTGAGCCTCGGCCGGGACCTTGGGATCGACGATCTTGAGGCAGATCGAGGTACAGGAGCGGGTCGCCGGATCCTTGGCGAGGAAGCCGGCCCAGGGGCTCCGGGCCTGCCAGTCGGCGATCGCCTTGAGGTTGGCTTCCGAGCGCGCGATCATCGCGGGCAGGCCGCCGATCCCCGCGGCCCAGGTCAGGCCGTCGATGGCGTCTTCGACCGCGAGCATCGAGGGCGTGTTGATCGTCTCACCCTTGAAGATGCCCTCGTTGATCTTGCCGTCCTTGGTCATGCGATAGAGCTTGGGCAGCGGCCAAGCCGGCTTGTAGCTCTCCAGCCGGGCCACCGCGCGCGGGCTCAGCACCAGCATGCCATGCGCGCCTTCGCCGCCCAGCACTTTTTGCCACGACCAGGTGCAGACGTCGATCTTCGACCAGGGAATCTCCATCGCGAACACCGCCGAGGTGGCGTCGCAGATGGTCAGGCCCTGGCGGTCGGACGGTATCCAGTCGCCATTCGGCACGCGCACGCCCGAGGTGGTGCCGTTCCAGGTGAAGACGACGTCGTGGGCGAAATCCACCTGCCCGACATCGGGCAGCTCGCCATAGCCGGCGGTGAAGGCGCGGGCGCCCGGCAGCTTCAGCTGCTTGGTGACGTCGGTCACCCAGTCCTTGCCGAAGGCTTCCCAGGCCAGGAGATCGACCGGGCGGGCGCCGAGCAGCGTCCAGAGCGCCATTTCGACCGCGCCGGTGTCGGAGCCGGCGACGATGCCGAGCCGGTAGTCGGCGGGCAGGCCAAGCACCGAGCGCGAGAGATCGATCACGCTCTGCAGCTTGGCCTTGCCGATCTTGGCCCGGTGAGAGCGGCCGAGCGCGGCCTTCTCCAGGGCGGCCAGCGACCAGCCGGGACGCTTTGCGCAAGGACCAGAGGAAAAATTTGGGTTGGTTGGCCGTGTCGTCGGCTTCATCTGTACTATTCCTTCCAGAATAGAGCGCCCCGGCGGGGGGGCGTGACCCGGCGCCGACCCTAGCCACTCGAAGCGCCGGGGTCAACGGGTTCTGCCGCCGGTTGCCGCGGCTCTCAGCCGCGGCGGCCAGGCCTCTGGCCGGCCTGCGCCAACTGGTCGATGACGCCGGCCATGACGCTCAAATGGGCGGTGTCCATCGGGAATTGCAGGCGGGTGCTGCGCTCGGCGAGGCCGGCGATGCGCGACTTGATCGGCCGCGGCACCCCGGCCAGGGTCATCTCGACCACCGAGCCCAGCGGCTGGTCGATGCGGGTGCCGATCCAGGCGCCGCCGATCGAAATCTGGTTGGCCCGGGTGGCGATGCGGGCGCCGGCGGCGGTGATGATTTCGGCCGCGACATCGACGGTCAGGCGCTGGAACTGGTGTCGGGTGCCGGCGCCCTTGATCGCCGAGAGGAAATCCTTGACCTCGACGCTGAGCTTGTCGGCCTGACCCGCCATGGTATCGGAGGCGTCGCGGACCTTGGCCGAGGCGGTGATGGTCTGATCCGCCGAGTCGCGGACCAGCACGATCGACTGGGCGATCTCGTCGGCGCTCGATGAGACGAACTGGACGTTGCGGGCGATCTCGTCGGTGGCGCTCTGCTGCTCGGTGACCGCGGCAGCGATCTCGTTGGTCGATTCGTGAATCTGGGTGATGGTCTGGCCGATCGCCTGCACGGCGTCGACGGTGCCCGAGATCGAATTCTGGATTTCGGTGACCTGCTCCGAGATGTCGACCGTGGCCTTCTGGGTCTGCTGCGAGAGGTTCTTGACCTCGCTTGCCACCACCGCGAAGCCCTTGCCGGCGTCGCCGGCGCGGGCGGCCTCGATGGTGGCGTTGAGGGCCAGGAGGTTGGTCTGGCTGGCGATGGTCGAGATGATGCCGATGATGTTGCCGATCCGCTCGGATGCCTGGCGCAGCATCTCGACCTTGGCCACCACGTCCTTCGACTGGCTGGCGCCGTGGGCGGCAACGTCGCTGGAGGCGTGGATCAGGCGGCCGATTTCGCTGATCGCGGCGGTGAGCTGCTCGGAGGCCGAGGCGACCGACTGGGCGTTTTCGCTGGTCTGGCCGATGGCGCGGGTGACGATGCCGACCTGGACATTGGTCTCGTTGGAGGCTTCGTTCATCGAGAGGGCGGTTGCGGCCATGGTCGTCGAGGCCTTCGAGAGGCTGTCGAACACCCCGGAGACGCTGGAGCCGAACATGTCGATCAGTTCCTCGGATTCCTCCTGGCGGCGCTGTTTGGCCCGATCCTCAGCCTCCTGCGCCTGTCTCAGGCGCTCGTTCTCGATCGCGTTATCCTTGAAGACCTGGACGGCGCGGGCCATGCCGCCGATCTCGTCGCGGTTGTCCAGCGCCGGCACCTCGATCGTGTGGTCGCCGGCGGCCAGGGTGGTCATGGTCCGGGTCATGCCGATGATCGGGCGCGAAATGCCGCGGCCGATCACCCAGGCCAGCAGCACGCCGGCGATGAAGATGCCGGCCGAGAGCGCGACGGTGGTCTGGATGGTGTCCCCGATCTGCTGATCGACCTCGTGATCAAGGTCCCATGCCTATCCGGTTGACACATACACCCACTAGGGATAGAGTTTGTTCAAAG
>JBAXPR010000069.1:0-19573 GCA_037132135.1 Rhodospirillaceae bacterium
TGCCGCCCGAGGCGCGGGTGATCGACGCCCTGACCTTCATGCGCAAACGGCACTACCGCCATCTTCCGGTGGTCGACGACGAACGGGTGGTGGGCATGGTATCGATACGCAACCTGTTTGCCGTCGTCACCGAACAGCTTGAAGACGAAGTTCACGAGTGCGAGGCGTTCGTGTTCGGGTCTGCCTATTCGGTTGACAAGGTCGAGCCGCGTCGTCCGCCCCACTGACGGCGCTTTCGGGGCTCGGCGGACGGGCGGTCTCATCCCTTTTTCCGTCCCTTTACGGAGCCCCGATGTCCCCTCTCTCAACGCCCGTCGCACCTCGCACTCACATCCACACCCGCCGGGTGGTCTGTCATGGCTACCGGCGCGACGACGGGCTGTGGGACATTGAGGGCCATCTCACCGACGTCAAGAGCTATTGCTTCCACACCTCGTGCCGGGGCGACATCGAGCCGGGTGATCCCGTGCATGGCATGTGGATGCGCCTGACCGTCACCGATGGTTTCGAGGTCGTGGACATCGAGGCGGTGACCGAGAAGTCGCCGTTCGCGGTGTGCCGCGTCGTGACCGCCGACTACCGGCAGTTGATCGGCCTGACCATCGGCGCCGGCTGGAACCGCGCGATCAAGGAGCGCCTGGGCGGCGTGCGCGGCTGTACCCACCTCACCGAACTGTTGGGGCCGATCGCCACCACCGCCTTTCAGACCATCTATCCCGTGCTCGCCCGCGAACAGGCCGAGCGGGCCAGGGATCAACCGGTGCCGCAACCGGTCGAACGGCCGGTGCTGCTCGACGTCTGTCATGTCTTCGACACCAACGGCGCCTACGTCCGCGAGCATTGGCCCGATCACTACACCGGTCCCGATCCGCGGTGAGCGGGGCCGGCCATATCGCGATTGACCCGCCGGGCAGGGGGGGATTAACCTTTGCTGACCAAACACAGGCGGCGGGGGCATGGAGCGGATCGGGGGCGAAAACGCGGCCGGGCCGCGGCTGGCGGCTGCGCTGGCGGCGGGTCTGGATCCACTGGTGCTGGTAGCCCCGTGCCCGGACTTCACGATCCTTGAGGCCAATGGCGCCGCGGCCGCCGTGCTCGGTCTGCCTCCGCCGGCGCTTGCCGGGCGTGCGCTGGTGTCTTTGCTGCCCGAAGGCTGGCGGAGCGGGGTGATGGCGGCGCTGGCCGAGGTCTGCCGCACCGGGGGGTGCGCCGAGCGCGAGTTCGAGGTTGGCGGCGGGCTGTGGCGGGAGCGGATCGCTTTGGCCGCCGGGGTGCTGGCGGTGGTCTGGCGCGAGGGCGAATCGGTAGAGACACGGCGCAGCCGCAACCTGTGGCGCCTGACCGAAGAGAAATTCACCAAGGCGTTCCGCAACAGTCCCGACATCATCACCATCAGCACCCTTGAGGAGGGGCGCTACATCGACGTCAACGAAGCGTTTGAGCGGACGCTGGGCTTCGGGCGCGAGGAGGTGATCGGCCGCACCGTGTTTGACATCAGCCTCTGGGCCGACCGGGCGGATCGGCTGGGGTTGCTGGAGCAGGTGCGGCGGGACGGCCGGGTCAGCAACTTTGAGGCCCGGCTGCGCACCCGCTCGGGCGACATCCTCACCACCCTGGCCTCCTGCGACAGCATCGAACTGGATGGTCAGGTCTATCTGCTGTCGATGATTCGCGACATCACCGAGCGCAAGCGGATGGAAGCCCGAATGCGCCGGGCGCTCGAAGAGCAGGAGCTGATCTTCCAGCATTCGACCATCGGCATCACCTTCATGCGCGACCGCCGGTTCCTCCGGGTCAACGCCATGGTCGGGGAGATTTTCGGCTATCCCCTGCAGGAGCTGGTCGGGGCCAGTTCCCGCATGCTCTATCCCAGCGAAAAGGGTTTCCAGGACCTCGCCTGGCGCGGCTACGCCATCATGTCGGAAGGGCGGACCTATCGCGGCGAACACCTGATGAAGCGCAAGGACGGCCGTCTGATCTGGTGCAGCCTGACCGGCCGGGCCGTCGATCCGGCCGATCCGGTCCGGGGCGTGATCTGGATCATCGAGGACGTCACCGAACGGCGGCGCGCCCACGAGGAACTCCGGGCCGCCAAGGCGGCGGCCGAACACGCCAGCGTCATGAAGTCGCGCTTCCTCGCCACCATGAGTCATGAGCTGCGCACGCCGCTGACCTCGATTCTCGGCTTCTCCGAGATCATCCGCGATCAGCTGTTCGGCCCGGTCGGCGTGCCCGATTACGCCGACTATGCCAGCGACATCTGCCTCAGTGGCCGGCACCTGCTGGACCTGATCAACGACGTGCTCGATCTCTCGAAGATCGAGGCCGGCAAGTTCGAGCTTGATATCGTGCCCTTCGATCCGCATTACCTGCTGGCGACCTGCATCCGTCAGGCCCGGGGGCGGGCGGGCGATCGCGATCTGCAACTGGTGCTTGAGGTTCAGCCAAACGCTACCCGGATATGGGCCGATGAGCGGGCGGTGCGCCAGATGATGCTCAATCTGCTGTCCAACGCGGTCAAGTTCACGCCCGATGGCGGCCGGATCGAGGTCCGGGTGCGCGAGGATGGCGCGATGGTCTGGGTCGAGGTCACGGATACCGGGGTCGGCATCGCGGCCGACAAGGTCGAGCGGGTGCTGGAACCGTTCGAGCAGGTCGACAACCGCTACAACCGCAGCGCCGGCGGCACCGGCCTGGGGCTGGCGCTGGTCAATGCCCTGGCCAAGCTCCACGGCGGCGCCGTCCGCATCGACAGCATGCTTAACAAGGGCACCACGGTGGCGGTCAGCCTGCCGGCAAATCCGGTGCCGCCGTCTCTCCCGGCCTGACCGGGGCGCGACCGTCCAGCGTTGAGCGCGGTTTTGCCCCCTGGGGCGGGCGGCCCCGACCGGCTTTGCGCGTCGCGGGGTCGAGCTTGAGCAGGTCCGGTTCCCCGAAGGGGGTGCCGGCCAGCGGCTGGTTGCTGCCGTGTCCGGCGTGCTGGTGGCCTTCCTCGGTTGCCGCCGCCTTGTAATAGGACAGCAGGAAGATGCGGATCGCGGCGGTGAAGGTGAAGGCGTTGCCCCGGTTGTGGCTTTCGATCATCGTGCAGAGATCGTTCACCGAGATGCGCTCCCGCGCGGCGATGTCGGAGAGCGAAGCCAGGGAGACAGGGTCCAGCCGGATGCTCGTCCGTTTGCCGTCGACAACGATGTTGTGGGAGCGCAGGCCCCGAACCTGAGTTCTGGTTCCACGGTCGGCGGTTCCGTCATTCTCCTCGCTGACCACGGCGCTCCCGGGCTGGCTGGGCGTATCTTGCGACATGTGGCGAACCTTCCCTGGCAGCGTTGGCTCCGGCAGGATTCCGGCGCGAGCCGCCGCCGGGCCAAACTTCATAATCTTCGTAAGCTAAGTCTAGCGCAAATTTTGAGATTATCAATCAACCACTGAGCATAGTGACAGATTGAGTAAAAACAATACGTATGCATGCTCCGTGCAAACCCTCGGAACCGATACCAATAGGGGCGGCCTGCATCTAGGAATCTTGGGACGGTGTCAGAGTTTTCAGCTGCAGCGCGTGAACACGGCTCGAAAGCTCGTCGGCAAGCGCGGAATAGACCAGGCGGTGGCGGGCCACGGTCGGCAAGCCCTCGAAGGCGGCAGCAACCACGGTGACGCTGAAATGGCTTTCTCCCTCGGGGTGCGCGCCGGCATGGCCGTGGTGGCGGGCCGAGTCGTCGTTGATTTCAAGGCGAGTCGGGGTCAGAGCCGCGGTGAGTTTGACGCGGATGCTGTCGGTGACGGTCATGGCGGCGGCCTTTCTTTGCAAAGCGGGCTCCCGGAGACCAAAATGGGCGCGGCACCAGGGCGGCGTCAAGCCAACCGGCGCTTGTCAGGATCGCCGTCAGCGGCGATAATCATTGGATGCCGAGACCGGACGCCCCTTTCCTCAGCCGAACCGCCGCCGAACCGCCGCTGCCGCGGGGCTGCGAATGTCCGGGTTGCGCCGCCGCCGGCGATTATCCGGCGCCCAAGGGACGCGACCGGTTGCGGGACTATTTCTGGTTCTGCCTCGACCATGTCCGGGAATACAATCGCGCCTGGGACTATTACGCCGGGATGTCGATCACGCAGATCGAAGCCGAGATGCGCTCCGACACCACTTGGCAGCGGCCGTCATGGCCGCTGGGCAGTTGGCGGCTCGACCAGCGGCTTCGCGAGCAGGTTTTCGCCGAGCAGGGCTTTGCCTTCGGGCGCGAGGGCGGCGAGTCGGGCGAGAGCCAGGGCCACGGCGGCGCCTATGGTCCGGGCGGCCCGCCCACCGCCGAGGACGAGGCCCGCCAGGTGCTCGATCTGGAACGCACCGCCAGCTTTGCCGAGATCAAGGCCCGTTACCGCGAACTGGTCAAGGCTCATCATCCCGACGCCAACGGCGGCGACAAGGCCGCCGAAGAGCGCTTGAAGCGCATCAATCAGGCCTATACCACGCTCAAGGCCAGCGAGGGCCGTTAGCCGGGGGCTCGCCGACACCGGTGCTTATGACGAAAGAGTGATTGTTCCGATGGTAAACCAAGGCAGCACGGCCAAGTTCGATCACGTGCCCGACATCAAGGTTTCGGTACGTCAGGTCTTCAACATCGACAGCGACATGGAGGTCCCGGGGTTCGGCGAAGCGACCGAGCATGTGCCCCTGCTCGACGAAGCCTACCGGTTCGACCGCGACACCACGCTCGCGATACTGGCTGGTTTTGCTTACAATCGGCGGGTGATGATCCAGGGCTATCACGGCACCGGCAAGTCGACCCACATCGAGCAGGTGGCGGCGCGGTTGAACTGGCCGTGCATCCGGGTCAACCTCGATAGCCACATCAGCCGCATCGACCTGATCGGCAAGGACGCCATCGTGCTCAAGGACGGCAAGCAGATCACCGAGTATCGCGAGGGCATCCTGCCCTGGGCGCTCCAGCACCCCTGCGCGCTGGTCTTCGACGAATACGACGCCGGCCGTCCCGATGTCATGTTCGTTATCCAGCGCGTGCTCGAGGTTGAAGGCAAGCTGACCCTGCTCGATCAGAACAAGGTGATCCGGCCCCATCCCGCCTTCCGCCTGTTCTCGACCTCCAATACCATCGGGCTCGGCGACACCACCGGCCTTTATCACGGCACCCAGCAGATCAACCAGGGTCAGATGGACCGCTGGAACATCGTCGCCACCCTCAACTATCTGCCCCACAAGGACGAGGTCGGAATTGTGCTGGCCAAGGTGCCAAACTATGCCGACACTGCCAAAAAGCGCGAGCAGGTGGCGGCGATGGTCCGTCTGGCCGACCTTTCCCGCGCCGGCTTCATCAATGGCGACATCTCAACCGTGATGTCGCCGCGCACCGTGATTACGTGGGCCGAGAATGCCAATATCTTCGGCGATCTCGCCTTCGCCTTCCGGGTCACCTTTCTCAACAAGTGCGACGAGGTCGAGCGGCCGACCATCGCCGAGTACTATCAGCGCTGCTTCGGCACTGAGCTGCCCGAAACCGGCATCCGCGCGACGCTGGTCTAGGGCGGCGGGATCAGGCAACGGGCGAGGAGCGAGTGTGGGGTTCGTCGATGATCTGCTGCGCCGGTTCAGGCGGCTGACCACGCCCGGAGCGGGGAGGGGCAGGCCGGCGATCGTCGATTATCTCAACGTGCGGCGGCCGCAGCGGGCGCGGCGCCTGTTCACAGATGTCTTCGCGCCGGTACTGGCGGCCGACGACCCGGTGCTGCTGCGCTGTCCGCGGCCGGTGCCCGGGCTGGTGCTGCGGGTCGATCTCGCCGGCCTGTGGGCCGCCCTGGAGGTCTTCGCTCTCACCGATCTCAGTGCCGGCGTCCAGAGCGCCCTCGACGAGCGGGCCGCCGACACCCTGCTCGACGACGTGCTGAGGACACCGGAGGCCCTGGATGGCCAGCGGCGGATGCGCGACGCCACGGTGCAGGCGCTTGATGGTCTGCTGAGCCGGGGCGGTCGCGGCCTGGGCGGCTTCCTGGACCTGCTCAACCGTGAGCGTCTGACCGAGGCACGGCGGCAGGCGCCGGCTCTGGAGGCGATGGCGCCGCTCGGGCCGCCGTTCCTTGCCTTCGTCCGCGACTATCTGAGGCTGGCCGACCGCTGCCCGGCGGCGCTCGCCGCCGGCGCCGCCGGGGCCGAGGCCAGTGCCGAGGGGCTGGGACGGGCGGCCGAGGATTTCCGGCGCCGGCTGGACGGACTGGGCGCGGCGCCGGACCTGCGGTATCTGGTGCCGCTGACCGCGCTTCACGTCGGCCGGCACTACGGCGCGGTGGCGCTGCTGCTGCGCGACGGGGGCGGGGCGCGACCGGTGCTGGAGGCGCTGCTCGGCCATTTTTCCGCCCTTTGCGCCTGTCTGGGCGAACAGGGCCGCCGGCGAGTCACCGATGCCGAGGGCAGTCTCGGCCGGCTGGCACTGATTCTGCCGGCGCTGATCGTGGCCGGCGCGCCCCGCGACCCTGAGTGCGGCCCGGTGTTCCACGCGGACTGGCTGCGGCTGGCCGGGGTGCTGGAGGGTTGCCTTGCCGCGGCGCCCGGCCGCGATGACGCTCCGGACCTCTTGCGTCTGGTCGAAGGCTGGCATCAACTTGCTTGCACCTATGACCAGGAGGTCGCCGGCATCGGGCGGGCGCTGGCGGCGCTGAACCGGGAGACGTCGAAATGAGTATGGGCGGCAAGATGGTGGGGAGCCGGTGACCGAGACCGAAAGCCCGTTGGAGGTGTTCAAGCGCTCGACCGCCGCGGTGGTGCGGGCGCTGGCCGAGCGCGACGACATCCAGGTTGGTTTCAGCAACGAGCCGGCGGCGGTGATCGGCCTCAGGGTCCGGGTGCCGCCGCCGGCCCGCGACCTCAATCCGGCGGCGGTGGCCGCGGCGCGCGGTGCCGCCGATGCCGTCGCCCTGCGCCTGCGCCATCACGATCCGGCGATCCACGCCCGGCGCATGCCGGCCGGCGACATTCCCCGCACCGTCTTCGATGCTCTGGAACAGGTTCGCTGCGAGGCGCTGGGGGCGCGCGACATGCCGGGCGTTGCCGCCAACCTCGCCGCCAGCACCGCCGACCGCTGCCAGCGCCAGGGCCTCGACCGCGTCACCGAGCGCGAACAGGCGCCGCTGGCCGAGGTTCTGCGCGCCCTCTCCTGGGAGGTGCTGCACGGCCGGACCGTGCCCGAGTCCGCGCGGCTGGCGGTCGAACTGTGGCGGTCCTGGCTGATGACCCGGCTGGGCTCAGACTGGCACGGCCTCGCGGCGCGGATCGAGAGTCAGGATGCCTATGCCCGGGGCGTGCGGCGGCTCCTGGTGGATCTCGGCTTCGAGATCGGCGGCGAGCCCGAGCCCAGTCCCGAGTCGGACGAGGACGACGACGCCAAACGCGCCGAGGATGACAACGAGGACGGCGACAGCCATGCCGACGACAGTGCCGGTGACGACACCCAGTCCCTGACCGGCATGATGGCCGACAGCGACGACAAGGCCGAGACCAGCGCCGAGGATGAGGACAACCTCGAGGGCGAGGGCGGCGAGTCGGGCTGCGCCGAGGAGACCCAGCCCTCCGGCCCTCAGCGCCGTCAGGTCGCCGAGCGCGCCGCCGAACCGGAGCGCGAGGTCTATCGGGTTTACACCAGCCAGTTCGATGAGGAGATCGAAGCCTCCGAGCTTTGCGACCCCGAGGAGTTGTCGCGCCTGCGCGCCATGCTCGACAGCCAGCTGAAGAATCTCCACGGCGTCATCGCCCGCCTCGCCAACCGTCTGCAGCGGCGGCTGATGGCCCAGCAGCAGCGGGCCTGGGATTTCGATCTCGAAGAGGGCATGCTCGATGCCGGCCGCCTCGCCCGGGTGGTGGTCAACCCGATGGTGCCGCTGTCGTTCAAGCAGGAGCGCGACACCGAGTTCCGCGACACCGTGGTGACGCTGCTGATCGACAATTCAGGCTCGATGCGCGGGCGGCCGATCACCATCGCCGCGCTCAGCGCCGACATTCTGGCCCGCACCCTCGAGCGCTGTGGCGTCAAGGTCGAGATTCTCGGCTTCACCACCCGCGCCTGGAAGGGCGGCGAGTCGCGTACCCGCTGGCTGGCCGCGGCCAAGCCGCCCCAACCCGGTCGTCTCAACGACCTGCGCCATATCGTCTACAAGAACGCCGACGCGCCCTGGCGCCGCACCCGCAAGAATCTCGGCCTGATGCTGCGCGAAGGCATCCTCAAGGAGAATATCGACGGCGAAGCGTTGCTCTGGGCGCACAACCGGCTGCTGGCCCGGCCCGAGCAGCGGCGGATCCTGATGGTGATCTCGGATGGTGCGCCGGTCGACGACTCGACCTTGTCGGTCAATCCCGGCAATTATCTGGAGCGCCATCTGCGCCGGGTGATCGCCGACATCGAGAGCCGCTCGCCGGCCGAGCTGCTGGCCATCGGCATCGGCCACGACGTCACCCGCTATTACCGCCGCGCCGTCACCATCAACGACGTCGATCAACTCGGCGGCACCATGGTCGAGAAGCTGGCCGAGCTTTTTGAAGACGGGAATTCGCGCGGGGTATCATTAACCTCCGCGCGCCGGGCCTTCCGGTCGCCAAAAAATTTCCAGCAGTGATCATCCGGCCGCCGGCCATGGCGACTGGTCCCGGCTCGCCGCTACCCGCGGTCCTCGATCGGGTCGGACCCCCAGTAGGTTGAGAGGGCCGCCAACTGATGGAGCGCCCCGGATGACAGCTCGGAAATCATTGCCCCCTGGTGGCCGATCAGCAAGCGCAACAGCTCGATATATTGATTTCTATTGTAAGCTTGTATCTGGTCGAAAACCTCGTCTGGATTTCGGATCGGCGTATCCTTCATAAGATGGCTAAAAATGCTTCTGCACATTCTCGGCCTCTCGGTATCTCCCAGCGTTAGATAGCTCAGGTTTACGCCTTCCTCTACAATGGTAACTTTCGGAAGCCGGATACCATTGTGTATTGAATACTCGCCAGTGTTTCGCAGGACCTGAATGAACTTACCCCCATTGATTATTCTTACAGGAAGAGAGTGGGCGATCTTCATAGGTGCGGCAAATCGATAGGTAATCAATATTTTCAGGCTATCAAACAATTTATTGTAATGAGCAAACACTTCCCCATCATATTTTCCGTCGAACAGAACGCCATTCCGAATTTTGTATTCGCTGCCATCCATTGAATGATTGATGAGTTCGATAATTGGCATAACGCAGGCTTCACTGCCAAATGTTTCAGAGGAATAGTGCGTGCAGCGCGTGATGCAGTATCTGAGCAGCAAACCGATCAGGCTTGGCGCGGCGAATATCTTTTCGTCAATCTCCAGCGGCAACATGGCGCACAGCTTATGCTTTACGGCGTCCGGAAGCTGACTCCATGCGGATTCGGTCTCCCACAGCTGGCTCGATACGCCGGCTCCCCAGGAGAAATTTTTCTGATAACGCTCAAAAAAAGAGCGCACCCGCTCTGGGACTTCCGCATCTTCCCGAACTATCAAATCACCGTTGCGCAGTGCCAGCTTCGACACCGGCATCAAAAGGCTCTCAGGAATCTGGATCAGAATGGGCAGGGTCGGGTCTTCGGGAAAAACACCGCGGCCGTACGAGCCTTCGCGCAGGACGATGTTATGAGCGAGTCCCCCAAGGTCTCTGAACTCCGCCAGCAGTTCCTCAAACGTCATGACCTGAAGTCCTCCGAAATGGCCCCCGGGCTCGTTGGCCGACCGGGATACGACACCGACCGCCAGTTTCAGGCGCCTTACCCTGAATTTATCGTATGGAGCGGCGTCCTGGAAGCCCGCTCGATCGGCCAGCGCGGCTCCGAATCGCCGGGGCAGCCGTGGTGGCCGGCCAACGGCGTTGAAATCGGCCCAGTCTCGCGACAATGATGCCTTGCGATTGCCGACCGCCTCCGGACGCCTGGTCCCCGGGCGCCGCAGGATGCCGTAACGGAGACTGGGAGCATGGGCTTATTCGACTGGTTTCGGAAAACCGCCGTTGCCGAGCCGATTTATTCGGTGATGAACGAGGACCATATCGAGCTTTACCGGATTCTCGGAGAATTGCGGCTGAGCGGGGTCCGGTCCGCCGACGATGCTGCGGTCCGCGAGCGCAAGCGGGCCGCGACCCTCGATGTGATGCAGCGCCTGATCGAGGAAAGCCGGGCGCATTTCCGGCGCGAAGAAGCGCTGATGGCACGCTACGATTATCCCGCGGCCCGTGCCCACAAGGACGATCATCTGGTGCTGCTGATGAGCATCGAGGTCTATTTCGCCCAGGTCGCCGCCGGCTCGGTACCGGCGACCGACGAGGTTTCAGATTATCTCAAAACCTGGCTGACCAGCCACATCCGTAACGCCGACCATCTGCTCGAACGCTTCCTCTGCTCGGCCCTGAAGCGCCGCCGCCGCTACCCGGCGCTCATTCCCGCCGTGCTCAGGCTTCGCCTTCGAGGGCGTCGATGAAGCCGCTCACCACCGAGATACCTTTTTGCCAGAAGGCGGGATCGCAGGCGTCGAGGCCAAAGGGGGCCAGCACCTCGCGGTGACGCCGGGTGCCGCCGGCCGAGAGCAGCGCGGTGTATTTTTCGGCAAAGCCCTCGGGTGCCTCGGCATAGGCGGCGTAGAGCGAATTGACGAGGCAGTCTCCGAAAGCATAGGCATAGACATAGAACGGAGAATGGACGAAGTGAGGGATATAGGACCAGTAATGGCGATATCCCGCGTCGAAGCGCAGCGCCGGACCCAGACTCTCGGCCTGAACCGCCAGCCAGATCTCGCCCAGCCGGTCGGCGGTGATCTCTCCTGTTCGCCGCTCGCTGTGCACGCGCAGCTCGAAATCATAAAAGGCGATCTGGCGCACCACGGTGTTGAGCATGTCCTCGACCTTGGCCGCCAGCATGGCGCGGCGATGCCGGGGATCGGTCTCGGCATCGAGCAGGGTGCGGAAGGTCAGCATCTCGCCAAACACCGAGGCGGTTTCGGCCAGGGTCAGCGGCGTGTCCGAGAGCAGATGGCCCTGGCCGCCGGCCAGCACCTGATGGATGCCGTGGCCGAGTTCGTGGGCCAGGGTCATCACATCCCGGGTCCGGCCCTGATAGTTGACCAGCAGATAGGGGTGGACGCTAGGCACGGTGGGGTGGGCGAAGGCGCCGGGCGCCTTGCCCGGCCGGAGCGGCGCGTCGATCCAGGGCAGCTCGAAGAAGCGGCGGCCGATACCGGCAAGCTCGGGGGAAAAGCGCCCGAAGGCACCGAGCACGATGTCGCGGGCCTCGGTCCAGGAATAGACGCGCTCCTCGACATCGGGCAGCGGCGCGTTGCGATTCCAGTAATCGAGCCGGTCACCGCCGAACCATTTGGCCTTTAACGCATAATAGCGGTGGGAAAGCTGAGGATAGGCGGCCTTGACCGCCGAAACCAGCGCCTCGACCACCGCGTCCTCGACCCGGTTCGAGAGGTTGCGCGCCGACGCCGGGTGCGGGTAGTTGCGCCACTTGTCCTCAATCTCCTTGTCCTTGGCCAGGGTGTTGGTGATCAGGGCGAAGGTGCGGACATTCTCTCCCAGCACCGCGCCGATCACCTCGCCGGCCTCGCGGCGCACCGCCGGATCCCGGTCGCTGAGACGGTCGAGGGCCTGAGTGCTGGTCAGCGACCCGCCGCCGAGCGGAAAGCGCAGGGCGTTGAGGGTTTCGTCGAACAGGCGGTTCCAGGCCGCCCGTCCGACCACCGCCTTTTCGTGGAGCAGCCGCTCCATCTCGTCGCTGAGCTGGTGGGGAATGAAGATGCGGCTGTCGCGCAACCAGGGGGCGTAGCGCGCCAGACCCGGGTCGGCGGCGATCCAGCGGGTGAGTTCGGCCTCGTCGAGCTGGTTGATCTCCAGGGTGAAGAACACCAGATGGGCCGAGATGCGGTTGACCCGCTCCTGAAGGGTCTGGAAGAACTGCCCGACCTTGGGGTCGCTCATGTCGTCGGCGTAGACCAGATTGGCGTAGCTCAGCAACCGGCCCAGCGTCTCATCGATGGTCTCGAACTCGGCGATCGCCCGGCCCAGCCCGGCCGCACCCAGCCGCGCCAGCTGCCCGGCATGGCGCCGGTGAAAAGCGGCGGCGGCGGCTTCGCTCTTTTCCAGATCGGCGCTCAGCTCCCGGGAGCCGGTTCCGGGATAGAGATCGTCGAGGTTCCAAATCGGCAGGGCGCTCAAGTCAGGCATCAGAATCTCCCAAACAACGGAGCAGAATATAGGATAGCGCCAATCATCCACCAAGCGAATTATCGGCTCTGGGTGAGGCTGGTCTCTGGTGTGGCCGGGAGTGTTCCCTTGTACTCTGGCGAATACCAGGGATATTTGTTGGATACCCGAAAAATTTTGATAAAATCAATCGGGCTGGACCTCGCGTCCTGTCGCGGATTTCCATGGCGGAATCGCGCGTACCGGAGCGCCCCGGCGGGGCTGCCGAAGCCGCTGCGGCGGTGACGGCTCCCGCCGGTCAGCCGCGCGGGGCGTGCTTGTTGAGAATGCGCTGGAGGGTGCGGCGGTGCATCTTCAGGCGGCGCGCAGTCTCCGAGACATTGCGGTCGCACTGCTCAAACACCCGCTGGATATGCTCCCAGCGCACGCGGTCGGCCGACATCGGATTGTCGGGTGGCGAGGGCAGGGGGCGGCCGTCGACCAGGAGCGCGGACTCGATGGCATCGGCATCGGCGGGCTTGGGCAGGTAGTCGACGGCGCCGGCCTTCACCGCCGCCACCGCGGTGGCGATGTTGCCGTAACCGGTGAGCATGACGATCCGCGCTTCGGGCTTGGCATCGCGGAGCGCCGCGACGACATCGAGGCCGCTGCCGTCGGCGAGGCGCAAATCCACCACCGCGAAGGCCGGCGCTGATTCCTGGGCAACCTCGATGCCGAGGGAGACGCTGTCGACCGCCACCACGTCGAAGCCGCGCCGCTCCATCGCCCGGGCCAGACGGATGCGGAACGGCGCGTCGTCGTCCACGATCAGCAGGCTGCGCGCGGCATCGCCGCTGAAGGTCAGCTTCTGGACTTCGACCAACTGGATGTCATCGGAAGGCATTGCACTCACCGTTTCCCGCAAGGCGATCAGAGCGTCCGACCTTTGTCATCGGGGCTCAGGACCGGTGCTATTCTTAGAAGGGGTATCGTATCCGGGCGGTTTCGTAAATCGAGGATTTGCCGTGGCCAACGGGGGCACGGGCAATTAACCAACTCGTGAGCGCAAGACAGCGCGCGGGGACGGTCATGGTTCCTCCCGGTCCAGAGCCTGGCGCTCCCAGTGGACCCGGACCTCGGCGCCGCCCTGCCGGCCGTTGCCGAATTCGACCCGGGCGCCGGTGCGGCCGAGCAGGGTTTCGGCGATGAAGATGCCGAGGCCCATGTGGCCGGTCCGGTCGGCGCGGGCCGAGATATAGGGCTCGCCGATCCGGGCCAGCAGATGGGAGGGGAAGCCGGGGCCGTCATCGGCGATCGCGAGATGCACCGAATCGATGCTCCACGAGGCGATGACCTCGACCTCGCGCTGGGCAAACTGAAGCGCGTTCTGCAGCAGGTTGCCGACGCCGTGGATAATCTCTGGCCGGCGCCGCAGCACCGGCTCGGGCGAGCCGTCGAGCGGCCGGGACACGATGCGCAGCGTGTTCGGGCTGGCGCGGTGGGCGGTGGCGGCGGCATCGACCAGCGCGGTCAGCGCCAGCCGCTCGAAGGGGGCGCCGCCGTCGGCCTCGGGCTTGCGGGCCAGTTCGGCCAGAATGTCGCGGCAGCGGAGACTCTGGCTTCTCAGCAGTGCGATGTCCTCAGCGATCGGGCTGTCGGCCGGGACGTCGCGCGCCAGTTCGGCGGCGACCACGACGATGGTGCCGAGCGGCGTGCCCAGCTCGTGGGCGGCGGCGGCGGCGAGGCCGCCCAGCGCCGAGAGTCGCTGCTCGCGGGACAGGGCCAGCTGGCTGGCGGCCAGGGCATCGCCGATGCGCCGGGACTCGTGGGCGACCCGGAAGACGTAGGAGGCGAGCATCACCGAGGTCATCGAGAGGCCGCACCAGATGCCGGCGAGATAGAGCGGCGGCAGCACCAGGGCTTCACCCCGCCAGGGCATGGGAAAGTGCCAGAGCGCGATCGCCGTCAGACCGGCCTGATTGATCACGGCGAGGCGGCCGATGTTCGAAGCCGACAGAATCGCCGCGCCGACGGTCATCGGCGCCAGCAGCAGGATCGCGAACGGATTGAGGATGCCGCCGGTCAGATAGAGCAGCAGGGTCAGTTGCAGGGTGTCGAAGGCAAGGTAGCCGGTGGCGTCGCGATCGGTCAGCCGCTGCTGGCTGCCGCGCTGGATCATGACCAGGACATTGAGCAGAATCGAGGCCCCGACCGTTGCCAGCATCGGCACGATCGGCAATTCGATCTCCAGCAGCTCGGTGATCACAGCGATCGAGGTCAGCTGGCCGGAAATCGCGATCCAGCGCATCATCACGAGGGTGCGGCCGTTGACCCGGCTGTCGGGGTGGGTCAGCAACGCCGCGGCAGTCTGCGGGCTCCGCTTGGCATCGGCATCGGGCTGGTCGGTGTCGTCGGTGGAAATCGGCATGCGTTCCTCGTCCTGCCGGCGCCAAAACCGCCGGTCCGGGTCTGCCCAGTCGCCACCGTCCACCCGGACCAGAAACGACCGCCCTCACACTGTGCGCTTATGTCTCATTTTATTCCCAAAGTCGACTGTTGACAGCGTTTTGAGCCCCCTCGCGACCATTATCTTTCGTGAGTCGGCTCCGGCGGTGGACCGGAAGCAGTTGGCTTCGGACCGGAAAAGCGGCATAGCATGGCCGCGATCCTGTTTTCCGTCCCCCTCGACCATCCGGCTCCGCCATGACCGCCAGCGCTCCCGCTCCAGAAATCCTGTTTTCCGTCCGTGGCCCGCTCGGTCTGGTCACGCTCAACCGGCCGCAGGCGCTCAATGCCCTGACCCTCGGCATGTATCTGGCCTTCGACCGTCAGCTGGCCGCCTGGCAGCGGGATGACGCCATCCGGGCGGTGGTGGTGCGTGGTGCCGGCCGGGCCTTTTGCGCCGGCGGCGATGTCGTTCATGTCGCGGAGTCGGGGCTGGCGGCGCGCATCGGCGGCGGCGATGGCGGTGCGCTGGCCCGCGACGCCTTTTTTGTCGAATACCGGCTCGACCGCCGCATCGCCACCCTCGGCAAGCCCTATCTGCCGCTGCTCGACGGCTTCACCCTCGGCGGCGGCGCGGGCATTTCCCTGCACGGCTCGCACCCGATCGCCACCGAGCACACCCGCTTCGCGATGCCCGAATGCGTGATCGGCCTTTTTCCCGACATCGGCGCCAGTCACTTTCTGGCCCGCTGCCCCGGCCGGATCGGCGACTGGCTGGGCCTGACCGGCGCCCGACTCGCGGCGGCGGATCTGGTCTATGCCGGGCTGGTCCGGCATTATGTGCCCCAGGCCCGGCTGGAGGCGCTGGTGGCGGCTCTCGCGGCGGCCGACTGGAGCGCACCCGGCGACCGGGTGGCCGATGAGGTGATCGCCGGCCACGCCAGCGCGCCGGGCGAACCGCCGCTGGCGGCCCACCGCGCCCTGATCGACCGCTGCTTTGGCCACGATACGGTCGAGGAGATGGTTGCCGCCCTCGAGGCCGAGCCCGGGGAGTTCGCCCACGCCCAGCTGGAGGCGCTCAGGCGCGGTTCGCCGACCAGTCTCAAGGTGACGCTGCGCCAGTTGCGTCAGGGCGCCTGCCTCAGCCTCGAGGATTGTTTGCGCCTCGATTACCGCCTCAGTCAGGCCTTCATGGCCGAGCATGATTTTTACGAGGGCATCCGGGCGGCGCTGGTCGACAAGGACAAGCATCCGCGCTGGCAGCCGCCGACTCTGGCCGGGGTCAGCGACGAGTTGGTCGATCGCCATTTCCGCTTCCGGCCGCCCCGCGAGCAGAGCTTCACCGAGGAGTGGCCGCTGTGAATCGCGAGCCGGAGGGCGGTCGGGACGCCGGGCGGCTGTTCCCGCGCCGGCTCGATTACGTCCACGGCCGGATCGACCTCGGCCATGGCAGCGGCGGCAAGGCGATGGCCCAGCTGGTGGCCGAACTTTTTGCCGCCGCTTTCGACAATCCCTGGCTGGCCCAGGGCAACGATCAGGCGGTGCTGGAGCGGCCCTCGGGCCGGCTGGTGATGACCACCGACAGCTATGTCGTCTCGCCGTTGTTTTTTCCCGGTGGCGACATCGGCTCGCTGGCGGTGCATGGCACGGTCAACGATCTGGCGATGGCCGGGGCCGAGCCGCTCTATCTCAGCGCCGGCTTCATCCTGGAGGAGGGCTTCGCGCTGGCCGATCTCAAACGGATCGTCGACAGCATGGCGGCGGCGGCGCGCGCGGCCGGGGTGGCCATCGTCACCGGCGACACCAAGGTGGTCGAGCGCGGCAAGGGCGACGGCGTTTTCATCAACACCGCCGGGGTTGGAGTGGCGCGCGAGGGCGTCTCGCCCTCGGGGCATCAGGCCCGGCCCGGCGACGTCGTGCTGGTCAGCGGCACGATGGGCGACCACGGCGTCGCGATCATGTCGTGCCGCGAGAACCTGACCTTCGACACCACCATCGTTTCCGACAGCGCGGCGCTCAACGGGCTGGTCGCCGCGATGGTGGCGGCGGTGCCGGGCATCCGCTGCCTGCGCGATCCCACCCGCGGCGGCCTCGCGACCACGCTCAATGAGATCGCCCACCAGTCCGGCGTCGGCATGATGATCCACGAGGCCGAGATTCCGGTGCGGCCCGAGGTCGCCGCGGCCTGCGAACTTCTGGGACTAGACCCGCTCTATGTCGCCAACGAGGGTAAGCTGATCGCGATCGCCGATCCCGGGGATGTGCCACGGCTGCTGGCGGCGATGCGCGCCCACCCGCTCGGCCGTGCCGCCGCCGTGATCGGCAGCGTCCACGACGACCGCCACCACTTTATCCAGATGCAGACCAGCTTCGGCGGCCGACGGATAGTCGACTGGCTGGCCGGCGAACAGCTGCCGCGCATCTGCTGAGGTCTGGCGGTCAGCGGGGCTCGGGATCGTCGATCAGGGCGTCGGGCAGGCAATAGGCCTCGAGGGCGGGAATGTTGGTCAACTGGATGGTGCCGCCCTGGACCGCGACACCATGCTCGCGGAGGGCGGCAAAGGCGCGGGAGAGATTTTCCGGCGCCATGCCCAGGCGGCCGGCCAGCACCCGCTTGCTGGCGGGCAGGGTCACGGGAGTGCCGCCGGTTCGGTGGAGGCGCAGCAGATAGGCGGCCAGCCGCTGGGTGCCGGTGCGCAGCTTCATGTCCTTGATCTGGCGGACCATGGTCCGGAACTGACCGGCCATCGAGGCCAGCATGGCCAGCGCCAGTTTGGGGCGGCGGGTGATCTCGCCGCGCAGATGCTGGGCCGGCAGCATCAGGATGCGCGCCGGCTCCAGCACCCGGGCCGCCATCAGGTACTCGGTATCGAGCAGGACTGCGGCCAGAATGAAGCTGTCGACCGGAGACAGCAACTCGATCGTGCTTTCCCGGCCCTCGGCCGAAACCGCATAAAGCTCGACCACGCCCTCGATCAGAATATGAAGAAAATCGGGTACCTCGCCCTGTCCGAACAGCCGGGTTCCGGGCGGAAAGCGCTGGAGCAGCGCCGACTGCAGCAACTCCGGCATCTGATCGGGCGGCACCTCGACAAACAGCGGCAGATGCCGGATCAGATGGATATCCTGTGATCGCATCGGCCTCGCGCCCCGGTTGGGATAGGGCGCTATTTTAGTCCGCGAGCGCAGGCCCAAAGCGGCCCTTGCGACGTCCGCCATGCGGCATTCTGCCGCAGTTGTCGGGCGGCCGCGCCGGCTGGCGGGCTTGCCGCCCAATGCCGCGCGCCCGGGTTTTACAAGACCATCCTGGCATATCGGCCGGGTCCGGGAGGTTTCGCGCCGCCGGCCCGGGGCTGAAGCGGGCCCGTGGCCGGCAACAGTCGAGACAATTGCCCAAACCGCAGGCAATGGCCGCCGCCGCATCGCCCGGATAACCGCGCCGAGTGGCGATGAGCCGGCACGGCGCCTCGCGGGACTGGCGCCGCTCTTCGGCGTTACTGGCGGCCGGACCGATCATGATCTCGGATGCCGAGGGTCAGTGGCGCGGCCGTCTTGACTTATATCAAGGAAAAATTTGAAAACCATCAAATAAGTATTGGAACAATTCCAGGGAATATCTTCTGGGTTCTGCGGAACCGAGGCGGGTGATTGACCAACATCAAGGATGGTCTCTGCCAAAACTTCCTAGCTTCAGTCCGGAAGTTTTGGGAGGCCGCTTTCATCCCCTTGATGAAGGGCAGGACCTTTCCAAAAACTCCCCGGGATTGCGGCCGGAGAGCGGGGCGGTCTGTCGATGAGGCACGGTATCCGTGCGGCATAGCGCGACAGGGCTGGGGCCGTTGCTCGCCTGACCCTCTGGCCGTTTGGAAAAAATAAAAGGTCCACAGGGGCAAGACTCCAATGAACCAACTCACCGATGTCACGCCCGGACAGCAAGTCCGGATGCTCAGTGCCAGTACCATCGCCTTTACCGTCTGCTTCGCCGTCTGGACGATTTTCTCGATCATCGGCATCCAGATCAAGCGGGATCTCGGACTGAACGACACCGAATTCGGCCTGCTCGTCGGCACTCCGATCCTGACCGGGTCGCTGGTGCGACTGATGCTCGGCATCTGGACCGACCGCTATGGCGGCCGGCTGGTGTTCACCCTGGTCATGCTCTCAGCGGCGGCAGCGACCTTTTTCCTCTCCACCGTCACGACCTACCGGATGTTTCTGGTTGCGGCGCTCTGCGTCGGTATGGCCGGCGGCTCCTTCGCGGTCGGCATCGCCTACACCTCGCGCTGGTTTCCCAAAGAACGGCAGGGCACGGCGCTCGGCATCTTCGGCATGGGCAATGTCGGCGCCGCGGTGACCAAGTTCGTGGCGCCGTTTGTGATGGTTGCCTATGGCTGGAAGATGGTCGCGTTGGTTTGGGCGGCGGCGCTGGCGGTGACTGCGGTCCTGTTCTGGCTGACGACGGACGAAGACCCGGTGATCGTCAACCGGAGAAAGAACAATATTCGCTCGCCCTCGATCCGGGAGCAGCTGGAGCCGCTGAAAAACATCCAGGTCTGGCGCTTTTCTCTCTATTACTTCTTCGTCTTTGGCGCCTTCGTCGCTCTGGCTCTCTGGCTGCCCCGTTATTACGTCGGTTGTTATGGCCTCTCGGTCGAGTCCGCCGGCATGCTCGGCGCCGCCTATTCGATCCCGGCCAGCCTGTTTCGCGCCGTCGGCGGCGTGCTCTCCGATCGCATCGGAGCCCGCCGGATCATGTATCTGACCTTCGGCACCTCGATCGTCTTCACTTTCCTGCTGTCCTACCCGGCCACCGAATTCGTCATCCATGGCATCCGGGGCACGATGAGCTTCTCGATCTCGACCGGCGTCATCATGTTCACGGTGCTGACCTTCGGGCTCGGCTTCTTCATGTCGCTGGGCAAGGCCGCGGTCTACAAGCACATCCCGGTCT
>JBAXPR010000070.1:0-19406 GCA_037132135.1 Rhodospirillaceae bacterium
GAAACCTCCGCGCCTCAGCAGGCGCTCATACCGCGGCAGCGGTTTCGTTCAATCCTGAATGTCGATTGGACCTAGGGTGGTAGGGGAGGAATGGGGGCTGGTGCCATTCTGCCGGCTGGTCTATGATCCGTGTCATGGCCACACCTGCTCGCAAGCCCTCGTCTGGCGCCGAACACACCGACGAAGCCCTGGATATCCTGCGGCGGCTGGAACCTTTGCTGACCCGTCTCGACGGTGAGCAGCGGCGTCACGGCGAAACCCTCGCCCGTGTCGAAGAGCGGCTGAGGGATATGCCGACGGCAAAAGAGTTCGGCGAACTCAAGGGGCGCGTCTCACAGCTCCCCACCCTCTGGCAGCTTGCCGGCCTGATCTTCGCCATCTTCGGCGCGGCCTTCGTGCTGATCCGCTTCGCCAGCGGGCATTGAGCAAAAACAAGGACTTAGGATCACGATCCCTTGCCAAAAGCCGGTTTGCCCCTATCGAAAAGCCGGTCTTGACCGCTACGGCGTAGCACCACCCCTCACGAAAAGCCGGTCCTCAGGACTGGTCGGCTACATGCGGTGTCGGGGATAGTACACACCATCAAATCCGCTTCTTCCCTACCACCCCCCTTCGGCCCGTGCGTCTGAGCGGGACGGTGTACTGTCATAAGGCTATGCGAAAATCCTATTCGGAACTAGGATGCCGAAGGGGGCGAAGTGCACCCTCGGCGACGGCCTGTGGCAGGTCGAAGGCGTACCGGCCAAGGAAATTGATGTGCTTGAAAGCGAGCGGCGATATCCTAGCGATGTCAGGCTGGCTGATGTCCCATCCTTCGCGGATATCCCAGCAACCAGAACAGCCCGAACACCGTGTCTGCGTAGGCGGCGGTGTCTGTCATGATCTCGACGGGCTCGAGGTCGGTTTCTTGATCGAGCCGCAGCCCCAGAATAAGCAGGCTGTCGCGCAGTGTGCCGGGCACCACGATGGCGTTCAGGCCGGTGAACTGGTCGGAGACGAGGTTGTAGTACGTGATGCCACGGCCGGCACCGAAGTATTTTGGGTTGGGTCCGGCGTGGATGGCATTGCTGGGCGCGACGAATCGGATTCCGTCGGCGGAGGCCACTTCGCCGCTTCCCCAGATATGGGTGACGGCCAGGGCGTCCTGCGCGGCCACGATCAGGGCATTGGCGGCGGCGATTGTTTCCGCCCGGATGAAGTTCTGACTGACCCAGGACAGCCGTGTCCGGCTGAGCGCCGGTTGGTCGGTGCGGACAAGCGGCTCGAAACCGATGTTACAGGCCTGGGCTATGAGCGCACCACACAGGCTGGTGGTAAATTCCTCGACGCGAGCATGACGCTCGCTGACATGGGTAAAGGCGGCCGCAAAGCCCGAGCGAGCGGCGATCTCCAGCATGACATCTGGGAGGTCGACCTGCGGCATCCGGCTCAAAACGGCCGATTGCAGAGCGATAAGGCTGGGCGGACGCTCGATCTTGTCGAGCGGACTGAGTCCCAACTCGTCTCGGTCGTTGTGGCGTTCGATCCTGGCCGCAGGGTTGTTGGGGAGGTTGGCCGCGACCTGGTGCCAGGCACGATCCAGTTTGGCGGCAAGATTGCCGATTTCTGCTTCAGCGTCCGGCAAGCGATCGAGGGAACGGCAGATGGTCAGGCGCGCCGCGTTCCATGCTTCACCGCTCAGCAGACCACGCCTGGGATCGGCGAAGCGCACGCCGGCCGGGAGGAACACATCGCGCCGCTTCAGTCCGGCCCGAAACCCTTCGATGGCAGCGAAGACGTAGGCGCGATTGTCGGCAACGCGACCAGCATCATCGAGTGCGTGCCGCTTCCAGGCCGGACCGAGGAATTCGGTTGGCGCACCAGCCATGGGGGCTTTGGTCCAGTCGTTTATGCCCCGCAGGTAGTTCAGCGCTGCGATGATCGGCTGCCCGGCTGGCGACGCATCAGGCGTTATTCGCTGCAAAAGAGCGGAAAGCAGCGTGCGAACGCGCCGCCAATACGGACCCAGCTCCTGATGCCGTCGGTCGTCGGGCGCAATGACCAAGAGGTCGACGCTGGCCATGGCGGCTTCGATGTCGGCCTGAGCAATTTGCTCGAACAGGGCCTTCCGCCATACCGCAACTGCCAGCGCATCGTTCCCCTCGGCTACGACAAGCCTGTTGTGCGCGCCGCGCATCTGGCCAACCAGTTCGCGATCTGCGGTGTCGAGGTGGAAGTGGCGAGCGAGTTGCTCCTCACTCGGGTCGGCAGCGTAGCGACCGTACTGCGCTCGCTGTTCGTCGGACAGGAAGCGGCTCGACATGGTGTGCGGAACTCCGGATATTCGCAGAGGTCCGGGAGCGGACCATATATCAGGCACTTACATGCTGCAAATATCCTATGCGAAACTGGGCATTTTTGCGATAAGTTTCGCACGACTGTAGGGGGCCGGGCATGAAGCTCGGATACGCCCGCGTCTCAACCGAGGATCAGCGCCTCGATCTGCAGCGCGCCCGCCTGACTGAGGCAGGATGTGGCCGGCTGTTCGAAGAAAAGATATCCGGTGCTGCCCGACAGCGGCCCGCGCTGGAGCTGCTGCTGCGAGAGCTGCGCGCAGATGACGTCCTGGTCGTCACCCGCCTCGACCGGCTGGCACGCTCAACCGCCGAACTGCTGCGTATCGCTGAGGCCATAAGAGAAAAATCAGCCGGATTACAGTCGCTTGAGGAGCCGTGGGCTGATACCACAACCCCAGCCGGACGCATGGTTCTGACGATGTTCGCCGGTGTCGCTGAGTTCGAGCGAGCCCTCATCAAACATCGGACAGACGAAGGGCGGCAAGCCGCCAAACGTCGCGGCGTATCGTTTGGACGGCCCCAAAAGCTACGCCCAGATCAGAAGGTCCTTGCCCTCGCGTTGGTCCGGGAAGGCCGATCTATCAGCGAGGTCGCCAGGACGTTCAACGTCCACCCAGCCACCATCCATCGTTGCCTCAATGAGCCTCAGGGTGAAAATCAAGCCTTATGACAGTACACCGTCCCGCTCAGACGCACGGGCCGATCTGGTCCGTCAGGTGCCCGAGGCGCTGAAACCGCGCACCATCGCCATCAACGCCGGCCCGGCCAACACCGGGGCAACCCAGATCACCGGCAAGGCCGCGTGAGTTCTGGTTCTCGAGGGGAAACGGCGGCTTCGGCCGCCGTTTTTCTTTCATCAAAAAATAAATCTGCGCACTCTGCGTAATCTGCGGATAAAAAAATCTATCCACAGATTACGCAGATTGCGCAGATTAAGAATCGCATCTTCAGATGCGTTGGCGGATGAAGCTGGATATCTGATCCGCGACTTTCCTCAGCCCATACCAGCCGCCGGCCAGCCCAAGCAGGGGGTTGGAGACCTTGGCCACCGTCCAGCCGCAGAGCCAGACCAGGAGGGCGAGGTCGTAGGTGCGGCGGGCGGCGATGGCCAGCTTGCGGCCGAAGCCGTCGCTTTCCTTCCAGTGGAAGAAAAAATGCTGGTTGGAGAGGTAGTGGAACCTGACGCCGGGGACGTGGAGGTAATCGCCCATCATCGTCGCCGCCATCATGATCGGGGTGTCGTGCCACCAGTCGACATGGCGCCAGGGAATCCGCTTCAGGGTCTCGGTGCGCCACAGCCCGTAGAGATGATGGAGGGGATAGAGGGCCTCGCGGCGCAGGCGCTGCAAGGGGGAGAGGCCGGCGTTGAGGAACTCCAGCGGCATCGGGGCGGTGACGCCGTTTTCGGTGCGGATGACGTCGCCGAAGGCGAGAATGGCCTGGGGATTGGCCTCGAGGGCCGCCATCAGCCTTTCGGCATAGTCGGGATCGCGAACATCGTCGTGGGCCGCCCACATGAAGTAGGGGGCGCGGGCCTTGTCGAGGACGAACTTGAAGTTCTCGGTGGCGCAGATGGTCTCGGGCTGGCGGAAATAGCGGATGCGGGGGTCCTTGGCGATGAACTCTTTGCAGACCTCCGCCGTATTGTCCCGCGAGCCATTGTCGGAAATGATGATCTCGATCTCCGGCACCGACTGGGCGATCACCGACCGGATGGCCTCGGCCAGGGTTTTTCCGCCGTTGTAGACCGGCATGCCGATGCTGACCTTGGGGGTGTCTTGCGCGGTCATGGGCTCACTCATGGGGAGGCAGGATGCGGGCCAGCCCCGCCGCCAGCGACAAGGGTTCGGCGAGGCCGAGGGCGGCGCGGGTCTTGCTCATGTCGGCGACCAGATGCATCGGCTCTCCCGGCGCCAGTTCGCGGGCGCCGAAGCGCAGCAGCGCGCGGGCGCCGAAATGGTCGGCGAGGGCTTCGATCGCCGTCCGCACCGCCACGCCCCGGCCGCTGCCGATGTTGAAGGCGCCGGGCGCGGGGCAGGCCAGCAGGGCCGCGACCATCGCTCCGATATCGGGGGCGAAGACGAAGTCCCGCTCCTGGCGGCCGTGGGAGGTTTCGATCACCGTGCCCGCGGCGAGGGCGGCGATCAGCGAGGGGATCAGCCGCTGCGGCGCGTCGCCGGGGCCGTAGGGCAGGAACACCCGGCCCCAGGCGGCGGAAAAGCCGTGATGCTGGGCGGCGGCCTCGATCGCCCGCCAGCAGCCGGCCTTGCATTTGCCGTAGAGCGAAGCGGGGCGGATCGGGGTGTCGTCCTCGCGGCAGGGGGCGTCGCCGGGGGCGTATTCGGCGCTGCTGCCGAGGCCGACGAAGCGCAGGCCCCCCTGCTCGCCGAAGGCGCGGGCGAGGGCGAGGCCCGCCGCCAGCCAGTCGAGATTTTCCGCGGCGTGGAGATAGAGGCCGGGGGTGGCGATCCAGGCGGCATGAACGAGATGGCTCGGCCGCACCGCCGCCACCAGTTCCGCCGCCGCCGCCGGATCGCGGAGATCGGCGGCGTGCCAGCGGATGTCGCGGTGATCGTCCTCGGGCGGCCGGCGGCAGGCGGCGTGAACCTCGCCGTAGCCGGCGGTCAGCAGCTGCTCCAGGATATGGCGGCCGAGAAAGCCGGTGGCGCCGGTGAGCAAAACCCGGCTCATGGCGTGAAGTCCGGATAGGCGGCGTCGCGCTCGGACAGCACATCCGGTTGAGCCGGCCAGACGATGGCGAAGGCGGGGTCGTTCCAGCGCACCCCCCGCGCCAGCCCCGGCACGTAGCTTTCGCCCATCTGGTAGAAGACCTCGCTGTCGTCTTCCAGGGTGAGGAAGCCGTGGGCGAAGCCGGCGGGGATGTAGAGGGCGTTGCGGGCCCCGGCGCTCAGCTCGACGCCGGCCCAGCGGCAAAAGCCTGGAGAGCCGGGGCGGAGATCGACCGCCACATCGAACACCCGGCCGCGGGTGCAGCGGACCAGCTTGGGTTCCGGATGGGGCTCGGCTTGATAGTGCATCCCGCGCAACGTGCCGCGAGCCCGGTTCCACGAGGTGTTGCATTGGGGCCAGCGGGTGGGCAGGCCGGCGGCGGCGAAAATCGCCTCGTCGTAGGTGCGGGCGAAGAGGCCGCGCTCATCGCCAAAAGGCGTGACCCGGATTTCCAGCACCCCCTCGAGGGCGGTTGGGTGGAGCTGCATGGCGGCCCCGTCAGGGCAGGATGGTCAAGGTGGGAATGGCGATGACGAAGCGGCCGCCCCAGCCGCGGATCTCCGCCATTTGCTGGGTGATCTCGTCCTTGAGGTTCCAGGGCAGGATCAGCACATAGTCGGGTCGGAGTTCGGCCAGCTTCGCCGGATCGTGGATCGGAATCCGGCTGCCGGGCATGAAGCAGCCCTGCTTGTGGGGATTGCGGTCGACGACGCAGGACACGAGATCGGCGCCGACGCCGCAATAGTTCAAGAGCGTGTTGCCCTTGGCGGCGGCGCCGTAGGCGGCCACGGTCTTGCCCTCGGCCTTGGCTTGGCGAAGGAAGGCCAGCAGCCCCGTCCGCACCGCTTCCACCTTGGGGGCGAAGCCCTGATAGCCCGCGTCGCGGTCGAGCGCAGCGGCGGCTTCGTCGGCCCGGACCTTGGCCAGCCCCGGCCCTTCGGCGTGACGGTCGCAGCCGGCGTGGCAGGCCATGATGCGCAGGCTGCCGCCGTGGGTCGGCAGTTCGGCGACGTCGAACACCCTGAGGCCGTGGGCGGCGAGGATGCGCTCGGTGGTCAGCAGTGAAAGGTAGGAGAAGTGCTCGTGATAGATGGTGTCGAACTGAATCTCCGCCATCATCTTGAGCAGATGGGGAAATTCGAGGCTGATCACCCCATCGGGCTTGAGCAGGCAAGCCAGCCCGGCGACGAAGTCGTTGATGTCCGGGACATGAGCAAAGACGTTGTTGCCGGCCAGCAGGTTGGCGGCGTGACCGGCGGCTTTCAGGCGCCGGGCGGTTTCGAGGCCGAAGAAGGCGACCTCGGTAGCGACGCCGATGGCGCGGGCGCTCTCGGCGACGTTGGCCGCCGGCTCCACCCCCAGCACCGGGATGCCGGCGGCGACGAAGTGGCGCAAGAGATAGCCGTCGTTGCTGGCCACCTCCACCACCTTGCTGGCGGGGCCGAGGCCCCAGCGTTCGCGGGCCATCTCGGTGAAGCGGCGGGCATGCTCGACCCACGAGGTCGAGTAGGAGGAGAAATAGGCGTAATGGCCGAAGATGTCTTCGGGCGTCGCCGCCGCCTCCACCTGGACCAGCCGGCAGGCGCCGCAAACGCGGGCGTGAAGGGGGAATTGCGGCTCGGGCCGGGCGAGATGCTCGGGGGCGAGGTAGCTGTTGGCCAGCGGCGTTACCCCGAGATCGACCAGCGACAGGGTCAGCGGAGCGGCGCAGAAATGGCAGCGGGGGGCGGCGGTCACGGCGTGGTCTCCCGGTTGCCGGCTGAGCCGGCGAAAGTTTGGCTGCCGGCGGTGCCGGCGAAAGTTTGGCTGCCGGCGGTGCCGGCGAGGTCTTCATAACGGCGGATCTGGTCGAGGCTGAGCTGGCGGGGATCGGCACCGTTTCTCCAGGCGCGATACCATTCGGCGGTCCAGCGGATGGTGTCCGCCATGGTCAGCAGCGGATGCCAGCCCAGGCTCTGACCGGCCAGGGCCGAGTCCAGGGTGAGGGTGGCGGCTTCCGGCGGATGCTCGCCCGGCGCCTGCTTCCAGCCGGGGCCGCCATCGAAGGCGGCGCCGAGAATCTCCACCACTTCGGCCACCGTCAGGACGGAGAGATGATCGGGGCCGAAATTGAGGGCCTTGGGGGCGTCCGCCGGCCGGCTCAGCAGCCGTTCGGCCAGCATGATGTAACCCCGGAGGGGCTCGAGCACATGCTGCCAGGGCCGCACCGCGCCGGGATAGCGCAGCGACACCGGCGTGCCCGCCATCAGCGCCCGCACCACGTCGGGGACCAACCGGTCTTCCGACCAGTCGCCGCCGCCGACCACGTTGCCCGCTCGCGCCGTGGCCACCGCCGGGCCGGTCTTGCCCAGCAGGGTATCGCGGTAAGCGGCGGTGGCCAGCTCGGCGCAGGCCTTGGAATTGCTGTAGGGGTCCTTGCCGCCGAGGCGGTCGTCTTCGAGGAACGCGCGGCCGCGGCCGTCATTCTCGTAGACCTTGTCCGTGGTCACGATCACCGCCGCCTTCACCGAGGGGGTGGCGCGGATCGCCTCCAGCACATGCACGGTGCCGAGAACGTTGGTGGCGTAGGTCTCCACCGGCAGGCGGTAGGAGGCGCGGACCAGGGCTTGGGCCGCGAGGTGGAACACGGTTTCGGGCTGGAAGCGCTCGACGGCGTCGCGCACGGCGGCGCCATCGCGGAGATCGACGGTCAGGTGCTCTTGGCCGGTCCAGGGCGCGGCGAGGGCGTAGAGGCTGGGCTCGGTCAGCGGCGGCAGGGCGAGGGCCGAAACTTCGGCGCCCATCCGCTGCAACCACAGGCACAGCCAGGAGCCCTTGAACCCCGTCTGGCCGGTGACCAGAACCCGTCGGCCTCGCCAAAAATCCGTCACCCGGCGTCCCCGTCTCGTATTCTCTTATTGAAGTTCTGACGCATGTCAGGACTTCCGCGCCATGTGGCGCGCCGCCGCAGTCGCGGCGGATACCGGCGCACCGCTATGTCGTTTCTGCGCGCCGGTCTTACATCATGCCAGCCATCGTTAAAGAGGCCGCCGGCCGGTGTCAAGGCGGGGCGGCAGTGAAGGTGCGGCCCCAGCTCAGGCGCTCCATATTGCGGCGAGAGAGGGGGGCGGCCTCGTCGTAAGCGCGGGTGCGGTTGTCGGAGACCAGCAGATTGGCGGGGTCGGGAACGCAAAAGGTGCGGCTCTCCATCCAGTCCGCGGCGTCGTAGCTGCGGCCGTCGCGCCCGGCCACCACCGCCCGCAACCCGCGCCCTTGGAGAAAGCGGGTGAAGCCGGCGTGGCCGCATTCCAGCACCAGGGCGTCGCGCTTGCTCGCCGGAACCGGTTTGCCGGCCAGGAACTCGAGAAACAGCGCCCGGCCGACGAGAAAGGCGTTGGAACGCAGGTGCGGATTGGGAAAACCGGGGTAATGGCGGCCGTCGCGCAGCGAAGCCAGGGGATAACGCAGCAAAAAGAGCCGAAACGCCGCCACCAGCCCCTTGAGAGCCCCTTTGCGCCGCCAATAATCGGCCACCGTCGGCGCCTGGAAGCGGAAAACCGGGGCGTTGGTACCCCAGGAGCCGGCGGCTCCGGCGGCACCGACGCCGGGTTGCTCCGCCGCAGTCCTGAGAGCCGCGAGCCAGCCCCCGGCACAAATCCGGCTGTGGGTGTTGAGGCAGCACAGCCACGGCTGCTCGAGCCGGGCGGCGGCGCGGCCGTAGGCGCCCCAATCGAAGCCGTCGTCGGGAAGCTCAAGGAGTGTCGCCCCGACCTCGAGCGCCTGGGTCTGGACCTGATCATAACCGGGCACGCCGTCCCAGCCCTTGGCCAACGTCACGAGGTCGTGCTCATGCCCGGCCGGGTGGGCGCGGTAGGAGGCGAGGAAGGCATCCCAGGCGGCAACCCCGCCGCCATGGCCGCGGACCAGGAACAGCACCGCCGTATCAGCCATGGGCGCCTCCGGATTTAAGGCGCGCGAGCCCGGTCAGGATCATAGCCCGCGGATGGGGCAGCACCGCCAGCAGCGCCAGCGCAGTTATCAGGGCGGTGAGGCAGGCCAGGACCACGCCTTCCCAGGGCGGCAGGCCGGCGGGGGTGAGGGCGGCGGCAAGGGCGAAGACCGCCGCCGCCACCGCCCCCGGCAGCAGGGTGTCGCGGCCCCACCATGCCCACATCTCGTCCGGCAGCAGGCGGCGGTGGGTCAGCGGCACTTCGAAGAGGTAATAGCCGAGGTTGAGCGCCACCCAGCACCACGCCCCGACGATCATGCCGATCTCGGGAATGCCCCAGGCGAGGATGAGCAGGAACGGCGGCAGGGCGATGAAGTTCTTGACGATCGACAGCCGCGTCCAGCCGGACGCCGCCTGAAGGATCGCCGGGGCCATGGCCACGGTGTTGAGCAGGGTGCCGAGGGCGATCCAGGGCAGGATCGGCAGCATCAGCGGCAGTAAGGGCGAGTCCGCCCCCAGCCACACCGTCAGCAGCGGCCGGGTGAAGACGATCAGCGCCCCGCCCATCGGCAGGGCAAGAAAGACGGTTACCTGGGTCCAGCGGTGATATTCCCCGGCCAGCCGCGCCCGGTCGGCGGCGGCTTGGAGGCCCGCCAGCAGCGGCAGGAACACCGAACTCACCGGCCCCATCACCAGCACGGTGATCAGCGAGGCCACCGAGAAGCTGAGACTATAGGCGGCGAACTGGTCGAGGGGGACGAAGCGCGAGACCATCAGATTGTCGAGCTGGGTCAGGAGCGAGGCGGTCAGGCCGATGATCATCGAGCCGGCGCCGAAGCGCCACACCGCCCGCAGCCGCTCGAGCCGGAAGCGCCCCGGGCGTTCGGCGGGGGGGAACAGCCGCAACAGCCGGGCGCGGGCCAGCAGGTTGAAGCCGCTCCAGGTGACGGCGTGCCAGAGGAAATAGACCTCGGGCCGGGCGGTGAGGGCGGTCAAGAGCAGCGGGGCGCCGCCGAACAGCAGGGTGGTTTGCAGGATGGTGAGTTTGGTCAGCTCGTTCTGGCGGTGCAGGCCGACATAGCCGCCGGTATAAAGACCGTTCGGCCATTGGCAGGCCAGACACAGCCCCATCAGGCGTAGCGAGAGGATCACCCGGTCTTCGTCGAGGGCGCCGGCATGGAGCCAGTGGCGGGCGATCAGCGGAGATGCCAGCATCACGCCGCCGCCGATCAGCAGCCCGAGCAGCAGCACCGGCCGTTCCAGGCTGTGGAAGAGGTCGCGCATTTCCTCGGCATTTTCGGGCTTGTTGCCGAGACGGCCCAGTTCCCGCACCAGGGCCGAACTCATGCCCTGGTTGAGGAAGATCAGGGTCATCAGCAGGGTGGTATAAAAGCCGATCAGGCCGAAATTCTCCGGCCCCAGCAGGCGGGCGATGACCGGGATGAGGGCGAATTGCAGGCAGGACGACCACGCCCGCCCCAGCAGGTTGGCCAGGATGTTGCCCATCGCCGAAATCCCCATTCCCGCCTCTCTCCGGTCAGGCCGGCTTTCTGAACACGGCGGTGTAGGCGGCGCCATTGCCTTCCCGGCCCTCGAGGGGCGAGAGGAGATGGCCGATCAGGGCTCCGAGATGCCAGAGATAACGCCGCGCTCCCGGAAGGCGCAGGCGGGATTGCAGCAGCATCGACCAGGAAAAGCGGTTCCAATAGAGGCTGCCGGGGTCGCGGGTGGTGATCAACTCGGGAGCGAGCCCCCGCTCACGGGCGAAGCGCTCCAGCCAGTCCGGCGGCAGTTCGAAGAGATGGCGGGGCAGGTCGTAATGGGGCCATGCCGCCTTCATCAATCGGGCCTGCCAGGACAGCGGATTGGGCGCCGCCACCACCAGCATGCCGCCGGGATTGAGCCGCGCGATCGCTCGCTCGAGCACCGTCCACGGTGCCGCCATGTGCTCGATGGAATGCCAGAGGCAGATGGCGTCGTAGGTTTCGGGCGCTTCGGCGAGGATGGCGGCGGCATCGGCCGATTGGATGGCCCGCACCCCGAGGGTTTCAGTGAGGAAGCGGACGCAGTCCGGGTCCATCTCGATGGCCGAGACGGCGAAGCCGGCCTGTTGGGCGAGACGGCAGAAGATGCCGATGGAGGGGCCGATCTCCAGCAGCCTCCCGCCGGCCTTGAAACGGCGGACGATCTCGATCTTGAAGCGCTGGCCCTCGAGGTGGGGCGCCAGCTCCTCGGCGCTCGCCGGGCGGACATGATAATCGCCGGTATAGTAGGGCCCCAGATCCGGCGGCGGGTCGCGTACGAACATCAGGGCGCAAGCTTGGCAGCGCTGGAGATGATAGACGCGCTCGCTGACCCGGCGGTTGATGTCGGCGGCGGCGACGTGGAGCACCGAGGGACCGCCGCAATAGGGGCAGGGGAAAGGCCCGGTCACCGCCGCAGCCCCTCGAAGACCTCGAGCATGGTCTGATAGGGGCAGGCCACCGCTTCCGGCCGGTGATGGGTGCCGCGTCCCTGCAGGCGGCGGATCAAAGCGAGGCCGCGCGCCCGCCACGGGCCCAGCCCCTTGAGCAGGCAAAAGGCGAGCAGGGCGAAACCACGCTCGGGCAGGGTGAGCAGCGGCCACAGTTCCCTGAGCCCGCCCTCGCGGGCGACATGGAAGATTTGCTTCTTGCGGTAGCGGGCGACATCGAGGACGAGGCCGAAGCGCTGCCCGAGATAGCGCTCGACCAGGGCCACCGAGGCCAGCCACGAGGTGTTCATGTTGGTGCCGGGCAGCAGACGGCGGCGCAACGCCTCGGGGACCTCGGCGATGGCGTCGCGGTTGTTGAGGAAGTTCAGCCCGCCCTCTTCCTTTTTATTGAAGTGAAAGAAGCCGTAGGATTTCGGCGAGATGCCGATGATCACCAGCGGCTCGGGCAGGAGGCCGATGCGCTCGCCCAGCAGCATCGTCATGTTGGCGGCGTAGAAGTCGGGGAACGGCCCCTGAAAGACGGCGCCGTACGCGCGCAGCCGCCCGAGGAACTCCCGGCTGAAGAGGAAATACTGCATGTTGAAGCCGTAGACCATTTCCATGGCCAGGGCTTGGCGCGCCGCCATTTGCGCTTCGGCGATGGGGAGCAGCGCCGGGGCGGTGCGCCCGGCCAGAAAGCAGGCCCGCGAGGTCTCGTCGCTGAGCCGGCTGCCGGGATGGTCGGCGAGCGCGCCGGGATAGGTGAAATGGTAGGCGCCGTGATAGAGCAGCTCGGGGCTGCCCAGCGCCTCCAGCACCTCCAGCACGCGCTCGAAATAGCCGGGCACCAGCCCGTCATCGTCGCCCAGCATCACCACATAATCGCCGGTGGCGGCGTCGATGGCCCGGTTCCAGTTGGCGGTGACGGGGAGGAACGCGTCGGAGCGCAGATAGACGATGCGCTCGTCCGCCAGCGATGCCACATGGCCGCGGACATCCTCGTCGGAGCAATTGTCGGAGACCACCAGTTCCCAGTGGGGGTAGGACTGGCGGCGAACCGTCTCGATCGCCTCCTTGGCCAGCCCGAGACGGTTGCGCGTCGGCAGCAGCACCGAGATTTTGACCGGATCTGACGAAGGCACGCCCATCCCCGCCCCGCGGTTACTTGGAGACGGCGGGAGGGGCGGTGTCCCACAGTTTCCACGGCGCCTTGTTGCTTTCCCACATCTTGGTGAGGGACTGCTTGTCGCGCAGGGTGTCCATCGGCTGCCAGAAGCCCTCGTGGGTCCAGGCGGCGAGCTGGCCCGAGGCGGCCAGACCTTCCAGCGGTTCGCGCTCCCACACCGTGTGATCGCCCTCGATGCCGTCGATCACCGAGGGGTCGAGGACGAAGAAGCCGCCATTGATGAAGCCGCCCTCGGTCTGGGGCTTTTCCTCGAAGGCGGTGACCTTGTCGCCCTCGAGGACGATGCGGCCGAAACGGGCTGGCGGGCGGACGCAAGCGACGGTGGCCTTGAGGCCGTGGGCCTTGTGAAAGGCGATCTCGGCCCGGATGTCGATGTCCGAGAGGCCGTCGCCATAGGTCATGCAGAAGGGCTCGTCGGGGTCGAGATAGTCGCGCACCCGGCGCAGGCGGCCGCCGGTCATGGTGCCGTCGCCGGTATCGACCAGGGTCACCCGCCAGGGCTCGGTACGGCAGAAATGGTATTCGACCCGGTTCTCCTGCATGTCGAAGGTGACGTCGGAGCTGTGCAGGAAGTAGTTGGCGAAATATTCCTTGATGACGTAGCCCTTGTAGCCGAGGCAGAGCACGAAGTCGTTGACCCCGAAATGGGTGTAGAGCTTCATGATGTGCCAGAGCACCGGCTGGACGCCGATTTCGATCATCGGCTTGGGGCGGACGCTGGATTCTTCGGCGATGCGGGTTCCGAACCCTCCGGCCAGGATCACACACTTCATGACGGTTCTCCCCTTGCCGAGCGCCCCATGTCGAGACGGCGATCCGTGCGGCATCTATAACCCATGGCCGCCCGCCTGCCAAGCCCTGGCTTCAGCCCGGCTTTCGCACCACGCAGACCAGCGATTGCCCAAAGAAACGATCGGTCAGCGGCGAGATCAGCCGCGATAGCGGCAGGATGTAGCGGTCGAACAGGCGGATCTGGTCGTTGATGGCGCCGCTGTCGATGTCCTTGTGCCGGACCAGGGTGTTGAGCCACCAGCCCAGCCCGCCCAGCGGGTTGAAATAATGGATTTTTTCGATCCGTCCCGGCGTGGCGGCGATCAGGCGGCCGAGGCTGGCGCGGGTGTAGCGGCGGCAGTGCCCGGCCATGCGGTCCATGTCGCCGTAGAGGGCGGCGAAGGCGGGGACGAAGATCAGCAGCCGGCCGCCGGGGGCGAGCAGATCGATCATGTTGGCGAGCGCCCTGGCGTCTTCCGGCACATGCTCCAGCAGGTTGATGCAGAGGATGCAGTCGAAGCTCCCGCGCCCGAGGCGGTCGACCCCGCTCTCCTCGGCGACATCCCATTGGGAAATCTTGAGATCGGGATATTTGGCGCGGGCGGCCGCGACCGCGTCGGCGTCGATATCGGCGCAGGCGTAGTCCGTGGCGATCGGACGCAGGATGTGGGTGTAGGAATCGTGCCCGAAGCCCAGTTCCAGCACCCGGCCGCCGATGGCGCCCCGAAAGGCGTCGAGCACCCAGCGGCTGTAATTATGGGCTTCGGTGATGGCCGAGGAATAGGTCTTGCCGGGAGTTTCCATGGCTCTAGGCGTCCCGGTTCATGATCTGCTTGAGGAGATCGGCGATCATACCCAGGCAAAAGATCAGCAGCGACAGCAGCCAGGCGCCGACCCCGAGCATGAAGCCGCTCTTGACCTGGAAGATATAGGCGAGCACCAGCGAAACCGCGCCGATCAGGATGCAGATGAAGCTGAAAAGCCCGAAGATTTTCAACGGGTTATAGTATAGTGCCGCCTGGACGATGTATTGCAGGGTCCGGATCGAGTCCTTGAACAGCCGCACCTTGGTCGTGCCGATCCGCTTGTGATAATCGATCTCGAGATAGCTGACGTAGCGCCAGGTCATCATGTAGGCCAGGGTCATCGACGTCGTGAAGCTGAAGGTGTCGCAGAGGTGGCGGAAATAACCGATCACCGTTTGCCGCGAGAACACCCTGAGGCCGGAATTGACGTCGGGGATGCTCTTGCCGGCGGTGAACTCGACGAAGCACTTCAGGATTTTGCGCAGCGGGCTCTTGAGGGCGGATTCGCGGAAATTGGCCCCGGTTCGCTGCCCCACCACCATGTCGAAGCCGCGGGCGTATTCCTTGAGGAGATCGGGGATGCGCTCCAGCGGATAGGTGCCGTCGGCGTCGGTAATGACGATGGTGTCGTGGGCGGCGGCGGTGATGCCGTCCTTGAGCGAGCGGCCGTAGCCGATGTTGTGGGGATGGCGGATCACCCGCGCCCCGGCGCCTTCGGCAATGGCGGCGGTGCCGTCGTCGGAACCGTCGTCGACCACCACCACTTCGCAGGCTCCGACTCCGTGGCTTTTAAGAATGCGGAGCGCGGTGGTCACGGTCTCGGCGATCGCCGGGGCCTCGTTGAAGGCGGGAATGACGATGCTGACCCCGGCGCTGGGCCGGGCGGCATCGGTCGCGTTCGCAGTCTCGGCCATTGCCGTCGTCCTTCCACAGCACCTCGGGCCACTGGGGCCGATCGGCAGCCGGCGCTATGTGGACTACGCCAACCACATCCACGAGAGCGGCGAGCATATGCTGTCGCTGATCAACGACATCCTCGATATCGCCAAAATCGAGGCCGGCAAGATGGAGATCGAGCCGGAATGGATGGCGGTGCCGACTTTGTTCGAAACTTTGGACGGGCTGACGGCGGTGCGGGCGGGCCAGAAGGGGCTGAGCCTGGTCTTCGAAGCGTCGCCCGCGCTGCGCTTGTACGCCGATGTCCGCGCCGTCAAGCAGATGCTGATCAACCTGCTGGCCAACGCCATCAAGTTTACCCCCGACGGCGGCACCATCACCGTGTCCGGCCGCCTGGAGGCGGAGGGCGGGGTGACGTTGTCGGTGCGGGACACCGGCATCGGCATTTCCCACGAGGCCATTTCCCGGCTGATGCGGCCCTTTGAACAGGCCGACAACCGCTTCGACGTCGTTCACAAGGGCAGCGGTCTCGGTCTGTCGCTGGTCAAGGGGTTGATGGAGTTGCATGGCGGGCGGATGAGCATCGCCAGCCGGGTCGGCGAGGGCTCGACCTTCAGCCTTCACTTTCCCCAGCCATAGCCGCCACCGGGCGGGGCGGCGAGGCCGAGAGCCACAGCAGCAGGGCGAGGCCGGGCAGGCAGAGGGCGGTGGCCAGCAGGAAGAACGGCACCCACCCCAGATGCTGGGCGGCAAAGCCGCTGCCCGCCGCGAACAGGTCGCGGCCGATGCCGGTCAGCGAGGTCAGCAGGGCGTACTGGGTGGCGGTGTACGCCACCGAGCACAGGCTGGAAAGGTACGCCACGAAGGCGGCGGTGGCCATGCCGGCGCAGATGTTTTCCGCCGCCACCGAAGCCATCAGCATGAAAATGTCGTGCCCCGCGTACGCCAGCGCGATGTAGGCGAGGTTGGAGACCATCTGCAGCGTACCTGTGACCAGCAGGCCGCGTACGATGCCCAGCCGGGCCACCAGTACACCGCCGATCAGGCCGCCGGCGATGGTGGCGCCGAGGCCGAACAGCTTGGTGACGCTGGCGATCTCCACTCGCAAGGATAATGGCATCACCCCCAGCTTTCTTTGAGCGCCTACTGGTGAGCCTGCTCCTCAGTATGGGGTTCGGTGGGTCGGCTGCAAATGCAGGGCGTGCTCTTGGGCGAAGTGGTGATGATGGTGTTGATGGCGTAATCGACCAGGACGCGCTCGGTCTCGATAGGGTGTATATCCAAGCGAAGCGGTATGGCGTCGGCAATAATATAGGGTCAGGGGCAATACGGGACTTCTTCGGAAGCCTCGACCGACACAAAGCCAGCAAAGGGCTGTTTGTAACCACTTCAACATTTTCGACGGCAGCCAGAGAGACAGCAGAGTTTTTAAGCAAAAGAATTGTGTTGATTGACGGCGAGCATCTCGCTAAACTAATGATACGGTACAATGTTGGATGTCGCGTCGAGGATACGCTCTATATAAAAAAGGTCGATGAAGAGTTTTTCGAATAGTTTTAGCACGCTTTTTATATTGTGAGCGCCCTATAAACCTTATCCTCGTAACCCTGGTTTGAACCGCATATCATCCTGACGAAATTTTGGCGGCATCGCCACCGGCAAGCGGAGCACTTTTTTCAGAACCGCTGGCGCGGCCAGCTCGGAAATGTGCATGAAGCGGCGGCGCAGCTCGACCAGGGCGGCGTCCCTGCCAGCGGTGGTGTAGGCTCGGCGGATTGCGATGACATCAGCCTCGGTGATCAATCGCTCGTCCCCCTGCTTCGTCTGACAAGGCCAGGTGTATCTCGGTGCGGTCGTCCTCTGCCGGTCAGCACCGGCGGATGATCAATCGGCGCTGCCAAAATCCTTTCCAGGGTCGCCGTCAAAACTGTGTCGCTGATGTTGGGCCAGCGGCGGCGAATTTCTGCGAGTGCAGCGTCGCGCCCTTCGGTCGCGTGGACACGCTGAACGGCAAGGAGATCAGCAGGCGTCGTCATCATCGTGGCTCTCTTGACGGCGGCGGCGCGGCGCTGGCTTCCCATGCTTCACCGCAGTCTCGGGCAGTGGCGACCAGGAGGCAATGGTGCGGGCACATTTCAAAGCGGCGACATTGTCATCGATTTTGTAGAACCGACGCAGCTCGGCGACCGCAGGCCACTCGCCTCGGTCGAGGTACGCTGTGCGAACGGCGGCGGCGACTTCCCTGCTGACCAAAAACATCTACCACTCACTGGACTGGGGTGCTGGAACGAAAAGTATTACGGGACCACCCCAGCACCGACCGAAAAAGGCAACTCGAGTGATATGCCCTGATAGGCGACCTCTGGCTGAATCCTGCCTCGCGCCGTCTTGTGCAGCGAAACAAAACCATACCGTTCCATCGTCTTCAATGTTCGAGACAGGTTTGATGCCTTTCGCCCCGTCCGCTCCGCCAACTCTTGAAGGGATGCAGGATGGGTAGCGGCGATGGTTGCCAACAGGGCGCGGTTTTTGCTCGACAGCACCCTGGCAAAACTCTCGGTCGACGTGAACCAAATTTTTGGGTCATTCGGGGTCGGTTTCAGCTCGCCACGGGCAATCGCCATCGTCCGCTCCTTCATGTCCTCATAGGAGGCGATACCGATTTTGAGGGTGGTCATGGGAGGTGGCCTTTCTCATTGAGCAGGGCGTCGACCGCTGACCAAAAATCAACGAGAAGGGTCGCGGCATCTTGATAGTCGTATGGACGCACGGTGCGGAGCCGGTGCTTGTGATCAAACGGCTTGCTGGTGCTTTTACCGGATGGTCCTGACCCGTGAACGGGGTGAGCGTTGTCGAAGCCGACCAGTCGCTCACCGCTGGCACCGTGCAAAGTAAGCGAGTAATCCAGCCCATGGGGTTTTGCGTCCGTCACGGGCACGCGCTGGACGACAAAGCGTACCCAGCATCGTGTTTCTGGGTCAATAACCAGCACCTGCCCATTGAGATCAAGCAGGGCGTCGAGGGATGGGTCTCGCTCCATGCCAAATCATTATCTCATATTGATAACTCGCGCAAGGATGGATCGTCCGAAGCCCGAGGCTGGGGCGACGCTTGACACGCGAATCGAGATTGGTCACCGTCCGCCCTGGACACAAGCGGACTATCCGCATGGCGGACCGTTCCCAAGCCAACGGTCCGCTACACCGGTTAGTCCACGGATAGTCCAAAAGCAACACGGGGGTTGCTATGCCGGATGATGGTGAGTGGCTGCCGGTTGCGGCAGCGGCGAATAAACTGGGCGTCACGCAGCAAGCGATCCGACACAGAATTCGGCGCGGAACGATTGAGCGACGGCGAAACAATCGCGGTCAGACGCTGGTTAAGGCGATACCAGCGGACCATCCGCCACAAATAGAGCAATCCCTCGACACGTCACGGGTTGCGGACAGTGCGGACTATCCGGTTGAGCACCGGACAATCCAAGAAGCAAGCGTACCTCTTTCACTGATGCGTGAACTAATCACAGCAGCAGAGGCGAGAGCGGTAGCCGTGCGTCGGGACGCCGATGCCGAGATTGCAAGGCTCTGCGAACAATTCCGTGCGGAGAGGTCATTCTGGACCGAAAGAGCAGACGCAGCGGAATGTCGCGCAGAGTCTACGGAACGCTTGCTGTTTGAAGCCCTAACCACTCTTGAACGCGCGATACGACCGCCCGAACCCTTGTCTATTAAAGAATGGCTCTTTGGGCGAGGCACAAAATAGGCTTGCACCGAATCAAGGTGTGGTGCCAGTCTGCCGTCTGACAGACAACTTTCAGGGAGCCGCATAGGCCCAGAAACACGAACGCCCCGAACCCAGGGGGCCGGAGCGTCGGTTAATCTCTTGACTTCGCACCTCTGAGATTATCGACCCCTCCCCCGACATTCAAGCGAAAAACGCTCGCCTCGAGCCACAGAGTTTTGCGGCCTGCGTTTGCCTGTCCGACCTTGTGTCGGCGGTGATTGGAGGCGTGCGCGTTCGTCAGGGTGCGGACAAGACCATGATAGATAGAAATGCACGCGCTCGGCTCGGCGCTCGGATACGAGCCGACAAGCGTCTTTCCCACGCTACCCGCAGCGTCGCCAACGCCGCGCTTTTCAGCGCCATGGACGCACGCACGGGGCGTTGCCAAGCCTTCCGAGCAAAGCTCGCCCACGAGGCGGGGTGCAGCCCCCGCAGCGTCACCCGAGCGACCCAGGCACTTCAAGGCCCGAACTAACGAACGGTTCCGATTTGTGGCATAAGCGGACAAACCGGGAAC
>JBAXPR010000071.1:0-19399 GCA_037132135.1 Rhodospirillaceae bacterium
GGTGGTGCGGGCGAAGGGACTCGAACCCCCACGACTCGCGTCACTGGAACCTAAATCCAGCGCGTCTACCAATTCCGCCACGCCCGCATCCCAGACCGGCGTCGGCAGCCGAGGCATACCACCGGTTACCCGCCGGCCAACCGGCGCGGCAGTGTCTATAGCATAACGGGTTTGCCGCAAACAGTTAATTGCGCACCGCGGGCGGTTGCGGGCGGTCAGACCGCGGACCGGGGGGTGAACATTTCCCGGAACGCCGCCACCGCCAGCGTCCGCTGGGCATCGGGCGAGCCGGTGCGCTCGTGATGAACCCGGTAGCGGACATGGGGAATGCCGGTGGAGTCCCGGTAGAGCGCCAACACCTCGGCGGTCTCCATCAGCAGGCCGTTAGCCATCCGCTGATAGACCTCGCCGGCGGTCACCTCCAGGCTCTTGCTCACTCTCGAGGACCCGAACAGCATCACCACGTTTCCTTTATCGTTTCCTGCCCGCGCTGCCATGCCCACCGGTCCGGCACCGGGCTGGCATGGTCAATGAATATCGCTCCTGCCCCCGCCCGCCCCATGCGTCGAAGCGTCGCACGGCGGCGATGGCAGCGCTCGTCAAGTCAAGCGGCACCTGTGCCGCGCCGCTGACCGTCTCCACTTGGGGCATCTGGGCAGGGCTACCGGCCGCCGTTCGACACCCTCGTGGTCTGCCTGTGTTTGGGGTTTGTCGCCCTGGGATTTGTCCGGATTGCCGTGCTGATGTTTCGCGAGACTTTTCGCCAGCAACCGACCGCCGCGGCCCGAAATCGGCGCCCGAGCCCCGCAAACCCGTCCCCAAGCTAGCCCCGCTGCCGCAACCCGGCGAGCAACGCCGGCAGGGCTTCGGGCAGGTCGTCGGCGATCAGGCCCGGACCAAGCCGCGCCGCCGTCTCGCCGTGGAGCCAGGCGGCGGCGGCGGCGGCCTCGAAGGCCGGCAGGCCCTGGGCGATCAGTCCGACCGCGAACCCGGCCAGCACGTCGCCCGAACCGGCGGTGGCAAGATCGGGCGGCGCGCCCTCGTTGATCACCACCCGGCCGTCGGGGGCCGCGATCACGGTATCGGCCCCCTTCAACAGCACCACCGCGCCGCTCCGCGCCGCCGCCGCCCGCGCCCGCGCGGTTTTGCCGGTCAGGCCGGCTTCGGCAGCGAACAGCCGCGTGAACTCGCCCTCATGGGGGGTAAGCAGGCAGCGGTCCGAGAGGGCCGCGAACAGGAGTTCGGGCGCGGCGGCGAAGGCGGTCAGGGCGTCGGCGTCGAGCACCGCCGGCAATCCGGACGCCAGCGCCGCCAGCACCCGCTCGCGCAGCGCCGCCGAGACGCCGTTGCCGGGGCCAAGCAGAACGGCATTGCGGCGGCCGGTGCCGAGCAGGGTCCGGAAGGCCGCGGAGTCGGTGACCGCCTCGACCAGCAGCGCCGCCGCGGCCAGACTGTAGATCAGCTCGGCCTCGGGCGGACAAGCCACGGTGACGAGGCCGGCACCGACCCGCAGCGCCGCCCGCGCCGCCAGCCGGGCCGCCCCGGTCATCCGGCCGCCCCCGGTGATCAGGGCGTGACCGCGCTGATATTTGTGGCCGTCCGGGCGCGGTTGGGGCCAAAGCGGCAGCCAGAGTCCGGGATGATTGGCCGTCGCCGCCGGCCGGATCTGCTCGAGCACCGCCGCCGGGATGCCGATGTCCACCACCTCGACCCGGCCGCAGTAACGGCGCCCCGGCAGCAGCAGATGCCCCGGCTTGCGGCGGAAAAAAGTCACGGTCAGCGCCGCCATCGGGGCGGCGCCCATCACCTGGCCGGTATCGCCGTCGACGCCGCTGGGCACGTCGACCGCCACCACCGGCAGCCGCCGCGCCGTCACCGCCTCGATCACCGTCCGCACCGCTCCCTCAAGCGGCCGGCTCAGGCCGGCGCCAAAGAGGGCGTCGACCACCAGCGGTTCGCCCGCCAGCCCGCCCCCGTCCGGCAGCGAGGCCAGGGGCTCGATCGGACCCGGCCAGCCGGCCGCCACCACCGCGGCGTCGCCGCGCAACGCCTCCCGCCGGCCCAGCAGCGCAAGGCGCACCGGCCAGCCGGCCGCGGCGAGCCGGCGCGCGACCACGAAGCCATCGCCGCCATTGTTGCCCGGCCCGCACAGCACCAGCACCGACCGCGACGACCAGCCGGCCTCGATCGCCGCTGCCACGCCGGCCCCCGCCGCCTCCATCAGCGCGACGCCGGGAACCCCGCCGGCCATGGCCAGCCGGTCGGCCCCGGCCATCTCGGCAACCTCGAGCAGGGCGTGGGGCCAGTCGCCGGTCACCGCTCAGCCCTGCCCAGTCAGGGCACGGAAGGCCGCGACCTCGGCCGACGCCCCCCGGCGGACAAAGCCGGTATCGCTGCCGGCCAGCACCAGACGGCAACCGGCGCCGTGCAGCTGGGCGGTGGTGCGCAGCGGGCTGGGCACGCTGCCATAGCAGAGGCCGCTGGCGAGGATCGCCCGCTCGGCGCGGTCGATCGCCGCCACCACTTCGGGGTCGTCGAAGCAGCCGAGCCGGCCGATGCTGCCCGAAAGATCGTAGGGACCGAGAAACAGCACATCGACCCCGGGCACCCGCGCGATCTCGGGCACCGACTCGACCCCGGCCGCGGTCTCGATCTGGAGGATCACCAGCAGATTATCAGCCGCGGTGTCGCGGTAATGCTGGCCCTGAAGGCCATAGTCGGAGGCCCGGACCGAGCCATAGGCCGAGCCCCGCAGCCCCGCCGGCGGATAGCGGCAGGCCGCCACCGCCGCCCGCGCTTCGGCGGCCGAACTCACCGAGGGCACCATCAGTCCTTCGACCCCGGCATCCAGCGCCCGCTTGATATAGACGGCGTCATTCCACGGCACCCTCATCAGCGGCGAGGCGCCGCTGGCGGCCACCGCCTGCATCAGGCCGACCGCGTCGAGCAGCGAGCCCGGGCCATGCTCGTGATCGATCATCACGCAATCATAACCGGCGAGACCGACCACCTCGGCGGCGATCGGCGAGGCCATGGTCAGCCAGCAGCCGAGCACCGAGCCGCCACGAGACAGCCGGCGCTTGACTGGATTGTCACGGTACATGGGCCACGAACCTCCAGGTGATTGCCCGGCTATGGTAAAGCCGGCAGCCCCCGGTCTTCAATGCTTCAGCCAGTGCCCATCACCCAGGCGCCCCTGTGACGACGGAGCATGGTTTGGACTTGGCCGGGGGCGAAGGGATTGAGAAACACACCTGTCGATGAATTCATGCCGCGCTCCCCCTTAAGGGCCGGGCCGGTTGCGTAGCGGAGGCGTCGGGTATACCTTATCTTTTAAGGGTTCCGCCGACCCGGCAATCCTCGGATCCGGCATAGAATGTGCCGCCAGGGGTGATCTCAGATATGGAACAGGAAGAAGCCTTCAATCTCGCAATCCGGAGAATGCTGCGCTCATCGAACACGTATTACGTGATCCATGTTGCTTACAGTGGCTTCAGTTTCATCCGCAACAATCAGGACCTCCTGCAACTGCTCCAGAACACGACGCAGGACACCGTCCAGCCCTATGGCGGCGCGATCTATCAGATGCGCAAGGGCGATCAGTTCGTGGTGTTCGCCGAGACCGCCGGGCCGAAGGTTCCGGCGATGGCCGACAACATCACCGCCGCCGCCTTCCCCGACCGCAAGCCGGGCGACGACGACGACAAGGTGCTGGCGCGGGTCTTTCACATCCCTCACGACTATATGGAGTTGCGCCGCGCCGCCAGCGTCTATCTCGACGCCTCGGGAGCGGCGGCAATCCCGCCGCCCGCGGTCATCGCCCCGGACGCCAAACCGCTCAAGGACGACCTCGACGGCACCCTGACCGCCTGGGCGCTGAGCCGGATCGAGAACGCCCTCGCCGAGTTCGACCTCACCGCCTATCTCCGCAGCCAGTGCGCCTATGAACTCGACGCCCAGGGCCGGTGGCTGCCGCTGTTCGAGGAACACTACACCAGTGTCGCCGACCTCCACCGCGACAAGTTCCCCAAGCTGGCGCTGCAACCCGACGAGCGCATGTTTCTGGAGCTGTGCCGGGCGTTCGACCGCCGGAGCGTCCCCGAAATCATCCGCCGCCACCGCGGCAAACCGGGCAACCGGGTCAGCCTGAATCTGGCACTGGCGACGATCAGCAGCTCGTTTTTTACGAAATATGTCCGCGAGGCCCCCGACATCGAACGCCAGACCCTGGTCCTCGAGATCAACCGCTCGGATCTGCTTCAGCAGCCGCGCGAAACGGTCAAGGCGCTGAAGGCGATGCGCGAGGGCGGGTTCGGCGTCGCCCTCGACGGCGTTACCCTCGACCTGCTGTCGCTGACCAACCTGCACCGGGTCGAGGTCGACTTCATCAAGATCGCGCTGACGCCGGCAACCATGTGGCTGCTGCGCGACGGCGACTGCCTGGCGGCGCTGAAAAAGCTGCCGCGCGACAAGATCATCCTCTGCCGGTGCGAGAAGGAATCCGCGCTCCCGGTGGGCAAGGCCTTCGGCCTGACCAAGTTCCAGGGCTGGTTGATCGACCGCCTGGCCGCGGGCAAGAGCGAAAGCGAAAGCGCGGCACCGCCATGAACCGCTTCGCCCCGGCGCTCGCGGCGGCCCTGCTGGCGGCCGGCGGGCCGGGTCCGGCCGCGGCGCAGCTGTTCGACCCCTACATCATCGGCATGATGGCCGGGCCGGTCAGCGACGGTCCCTCGGTGCTGCTGCTGAAAAAGCGCGAAGACAAGTTCATGAGCCCGGAGACTGTGATCATCGCCTGCAGCGCCGGCGCGGTGTCGGGGGTGGTCGCCCACGGCCTGCCGGCGCTGGCGGCCGCGGCCTCGGGCATCGGCGCACCGCTCGGGGCGGCGGCACTGCTCGGCACCGGCCTTTTCGGCTGCGTGGTCGGCGCCGGGGCCGGCGCTACCGCGATTGGCACCCAATGGCTGCTGCACCGGCTGAGCCCGGCCGCCCCGCCTCGGGAGACCGGCGCCGACGCCGAAGGTCCGGACGGGAGGCCACCGCCCGAACGGCCTTGAGCCGCGGCCGGAGCGCCGGGATCACAACACGCCGCCGGTGGTGTCGAGCACCAGTTCGCGAAACAGCCGCAGCAGATGCTGGTCGAGATGGCCGGCCATCGGACCGCTCATCAGCGCCAGCGCCTCAGGGACCGGCATCGCCGGTTTGTAGATACGGCGGTCGGTCAGGGCGCTAAAAATGTCGACGATCGCGGCCATCCGCGCCAACTCGTTGAGTTCGGTGCCCTTGAGACCGTGGGGATAGCCGGTACCGTCGAGCTTTTCGTGGTGCTGGGCGGCGATGATCACCGCCCCCTTGGGAATGGCCAGCCCGGCCTGGAGAAACTCCAGCGTCACCGGAACATGGGTGCGCATCACCTCCCACTCGCCCGGCTCCAGCCGTCCCGGCTTGTTGAGCACCTCGTGGGGAATCATCATCTTGCCGGTGTCGTGGAGCAGACCGCCGCAGGCCAGCAGCAACTGTCCCGGCCGGTCAAGGCCGATCGCGCTGCCAAACAGGCAGAGCATGGTCGCGACCTTCACCGAGTGGGCATAGGTATAATTGTCGTGGTTCCTGACGCCGCTGAGCAGGGCGCGGAAATCATTCTGGGCGATGACGTCGACCAGTGGCTCGCACGCGGTCTGCATGGTGACGTAATCGATTTGGGTTCCGGTCTCGATGATCTCGGACAGGCTCTCAAAGACGTCGAGGGTGCCCCGCAGCGCCGCCCGCTGCGGGGCGGGCAGCGTCTCCCACTGGGCCTCGACCTGCCGGTTCAGCAGGGTGGTCACCGCCTTCATCAGGGCGCTGTAGCGGTAGGGCTTCAGGAGATAGGCATTGGCGCCGCACTGGCGCACGGCCTCCTGAAGCGCCGGCTCCTCCAGCTTCGAGGTCACAATCACCGGTACCGCCGCCAACCCCGGGGTGCGGTCGCGCCGCACCTGACGCACGAACTCGAAGCCGCCCAGGGGCGGCGTCAGATCATCGACCAGGATCAGATCGGGCGGCAAGGTCCGCACCCCGCGCAGCGCGGAGTCGGTATCGCCATAGTCGCTGATCCGATAGAAGGCGCCGAGCGCCCCGACGACCTGACCGCGATGATTGCCGGTATGATCGACGATGGTCAGGAAGGGAACCGGACGGACATCAGCCATGACTCAACCCTTGATGACGCCGCGATCCCGGATCATAGAAGGCGAAGCACTGATTATGACGGCTTTCCGAACGGGACGTCAACCATCAAGCCCCAGCGGACCCGGGCGCCACCGATGACGGCCTTCCCCGGACTTGAGCGGCGAGTCGGCTCGGTTCCGGGCACCGACACCTGAAAACGGGCGGCCGCGGCCCCCGCCCCGGGCATGATTATCAATTTTGGAGGCATTTTCGCTCTGCCGGCAATGGGTCGCAGGCGAAAAGGCCGAATCTTCGCGGCCAGCCCTCCAGTAATCGGTGAACATGGTCGCGGGGGAAGCCAGAGATTAACCGGGCCTGATCCGATCGGACCGAAAGCCGGACAAGGGATTTCACCCGCCGATCTCTGGGCAGATACTGTCCCGGTTGCCGGAGACTTCCCGGCTTTCTCGATTGCCGGAGGACACAAATCTTCAGATCGGGCGTTTCATTCGCGAATCATCACCAGAGACTCCGAGCCAGGGCCAAGGAGTGGCCGGCATTGTTTGCCGGGCGGCAACTACCCCTGAAAAATCTTCCATTGCGAAGACGGCGGTCCGGGCGCAGAAAAACAGCGGCGGAGGCATGATCTGCAGAATCATGATTGAGATCATCGGCTTGTTTTTTCACGAATTCTCAATAAACCGCGGACAATGCAGTGGCATGACCAACCGGGGGGCCTTGTGACAATGGCACGGGACATCGCTTTTCTGACCACTCTGACCGCCTTATCGCCGCAGACAGACACCACGTCTCCCTCATCAAGACATCTTGATTCCGGGCATCGTCACACCCACGTAAAGCAGGGCGTGGCACAGAAGCTGCAGGGAAAGCTGCAAAGGAAGCTCGAAACCCTTACACCGGGGAGTGCTACTTTGCCCAAGACCACCGATCAGGTCCCGAAGCGTGGACGCGGCGTCGCGACCGCCCGCGGGACCAAACCCGCCAAAGAGACACCGCCATCCCAACATGACAGTGACGAGCTGGATATCGGGTTCCTGTGCGCGGCCGGAATCCCGCGGCATCTGGCGGAGGCGGTTGTGTCCGACAAAGAGGCTCTGGCCGCGGAGCAGGAGATCATGGCGACATCTTACGCCAAATGGAAAGAGAGCGTGAACGGAACGTCTTCGGCAGCCACCGCCACCCCTTCCTACCGGGGCAAGTAAATGATTGTTGTTCCGGTGCCAGCGCCGGGGCGAGCGGGTGCCTGATATGTCGTCTTCGGAACTGCTTGGTCTTGACCATATTCTGGATTGGATAGGCCGGCAAGACCTTCATCTTGTCTCCGGTCAGGTGTTCCGCATCGCCATTGCGGATAAATCTAAAAAAGCGTTCACCAAACAATGCGATGCCCGGATCGCAGCCTATCAGCAGGCCAACCCGAGCCTCCAGCCCGGCTGGGATACCATCTGCGCCGCGATGGCGATGACCATCCTGGAGGCGCGACAGTTCTCCTTCGCTGCCGGCAGCCGGGACCTGGGGGAAGACGCGGCCAACCTGCTGGCCTACCAACTGGTTCTGCAGTTCGCGCGCTGGAAAAGCGTGGAGGAAAAGTTTGCCCGCGGGACCATGGCCTGCCCGGTCTCGACCGATGGCAGCGCCTGCGCCCAGGGCGAGGCGTGCGGCGTGTCCTTTGTCGAGGGCATGGCCAAGGCCGGAACCTACGACCAGGGCGTCAGCGCCACCCGGCACCTTCAGATCGCCCAGACCGGTTTCCTGGCCGGCACCAAAGGTATGAACGACGCCCCGGCCATGGGCGTAACCACCCGCCGTGTCAGGCAGTTGGTCGCGTGCTCGACGAAGCCTCCGTGCGAGCGCTTCGGGCGCCTGTCCTAGCCGCCGCCCTCAGCTGTCGCCCATCTTGAGGGCGGCGATGAAGGCAGACTGGGGAATTTCCACCTGCCCGAACTGGCGCATCCGCTTCTTGCCTTCCTTCTGCTTGTCCAGCAGCTTGCGCTTGCGGCTGACGTCGCCGCCGTAGCACTTGGCGGTGACGTCCTTGCGCATGGCGCTGACGGTTTCGCGGGCGATGACCCGGGCGCCGATCGCGGCCTGGATCGCGATCTTGAACAGCTGGCGGGGAATCAGCTCTTTCAGCCGTTCGCACATCGCGCGGCCGCGCCGCTCGGCCTGACTGCGATGGACGATGATCGAGAGCGCATCGACCGGTTCGGCATTGACCATGACCGAGAGCTTGACCAGATCGCCCTCCTCGTAGCCGTCGAGGCTGTAGTCGAAGCTGGCGTAGCCGCGGCTGATCGATTTCAGCCGGTCATAGAAATCGAACACCACCTCGTTGAGCGGCAGCCGATAGACCAGCATCGCCCGGCTGCCGGCATAGGTCAGCTCGATCTGAACCCCGCGGCGCTCGGTACAGAGTTGCAGGATGCCGCCGAGATATTCATCGGGCAGCAGGATCGTCGCCTTGATCCAGGGTTCCTCCATCTTCTCGATCCGCACCGGGTCCGGCATGTCGGACGGGTTATGCATCGCGAGCACGGTACCGTCGGTCAGGTGGATGTTGTAGACCACCGAGGGCGCGGTGGTGATCAGGTCGAGATCGAACTCGCGCTCGAGGCGCTCCTGGATGATTTCCAGATGCAGCAGCCCAAGGCAGCCGCAGCGAAAACCGAAGCCGAGCGCCGCCGAGCTTTCGGCCTCGAACTTGAAACTGGCATCGTTGAGCGCGAGCTTGCCCAGACTGTCACGCAGATGCTCGAACTCGGCCGAGTCGGTGGGAAACAGGCCGCAGAACACCACCGGGATCGAGGGCTTGAAGCCGGGCAGCGGCTCGGCGGCGAGGCGGCGCTCCTCGGTCAGGGTATCGCCGACCTTGGTCTCGCTGATCTCCTTGATGCCGGCGGTGATGAAGCCGATTTCGCCCGGGCCGAGTTCACCGGTCAGCGTCCCCTTGGGCCGGAACACGCCGACCCGGTCGACCTCGCGGGTAGCACCGGTGGCCATCATGCGGATCTTCTGGCCGACCCGGAGCCGGCCGTCGACCACCCGGACCAGAATCACCACCCCGAGATAGGCGTCATACCAGCTGTCGACCAGCAGCGCCTTGAGCGGCGCGTCCTCTTCGCCCTGGGGCGCGGGCAGGCGATGGACGATGGCTTCGAGCACGGCGTCGATGTTGAGCCCGGTCTTGGCCGAGGTCATCACGGCGTTGCTGGTGTCGAGGCCGATCACGTCCTCGATCTGCTGCTTGATCCGCTCGGGTTCGGCCGCAGGCAGATCGATCTTGTTGAGGACCGGGATGATCTCGTGGTTGTTGTCGATCGCCTGATAGACGTTGGCCAGGGTCTGGGCCTCGACGCCCTGACTGGCGTCGACGACCAGGATCGAGCCCTCGCAGGCAGCCAGGGAGCGGCTGACCTCATAGGCGAAGTCGACGTGGCCGGGGGTGTCCATCAAGTTCAGCTGATAGGTGCGGCCGTCCTTTGCCGTGTAGTCGAGGCGCACGGTCTGGGCCTTGATCGTGATGCCCCGCTCGCGCTCGATGTCCATGCTGTCGAGCACCTGCTCGCGCATCTCGCGCTCGGCGAGGCCGCCGCAGGTCTGAATCAGCCGGTCGGCCAGCGTCGACTTGCCGTGGTCGATATGAGCGATGATCGCAAAATTGCGGATGTGGCTGAGATCGGTCATGGCGCGCGTATGATTACCCCGGTGGTGCGCCGGGACCATAAGGCCCTTGGGGGCCGGGGCGCAAGCGGGGTTACCCTCAGAACACCGACTCCGACACCTTCCTCACCAGAAAATCGCGGAAAACGGCGATGCGTTTGGAGTGGCGGAGTTCCTCGGCGTAGACGAAATAGGATTCGAGCTTGGGGGTTTCGACCTCGGGCAGGATCTTCACGATGTCGGGTCGGCCTTCGACCATGTAGTCGGGCAGCACCGCGATGCCGAGGCCGCTTTCGACGGCGCGGAAGATCGCGTGCATGTTGTTGACCCGCAGCACCGGCTTACGCGCCGACTGGCCGCTGCTGCCTGTTTCCAGCAGCAGGTTGATGTCGGTGATCAGCGGCCGGCTGTCTTCGGGGAAGGTGACGAGGTCGTGCTGGTCGAGTTCGGCCGAGGTTTTCGGCGTGCCGCGCCGCTTGAGATAGCTGATGTGGGCAAAGATGTGAAAGCGCAGGGTCATCAGGTGGCGCTGGATCAGGTCGGGCTGGCGCGGCGTGTTCATGCGGATCGCGATATCGGCTTCGCGCATCGCGAGATCAAGCTCGCTGTCATCGACCAGCAGCGTGAACTGGATTTCGGGATAGAGGGCAAGAAACTCGCGGATGCGCGGGGCGAGCCAGGTCGTGCCGAAGGCGACGGTGGTGGTGACCTTGAGCGGCCCCTTGGGATGCTCGCGGCTTTCCGAGAGCATCGCCTCGGTCATCGAGAGCTTGGCGAAGACGTCACGGGCGGTGCGGAACAGCAACTCGCCCTGCTCGGTGAGGATCAGGCCGCGGGCATGGCGGTGAAACAGCGGCACGTTGAGGCTTTCCTCAAGGGCGCTGATCTGGCGGCTGACCGCCGACTGGCTGAGGTTGAGCGATTCCCCGGCGTGAGTGAAGCTGCCCGCCTCGGCCACCGCGTGAAAAACCCGCAGCTTATCCCAATCCATCGCGTCCTCGTTTCCATCGCCTCGCTTGGCGAGTTCAGAGTTTGGTGAAGAATATACTGCGGGGCAACAGGAAAGCACAGGGGGAGGGCATGATTGTGACGGCCTGCCCCTTGTCTCCGTCAGCCGGGTTTGCGAGAGTGGGCCGATGGGGATCGGGATCGGGGGGAACGGGCGGTGGCGGCATCGGCGGATATCGGGCGGATCGGGGTGGTTGGCGGCGGCGCCTGGGGCACCGCGCTGGCCCAGGCGGCGGTGCGCGCCGGGCGCTCGGTGGTGCTGTGGGCACTGGAGCCCGACGTTGTCGATGCCATCAATGACCGTCATGAGAATGACCGCTTCCTGCCCGGGATCGCCCTTGATGCCGCGATCCGGGCCACCGGCCGGCTGGCCGAGGTCGCCGCGGTCGATGCCGTGCTGATGGTGGCGCCGGCCCAGCATCTCCATGGCGTCGGCCGGGCGCTGGCGCCGTTCCTGGTCGCCGGAGTGCCGGTGGTGATCTGCGCCAAGGGCATCGAGCTTGGAACCTCGTCGCTGATGAGCGAGGTCGCCGGCACCGTGCTGCCCGAGGCGCCGCTGGCGGTGCTGTCGGGCCCGACCTTCGCCGCCGAGGTGGCACGCGGGCAGCCGACCGCGGTGACGCTCGCATCCGCCGACGCCGCGCTCGGCGCCCGGCTGGTCGAGGCGCTGGGCGGGCGGATGTTCCGGCCCTATTTCTCCGACGATCCGATCGGCGCCCAGATCGGCGGCGCGGTCAAGAACGTGCTGGCCATCGCCTGCGGCGTGGTCGAGGGCAAGCGCTTCGGCGACAACGCCCGCGCCGCCCTGATCACCCGCGGGCTGGCCGAAATGGTCCGGCTCGGGGTGGCGCTCGGCGGTCGCGCCGAGACCCTGATGGGCCTCTCGGGGCTGGGCGACCTGACTCTGACCTGCACCAGCCGGCAGTCGCGCAACAACTCTTTGGGGGTGGCCCTGGGCGAGGGCCGCGCGCTCGCCGATATTCTGGGAGAGCGGCAGTCGGTGGCCGAGGGCGTGCACAGCGCCGCCGCCGTGGTGGCGCTGGCGCTGCGACTCGGAGTCGACATGCCGATCTGCGGCGCCGTCGATGCCATTCTCAATCACGGCGCCGGCATCGAGGCCACCATCGACGGTCTGCTCGCCCGGCCGTTCCGCGACGAGTGAGGCCGGCGGGGCAAGACGGGATCAGCAAGGAGGCGGTAATGACGATGCGGCGGGTGATCGGGCTGATGGCGGCGCTGGTGCTGGGCGGCTGCGTGGCCCCGGCCGAACGCGGCGAGCATGTCACCATCGAGCCGGCCTATATCTTCTCGATCGGGGTGCGCCAGGACGACGTGGTGGCGATGCTCGGCTGGCCCACCAAAGGCCCGCGCTTCGACAATCTGACCCAGAGCTACGAGCTGGTCTACAGCTACCCCTTCGCGGCGATTCAGGCCGAGACCCGGTTTCCCAACGGCACCACCCGCGCCGAGATGGTCGATACCATCCACCTGTTCTTTTCGCGCGGAGGCCAGCTCACCCGCATGGCCAGCCGCACCGACCGCTGGTATTCCTCGTTCATCGAACAGCCGGTGCAGCGGATCACGGTGCTGCCGCGGGTGGTTCATGCCTCGGGCCTGATCACCGCGCCGAAACCGCCGGTGCCGACCCCGCCGCCGGTGAGCACCACGGCCGCGGCGGCGTCAGCGGCGCCGAACCGGGTGCCGCCAGCTACCGAGCGAGCGGTCGACACGGGAGATCAGGTCCGATGACGGGGGGCGCGCGCCGCGCGCTTGGCCTTGGCGCCCTGGCCACCCTGGGGATGATGCTCGCCGCCTGTGAATATCCGGCATTTTCGAAGGTCGAGCCCAATCCGGTGGCCTATGTCCGGCCGGCGCCGGTGCCGCCCTTTGCCGATGGCGGCGCCGGCCGGGGTAGCGGCGGCCTCTCGCCCTATGTCGCGGTGACGATTCCGCCGCCCGGGCCGCAGGGGCCGCCGGGCAGCCAGAGCGCGGCGACCGGAACGGCTCTGGGTGCCGCCGCTCCACCGCCGGAGGGCGGGTCGCTGTTCAGCCCCCGGCCGCCACCGGTGGTTACGGTGCCCGCCTATACCGCACCGGTCTACAGCCCGTCGGGCGTGCGCTGACGCGGATCGCGAGGGCACGAGATCGCCTGCCAACCCTCGTCCGGCACCAAAAGCCGGTCAGCGGCTGCGAATCAACTCGGTGATCTGGCGCCGGATCGCGGCGCTGTCCCAGTCGGCGCCGCCGAGCAGGCGCGCGGTCTCGCGGCCGTCGCGGCCGATCAGGATCGAGGTCGGCAGGCCCTGGACCCCAAGCGCCCGCAACGCCGCCCCCGGCGGGTCAAGATAGGGCGCCAGCGCCTTGACCCCCTGTTTGTCGAGGAACGGCAGCACGACCTTGGCGCCGCCGCGATCCTCGGCCACCGCCACCACCTGAAAACCGGCGCCGCCGAGGTCGGCCTGCAAGCGGTCGAGCGAGGGCAGTTCCTTGATGCAGGGCGCGCACCAGGTCGCCCAGAGGTTGAGCAGCACCGGCTTGCCGGCGAAATCGGCCAGCGTCACCGGCTGGCCGGCGCCATCGGTGAAGGAGAAGGCGGCGATCTCCCGGGTTGCGGTCTCAAAGCGTCCGACCGGCGGCGCGGGCTGACCACCGGGGCCGAGCACCGCCACCAGCGCCGAGACGGCGGCCGAGCCGAAGCCCAGCACCACCCCGACCAGCGCCAGCCTGCGGATCTGCTCCGAAGTCATGCCGCAACCTGCTCCTCGCCAGAGTCGAGATTGAACTGCAGGGCCGCCAGCCGGGCATAAAGACCGCCCTGACGGCTGAGGTCCGCGTGGGTCCCGGAGGCGACCACGGTGCCGCCGTCCATCACCACGATGCGGTCGGCGTTCATCACGGTGGCCAGACGGTGGGCGATGATCAGGGTGGTGCGACCCTTCATCAGCCCCTCGAGCGCGCCCTGCACCGCCCGCTCGCTTTCGGCGTCGAGAGCGCTGGTCGCCTCATCAAGCAGCAGCACCGGCGGATTGCGCAGAACCGCGCGGGCGATGGCGATGCGCTGGCGCTGACCGCCCGAGAGCTGCACCCCCTTCTCACCAAGATGGGTGTCGAAGCCCTGGGGCAACTGCTCCAGAAACTCCAGGGCGTGGGCGGCCTCGGCCGCGGCACGGACCTCGGCGTCGCTGGCATCGGGCTTGCCGTAGCGGATGTTGTCCCAGGCGTTGCCCGAGAAGATCACCGGCGCCTGCGGCACCAGCCCGATGCGGGCGCGCACCGCCGCCGGATCGGCGGCCCGGACATCGACGCCATCGAGGCGCACCGCGCCGCTGCCAACATCATAAAAGCGCAGCAGCAACTGAAACACGGTGGACTTGCCGGCGCCGCTCGGCCCGACCAGCGCCACGGTCTCGCCGGCCCCGACCTCGAGGGAAAAGCCGGTCAGTGCCGGATGCTCGGGACGGGCGGGATAGCGGAACTCGATCGCCTCGAAGCTGATCGTGCTGCGCGGCACCTCGGGCAGCGCCACCGGATCGACCGGGGCGTTGATGTCGGGCTCGGTGGTCAGCAGTTCGAAGAGTCGCTCGGTCGCCCCGGCGGCGCGCTGAAGATCGCCATAGACCTCGGAGATCGCTCCGGTCGAGCCGGCGACCAGCGCGGCATAGATGACAAAGGCCGAGAGCTGGCCCGCACTGAGCGTGCCGGCGATGACATCGTGGCCGCCGATCCAGAGCACGACGCCGATGGCGCCGAACACCAGCACGATGACGGTGATCGCGGTCACCGAGCGGATGCGCACCCGGCTCATCGCGGTCTCGAAGGCGCTCTCGACCCGGGCCGCGAAGCCGCGATGGTCGAGCGCCTCGTGGTTGAAGGCCTGGACGATGCGGATCGCCGACAGGGTTTCCTCCAGGTGCGAGCCGACATCGCCGACCCGCTCCTGACTGGCCCGCGACAGCCGGCGTTCCTGGCGCCCGAGCACCACGATCGGCGCCACCACCAGCGGCAGGGCAAGAAAAACCAGACCGGTGAGCTTGGCGCTCGTAATCAGCAGCATCACCAGCCCGCCGATCAGCATCAGGCCGTTGCGCAGCGCGATCGAGATCGAGGAGCCGATCACGACCTGCAACAGCGTGGTATCGGTGGTCAGCACCGAGAGGATGTCGCCGACCCGGGTGTGCTCGAACCAGGCCGGGCTGAGCCGCAGCACATGCCGGTGGGCGGCGGTGCGCAAATCCGCCACCACCCGCTCGCCGACCCAGCTGACCAGAAAGAAGCGGCCGAAGGCTGCGGCGCCCAGCAGCACCGTCACCCCCAGCATCACCAGCAGCACGCGGTCGAGCATGCCGGGATCGGCGGCGCCGAACCCCCTGTCGATCATCACCCGCAGACCCTGGCCAAGGCCGAGGGTGGTTCCGGCGGCGACGCTCAGCGACAGCACCGCGCCCGCGATCTGCCAGCGGTAGGGCTTGAGGTAGGGCAACAGGCGCTGGAGCGGCTTCAGGTCCCGGCGCTTGACCGGCGCGGTGGCGGCGGCAACGTCGGCGGCTTTGAAATTGGTCTCAACGTAGGAGGGTTCACGAAACATCAGGGCGCGGCCTCAGAGAAAGCGGGGCGCCCGGTGAAACGCGGCGCTGGGGAGGGGATCGGGACTTACGATGCCTTGCGACTCAGCACCTGGCGAATGCCTTCGGCCATCTGGTCGGGGCTGGTGTCGTGACCGAACAGCTTGATCACGGTACCGCGGTCGTTGGCAAGGAAGGTGAAAGCCGAGTGATCCATGGTGTAGGCGTCGGGCGCGGCGCCCGCCACCTTGCGGTAATAGACCCTGAAGGTCCGGGCGGCGGCGGCGATCTCCGCGGCTGAGCCGGTCAGGCCGATCAGACGCGGGCTGAACTGGGAGACATACGGCGCGAGGCCGGCGGCATCGTCACGCTCGGGATCGATGGTCACGAACAGCTGCTGCACCGCCTCGCCATCCTTGCCCAGCAACTCGACGGCGCTGGCGCCGGTCTGGAGATTGGTCGGGCAGACGTCGGGGCAATAGCGGTAGCCGAAGGTGATCAGCAGCAGCTTGCCCGGCCAACTGGCCTGGGTGACGGCGCGGCCATCATGGGCGGTCAGGGCAAAGGGGCCGCCGATGTCGAAGCTGGCGCCCGAATGCTGGCCGCTGTCGGAGCGCAACGCCGACTTGATCCACAGCCCGCCGCCACTGATGGCCAGCACGGCGACCAGGAACAGCCCATTGCGGCGCAGCCAGTTCATGATGATCGGCCTCCCGGTTGGAAACAGTCGCGCGGTGTCGTTACCGCCGCCTGAGGTCGTGCAAGGCCCACAGGATCAGCGTCAGCAGCACGAAGGCACCGCCCTGATGGGTGACCGCAGTCGGAACCGGAACAGACAGCACGAGTGTGGTAATTCCAAGGCTGATCTGGACGAGCACCCATGCGCCGAGCGCAAAGCCGAGCCGCCGGGTCGCCGGCGCCAGAGTCTCGATCGAGGCCACCCGCCAGCCGTAAAGTAGCGCCAGAAAGCCGGTGGCGATGGCCAGCCAGCGATGAACGAACTGCACGGTGGTGTGGTTCTCGAAGAGGTTGAGCCATTTCGGCGCGTAGTCCCAGGCTTCGCTGGGAATGAAGGCGCCGTTCATCAGCGGGAAGGTGTTGTAGATCAGGCCCGCATGAAGCCCGGCGACCAGCGCGCCCCAGACCAGCGCCGCCAGCATCAGCAGCAGGGTCAGCCAGAGATGCAGGCGCAGGGTCCAGGCCCGCGCCCCGGCCACCACCGCCGAGCGCGCCTCGGGCCGCAGCAGGGTCAGCGCCTGCCAGAGAAGGAAGCTGAAGATCAGCAGCGCCGTCGTGAGATGGGCGGCCAGCCGGTAGTGGCTGACCGCCGGCCGGTCGACGAGGCCACTGGCCACCATCAGCCAGCCGACCACGCCCTGAAGGCCGCCCAGCAGGAACAGACCGATCAGATTGGGCATCAGCTCCGGGCGCACCCGCCGGCTCAGCCAGAAGAAGAGGAACGGCAGCAGAAACACCACCCCGATCAGCTGGGCAAACAGCCGGTGGAACCACTCCCACCAAAAAATGCCCTGAAAGGCCTCGAGGCTCATGCCCTTGTTGACCTGGAGGTACTCGGGCGACAGCTGGTAGAGCCCGAACACCCGCTGCCACTCCGCCTCCGAGAGCGGCGGCAGAATGCCGATCAGCGGCTTCCATTCGACCATCGAGAGGCCGGAATGGGTCAGCCGGGTGATGCCGCCAATGACCACGATCGCGAACACCATCGCCGCGCAAACCAGGAGCCAGAGGCCGATCGCGACATCGGCGCCGCGCCCGGGGGCCGCGGCCGGGTTCGGAGCCGGGCGGTGGACCATGGCCGGCGGTGCGGCCTGGGAGGCGGTTTCGGCGGCGGTTTCGGGGCCGGGAGCGGTATCGGAAGCGGTGGTCATGGGGTGGTCCGTCGCTGTGGGGGCGGGGGCGGGATCACGGCTTGGCGATCACCGTCACCCAGTGGCGCATCTTGTTGTGTTCGAGGCCGCAATATTCGCTGCACACCATGGTGAAGCGGCCGGGCTCGCCGGTGGTCACGGGCAGGATCGCGGCCTGGCCCGGCGCCAGCAGCGCCTCTTTGCCGCCGATCACGACGCCGTGCAGGATGTCCTCGGTCGCGATGTGAAGGCGGTAGGACCGGCCGGCCTCAAGCTCCAGCACCGGGCGGAACCGCCAGCGCCCGGCCGAAACATAAACGTCGCCCGGCGGCGGTCGCACCACCGGCACCCCGTCCTCGTCGCCGATCCGGTAGCGCGCGATCCCGGCCTCGACCTTGGCGTCGAAGGCGGCGGTGGCGATGGCGTAGCTCTCGACCTCGCTGGCCCGGGACAGGCCGCGCCAGGCCGGCTGGGCCAGAAACAGCAGTGCCAGCAGGGCGCCGAAGGCGATCAGGGTGTTGCGTTCAGAGGCGATGTTACCCATGATCGGCCTCCCCGCGGGCCAGCAGGCGGCTGCAGATCACCCAGATGAAGACGACGCCGCCGAGCACCGCAAGAGCGCCGCCCAGGCCGTAGACGCCCATCGCGACCTTCTTGAGCGTGCTGTCAAGCCCTTGCGCCGCCGCGCCCATGGTCTTGCGCGGCACACCGGCGGCGCCGGCCACGAACATGCCGATCGAGAACACCAGCTGGCCCCAGCCATAGAAGTGGAACTGCACCGGCACCACCCAGCCGCCGCGCCCGCTGCGCCCGAGCGCCGGCAGGATCACGGCCAGGAACAGGCCCATGAAGGCGAGGTTCACCCCGCCGATCGCGGCGTGATAGTGCGAGGGCGTGCGGGCGTCGGAAGCGCCGAGAAAGAAGCCCATGGCACCGCCGACGATGAACACCGCGAGCGAAATGCCGATCGCGAGTTCGGCCGCGCCCCAGCGCATCCCGGCCCGCCGCCGCCACAACTGGGCGGCGAGACCGGCCCCGACCACCACCGGCGGCAGAGTCAGGCCGTACCACAGCAGATCGGTGAAGGCGAGACGGTGCTGGAGGCTGAGGATGTCGTACAGGCCATAGAACAGCGGCCCCGGCAGCACGAAGACCACCATCGACGCCATCATCAGCTTGAAGAGGGCCGGCGGCACCGGCTCCTCACCGAAGGCGCTTTGGGCCAGCAGCAGCCACGCCGTCAGCATCAGCGCGGTGTTGACGAACTGCAGGACATGGCCGCCGCCCCAGAACAGCCGCTCGTTGAAGGTCTGAACGTCGAGCCCGGCGGGCAGGCAGGCCCAGGCGAGGGCGATCAGCAGCAGCGCGATCAGATAAAGCACGCCCGAGACCGCAACCCCGAAGCCGACGCTGCCCCGGATCGACGCCGGGTTGGCCAGGAGACGGACCACCGGCAGCGCCACCCCCAGCCCGACCAGCCCGAGCCCCAGGTAATAAAGCGGATGGACGACGATCGGGACATAGTTGTTGAGGCAGGGCTCGCCCTCGTTGAGGAAGGCGGGCAGCGCCAGCAGCACCGTGCCCAGCGCCCCGGCCCACATCCCCGCCGGCCCCAGGATTTCGAGCCGGATCGTCGCGGCGCCGGCCAGCGGCAGCACCGCCAGCGCGCCGAGCACGGCCAGAAACCAGACCACGAAGGAAAGAATGACGTGGGTAACCAGGGCGGTATAAAAAAAGCTCTGCCAGGACCAGGGCAGCAGCACCTGAGTCGCCGGTACCCGCGACAGCACCAGCAGCAGCGCCAAGGCGCCGGCCACCGCGAGCGAACCGGCGGCGATCCACGACCAGCCCGCCACCTCCCGGCGCAGACCCGCGGGCAAGGTCAGCCCCGCCGCCTCAGTCATGACCCCCGCCCGACGGCTCGGTTACACGCGCTCCTGTCGCTGGCACGGCGGCATCCTCCCTGTTCGGACCGATGCCACCATAACCAAGATTCGCGACAGTTCAAGCCGGAACGAACCCGGAGTCATCGGGAAAAAATCGCGCGCGCGAGGATGCGGCGCCCCCTCCCGCCGCCCTCAGTGCAGGCCGACGTCGAGCAGGACGACGACGAAGAGGGCGGCGAGATACTGC
>JBAXPR010000072.1:0-18920 GCA_037132135.1 Rhodospirillaceae bacterium
AGTCGCCGCCGGTGCCGACGGTGTCGGGCATCAGCAGGCGGTTGAGCCAGGAGTGAATCACGCCGTCACCGGGACGCAGGGCGACGCCGCCGCGAGTCGAGATGAAGGCCGGCAGATCGCGGTGGGTCAGCACGTCGACCGGCTTGGGATAGGCCGCGGTGTGACAGAACGACTGCATCACGAGATCGGCCGAGAAGCCGAGGCAGGCCAGATCCTTCAGCTCGTCGCGGGTCATCGGCCCGGTGGTGTCCTGCGACCCCACGGTGGTCATCTTGGGCTCGCAATAGGTGCCGGGGCGAACGCCGGTGCCTTCGGGCAGACCGCAGGCGCGGCCAACCATCTTCTGCGCCAAAGAGTAGCCCTTGCCGGTATCGGAGGGAATCGCCGGCAGGCGGAACAGGGTCGAGGTCGGCAGACCCAGCGACTCGCGGGCCTTGGCGGTCAGGCCGCGGCCGACGATCAGCGGAATCCGGCCCCCGGCCCGCACTTCGTCGAAGATGACGTCGGACTTGACGGTGAACTCGGCGATCACCGCGCCGTTTTTCAGCGCCTTGCCGTCATAGGCCCGGAGTTCGACGACGTCGCCGGTCTCCATCTGGGACACATCAAGCTCGATCGGCAACGCGCCGGCATCTTCCATCGTGTTGTAGAAGATCGGCGCGATCTTGGAGCCGAGGCAGACGCCGCCGAAGCGCTTGTTCGGGACATAGGGGATGTCCTCGCCGGTGAACCACAGCACCGAGTTGGTGGCGGACTTGCGCGAGGAGCCGGTGCCGACCACGTCGCCGACATAGGCAATCAGGTTGCCCTTGGCCCGCAGCCCGTCCAGCTGCTTGACCGGACCGCGCTTGCCGGGCTCGTCGGGGGTGATGCCCGGGCGGGCGTTCTTCAGCATCGCCAGGGCGTGGAGCGGAATATCCGGGCGACTCCAGGCATCCGGCGCCGGCGAAAGATCGTCGGTGTTGGTTTCGCCCGAAACCTTGAAGATGGTCACGGTCAGGCTTTCCGGCACCGCCGGGCGCGAGGTGAACCACTCGGCATCGGCCCAGGACTGGATCACGCCCTTGGCGTTGGCGTTGCCCTGATCGGCCAGCTCCTTGACATCATGAAAGAAGTCAAACATCAGCAGCGTGCCCTTGAGGCCGGCGGCGGCGGCGGCGCCACACTCGGGACAGCCCAGCAGGTCGATCAGCGGTTTGATATTGAAGCCGCCAAGCATGGTCCCCAGCAGCTCGGTCGCCTTGATCTTCGAGATCAGCGGCGAGGTCTCGAGGCCCTTGGCCACCGCGGCCAGAAAGCCCGCCTTGACCTTGGCGGCGTCGTCGACGCCCGCCGGGACGCGATAGGTGATGAGGTCGATCAGACCCTGCTCCTCGCCCTTGGGCGGGTTCGCCAGGAGACCGATCAGGTCCTCGGTCTGCCTGGCGGAGAGCGGCAGGGGCGGAATTCCGAGCGCGGCACGCTCAGCGACATGCTGGCGATAGGCTTCAAGCACGGCGAGATCCTCTCATCTATCAGGGGGGTGGCGGGCAGGGCGGCGGGCAGCAAACCGGGCGGCCGGACGGCGCGTCGGCGTCCGATAGGATCCGGTCCCGGATGTCGTCCGAATTGGCATCATCTTATATCGTCCCGCCCCTCGGGCGGCAAGCGGGTGACCGTTGTCCTGGCGAAATAGGTGAACCCGCTCCGGCGCTTGTCTGGCCGCCGCCAGCGCCAACCTCCGCGCTGCGGTTCCGCCGATTGTGTGCTATGGTCGTCCGCAACCGCTTCCCGATCGGAGACTGGCGATGGCGATCGAATGGACCGAAAGCCTGTTTCTCAATCATGACCATCTCGATGAGGACCATCGGCAGATGGCCGCTCTGATCAACAAGCTTTACCTCTCGGTCGGCGAAGATTTCGGCCGCGAGGCCGTCGCCGCGGCCACGCGCCAGCTGCTCAAATTCTCCAATGCCCATTTCAGCCATGAAAAAGGGCTGATGGCCCAGCACCACTACCCCGAGATGGCCGAGCATCTCAGCGAGCACCGGACCCTGATCGCCGAGTTGCAGGGTCTTTTGGCCATCATCGAGGGTGGCGGCGAGCCGGTCGGCATCGAAACCGTCGACTTCCTCGACGACTGGTTCGCGGCCCACCTCAAGGGTGCGGACGCCCGCCTCGCCGACTTCCTCAACCCGTTGACCCGCGAGCGGGCCGGAGCGGAGCCGCGGGGCTGATGTTCCACCATCTGCGCATCCGGCTGCAGCTGATCCTGATCCTGACCCCGATCATGGCCGGGATGGTGTTTGCCCTGGCGATCGGCCTCAACGCCCTGCGCGACAACCTGATCCAGGAACGCCGCACCCAGGTCCGCACCCTGGTCGAACTGGCCGTCAGCACCGTCGACGGCTTTTTCAAGAAGGCGGACAAGGGCGAAATGACGGTCGAGGCGGCCCAGAAGGCGGCGCTGCTCACCCTCGGCCTGATGCGTTATGACGTCAAAAACTATGTTTTCGTCGCCCGCACCGACGGCACCCTGCTGGAACACCCCTACCGGCCCCAGGAAATCGGCAAGAGCATGTGGGAGTATCGCGACCCGCAGAACAACTTCCCGGTCTATCAGGCGCTGATCGGGGCCGCGACCGGCGGCGGCGGCTTTGTCTCCTATTACTCGCGGCGCGTGGCCACCGACCAGCAGGCCTTTCCCAAGCTCAGCTACGCCAGCCTGTTCAAGCCCTGGAACTGGGTGATCGCCACCGGCATCTATATCGACGATGTCGACACCCTTTTCCTCGAAGACCTCCGGATGGTCGGCGGGCTCGGTCTGGCCATTCTGGTGATCAGCGCCGCCATCGCCCTCATGATCAGCCGGGGGATCACCCTGCCGCTGCGGCTGTTTGCCGAGCGCATGGACGCGCTGGCCCGGGGCGGGAGCGGGGGCGTGGTCGACATCCCCTATGGCGAACGCCGCAACGAGATCGGCGCCATGGCCCGCACCCTCGCGGTGTTCCGCGACCAGTTGCACGAACGCGACGCCCTCCAGCGTGCCGAGCAAAGCCGCACCGAAGCCCTGCACCGCACCGCCGCCGAGGTCGTGGCCGCGGTCGACACCATCCAGGCGGCGGCACGCGAGATCGCGGAAGGCGGCGCCGACCTCTCGCGCCGTACCGAGCAGCAGGTGGCCTGCCTGGAGCAGATGGTGGCCACCATGAACCAGATCGCCGCCACCGTGGCTCAGAACGCCGGCCACGCCGGCCGGGCCCGGGAGATGACGTCCGGTTCCCACGCCGTCGCCGGGCGCGGCGCCGGTTGCATGAGCGAGATGGTCGGGGCGATGAGCGGCATCGAGAGTTCATCCAAGCGGGTGATCGAAATCGTCCAGATCATGCAGGAGATCGCCTTCCAGACCAAACTGCTGGCGCTCAACGCCGCGGTCGAGGCGGCGCGGGCCGGTGAGGCCGGCCGCGGCTTCGCCGTGGTCGCTCAGGAAGTGCGCTCGCTGGCCGAGCGCTCGCGTCAGGCGCTGGTCCAGATCCGCGACCTCAACGGCGAGAGCCGCGCCCAGGTCGAGCGCGGCGTCGGCGCCGCCCGGGCCGCCGGAGCCGCCTTTGAGGAAATCCACGACTCGATCCGCCGGGTCGCCGAGCTGATGCCCGAGATCGCCGGCGCCAGCGCCGAGCAGGCGGACTCAATCGGCAGCGTCAACCGCGCCCTTACCGACTTCGACAGCAACACCCAGAAGAATGCCGCCCTGGTCGAGGAAAGCCTTGCCGCCTCGCAGTCCCTGGCCGAGCAGGCCGCCCATCTGGCCTCCCTGATGGCGCCCTTCCGCGACCCCGGGAACCCTGGCGGCGACGAAGGCTGAAGCGGCGGAAAACCGCGGAGGCCGGGGCGCGAATCCTGCGGCAGAGCCACGATTCTTCTTGCAATTCCGGCCCCTCAGGCGCCTAGGCTGTGTCTCCGTTTGCCTGGGTCCTGGAGGGTGTTATGAAGGCGCGTTTTCCCGGTTCGATCGTCGTGTGCGCCGTGGTTCTCGCCGTTGCCGCGTCACTCTGGACCGGTCAACCGGCGGCGGCCCAGACCGGCGCCGCCCAGCCGACCATGCTCCGGCAGGTCAACGCCCACCACCCCTTCCCGACCCGGGCGGTCTGGCCCCATGAGGTCATGACCTACGAGGAGCGGTACGATACCTGGCAGAAAATGCGCGATGCCGCCACCCCGGCCGAGCGCTACGCGATCTGGGCCAAGAAGCGCGCCGACCTCGAAAGCCGGGCCGCCGAGCACGGCATGATCCTGCGCGATCACGCGCCGATGATGGTGGCCCGGGAGGACCGTTATGGTGCGTATGCTCCCTATAACGGCCATGCGCCGATGACCGCCACCGCGCCCTACGGCCAGCCTTACGCCCAGCCCTACCATCAGCAGCAGCGGGCGCTGGCGCCCGAGCGGCCGGCTCCGGCGCCCGGTTGGGTCGGCCCGCACTATTTCGGCGTCGTCCCCCACATGATGCCCCCGGTCGGACGCTGAAACGACTGAAGAGAGACTGCGGATCATGACCGACGGCAGCAAGGCCCAGCGCACCGCCGAGGCAGTGGCCGAGGCGCTCTACGTCCGCGACGCCGCCGCCCGCGGCCTCGGCATCACCCTGCTCGAGGTCCGCCCCGGCTTTGCCCGCATGACCATGACCGTGCGGCCCGAGATGCTGAACGCCCACGACATCTGTCACGGCGGCTTCACCTTCGCCCTCGCCGACACCACTTTTGCCTACGCCTGCAACAACCGCAACCACGTCACGGTCGCCGCCGGCTGCGACATCGTCTATCCGGCGGCGGCCCGGCTCGGCGACATCCTGACCGCGGTGGCCGAGGAAAAGCACCTGCGCGGACGCAGCGGTATCTACGACATCGCGGTGACCAGCCAGAGCGGCGAGGTGGTGGCGCTGATGCGCGGCCAGTCCCGGCGCATCGAGGGCAAGGTGGTGCCCGAGTTGTAAAGCCTCAGCGCCGCCGCTGACGGGCGAACAGGCGCCAGTCAAACAGGTTGGGCCGGGAGGCGACGGTCATCGTCCGCTCCATCTCGGCCTCGGTGAGGTAGCCGCGACCACCGCAGGCCTGACAGGGCTTGCCGAGATCGCGGTCGGCGACCACCCGGCCTTTACCGGTGCCATCGCACGCTTCGCAGATGTAGGTCGTCTCGGTCATTGGCCGCCCGTCGCACCGGCTCCCGGTCTTTATTTCTGCGCCTCGCGCACCGCCCACAGGGCACGGCGCGCCACCTCGGCCGCGGTCTCCTTGGCCATGCGGGCCTCGTCGGCGTGGACATTGCCGGCGCCACCGAGTTTTGCCGCCTCCTCAGCCACCGCCGCCGCCCGCTCGGCCGCGGCCGCCGCCTTGCGCAAAGTGGTTTCAATCATGCTGCCCCGCTTGATGTCCAGCAGCGTCGAGGCTCCCGCCATCATGAAGGCGGCGGCCTCCGCGGCCTTCTTGCCCGCCTCGCCACCGCCCTTGTCGGCGACCCGGCGGACATAGCCCCGGCAGACATCCATCGCGGCCTTGGCAAACAGCCGCGCATCCTCGACATGGCCGAGCGCGCTCCGGGACGCCGCGGGATCGCTGTCGGCATGTTTTTGCAGCACGCTGGACATTGCCTTCTTGGCCAGAAGGGCCTTGGCCGTGGCGTCCTTGGCCATCTGCAGACCACCGTCGCGGTCGCCGGCCCGGATCGACGCGAACGCCGCTTCCATGGCGTTACCGGCATCAATGGCGGCCTTGGCGGTAAAGGCGGCGACAGCCGCCATCGTCGGTCCGCTCACGAGGAGCCCTCCGGTTTCTGTATTCTGCGAGTGGTACGGTGGGAAAACACTACTGTTTGGCAGCGCCGGAGTCGAGAGGATAGCGAAATGAGCGGGGGGTTACGGGTCCGGGCGATCCACCCTGGCCAGGAAGGCGCCGAGCCGGGCATCGGCGGCGTGGACATGGTCGGCGAACCAGCGTTCGATGAAGGAAAGGGCGTCGAGCACCGCCTCATCGCCGATCAGGTCGATGGTGTCGAGCACGGTGTCGAGCTGGTCGATCAGGATGCGGTGCTCCAGCAGATGATCGGCCCGGGCCGGATAGCGGCGGCTGACCATCAGGTCGTTCTCATGATTGAAATGGGCCGCAACGTGGTCGGCGAGATCGAAGAGCGCCGCTTCCAGCGTGTCGCGACCGCCTCCGGCCCTCAGCGTGCCATAAAGCTCGCCGATCAGGGCAACCAGAGCCTTGTGCTCGGCGTCGATCGGCTCATAGCCGACCAGCAGCGAGTCGTTCCACTCGATCACCAGCGCACCCCCTTACGGTTCAGAGCAATAGGTCGGCCAAAACGGCATCTGCTCCCGCCGGTGCCACCCGGCCGCCGCAGTCCTGCGCGGGCCTGATGGCCGGGGTGCTGTCAATCCGCCTGATCGGCACTGCTTAGCGATGCGGGATTGGCCGGCCAACATCAAGGGGGGGCGGTGCGACAGACCGTCGCTGGCCCGTGAGCCTGGGCTAGAGCAGGGCCCGGTTGAGGGCCTGCAACAGGGTTTTCATGTCACGGGGGCGCTCCTCCCATTTCAGGGCCAGCGCCGCGATCAGCGCGTCTTCCACCGCCGGCGGGATGCTGACCCCGAGCTTGCTCGGCCGGACCAGGGTCTCTTCGAGCCAGCGCTGGTTGGAGTCCGGCGGCGGCTTGCCGGTGATCGCGCAATAGAAGGTGGCGGCCAGGGCATAAACGTCGGTCCAGGGGCCCTGGCGGCTCTCGGAGCCATATTGCTCGGGCGGAGCATAGCCTCTCTTGAGGATCACGGTCAGGTTGCCGGTGGCCTCGCCGACACATTGGCGGGCGGCACCGAAATCGAGCAGCTTGGCGCCGCCGCAATCGAGCAGAAAGATGTTGTCGGGACTGATATCGCGGTGAACCAGCCCCAGTTGATGGACGTCGTGCACCGCCTTGGCGATGGGCAGGATCAGGCCGAGCGCCCGCCGGTAGTCGATCGCCCCGCCCTCTTCCAGCAGATGACGCTGGAGGGTGCGGCCGACCAGCAGTTCCATCACCATGTAGGCGGTGGCGTTGGCCTCGAAGAAGTCGTGAACCTCGACGATCTCGCGGACATTGCGCAGCCGGGCCAGAATCCGCGCCTCGGCCAGGAACTTGCTGATGCCATCCTGAAAGGTCGCGACCTGATCCCCGGTATAGGGTACCAGCGCCCCCGAGACCGAGGATCGGCTGGCCAGACTGACCGGGAAATATTCCTTGATCGCGACCTTGACCTGCAACCGCTCGTCCCAGCCGAGATAGGTGGCGCCAAAGCCGCCCTGGCCGATCAGCCGCCCGACGACGTAGCGGCTCTGAAGCACGGCGCCGGCCCGGAGATGAACGCCGGGCCGCGGCCCCTCACTCTCGTCATGGCCGCAGGTCAGGCACATGCCCGAACCGCCCTTGGCCTCGAAGCAATTGGGGCAGCGATGGCGGCCGAAGCGGGCCACCAACTGACCATCGCGCACGGGTGTGGGATCGGCCAGCGGGTGAATGGTTTCCGGCCGCTCGGTCAGGCGGGCGATGTGCTGCTCGATCAGCGGCCTCCCGCCGAACTCGCTGACCAGCCCGGCCGCGATCACCGCCCGAAAGGCCTCGATGCGCCGGGACAGGCTCGGCTCGGCCTGATCCAGCCCTTCGATGAAATTGCCGCGCATCACCTGGGTGTCGACGAGGCCGGTGATGCGCTCATCGAGCCGCTCGCGCACCCCGGCCGGCAGCGGGGTCACGGCGAAGGCGGCGGCGGCCCGCTTGAGGTCGCCGGCCAGAGCCACGGGATCAAAGGGCTGAAACAGCGTTCTCTCGACCAGGGTCTCGTTGTTGGGCAGGGTTTCGACCAGCATCGCCAGTTCGTTGGCGGCGCGCTGGCCAAGGTCGGAGCAGGCGAGCGCGGCCAAAAAGTGCAGCCGCGAAAAGAACCCGGGCAGAGTTTCGATCGTGCCCTGCATCGCCTGACGCAGGCCGGTGTTGCTGCTTTCGTCGAGGCGGCGGGCGTAGCGCAGCACCAGGGCCTCGGCCATGGCACCACCGCCGGCGACCCCGGCCGGACCGACCAGCGCGGTCAAAGCCTCCTGGAAGGTCCGTATCTCCTCCTCACGCAGCCCCGCACCCAGCGGCTGGCCGCCGCGCAGCAGGCGCCGCAGGCGGTCGAGGATCACGGTCCGGGTTTCGGGCAGGCGCCCGGCGCGCAGCAGACGGTTGAGCCCGGCCAGAGGCGTGCGCCCGCCATCCCCCGGCCGCTGCACCTCAACCAGGGCGAGATCGCAGAGCCGGCGCAGTTCGACCCCGGCGTCCGCCGGCTTGCCGCACAGCTGGTTGAGCACCCGGCCGGCCGCGATCAGGTCGGCGATGGTGCCGTCGACCAGCGCCGCAACCCGGCCGCTGACATCGTCGCCGGCCAGACTGACCAGAAACGACAGTTTGAGCCCCCAGTTGCGCATCGCCGTCAATTCGCGGCAGACCGCGCTCAGCAGCAGATAATCCTGCTCCCGGCTTTCTCCCGGCCGCATCCCCTGATCGCGCTGCAGGACGGCGAAAGGCGGCCCCTTGTGGGCGACGCTGTCGAGCGTGCGCTCGGCGAGCACCGCCTGTTCCAGCGCGGCGGCGATGGTGTTCTGGATCGCCTCGCGCCGGCCCTGGATGCTTTCGCCGGAGCGCCGGCCCTGAAGGGCCACCACCCGACCGACCGCCACCTCGACCAGCGGGTGCTGCGCCAGCAGAGCCTTCAGCGCCTTGTGATTGTGAAGCAGTTCGGACGGGGTCAGGACCAGGGAGTCGAGTTGGGCCGCCAGCAGCTGGGCAATGGCGGTCCGGCTGCGCAGCGAGAAATAGTCGGCCACCGTCTGGCACAGCCCGACCTCATCGATCAGGCCGACGGTCTGCGCCGGTGCCGGCGGGGCGATGGTTTCAGCGGCTTCGCTCATGTCCGGTCTGCGAAACGATCAAGCGGCCACGCCCATCGCTGCGTGCGGATGAGCTTTCAAAAAATATAACTAAAATACCAGGAAGGTGCCACGGCAAACTAAACCCACCCTTACCATCGTCTGTCGCATCCTGGTTGAATCATCGCCGTTCGATCAGTTCGATCCGGTAGCCATCCGGGTCTTCGACAAAGGCAATCACGGTGCCACCATGCTTCATCGGCCCGGGCGGCCGGGGAATCGGCACCCCCGCGGCGGCCAGCCGGTCGCAGCTGGCCCGGATGTCGCCGACGCCGATCGCGAGGTGACCGAAGCCGCTGCCGAGGCTGTAGGGCGCGGCCTGATCCCAGTTGTGGGTGAGTTCGATCACCGCGCCCGCGGCTTCATCCTCATAGCCCACGAAAGCCAGCGTAAAGCGGCCGCCGGGATAATCGGTGCGGCGCAGCAGGGTCATGCCCAGCAGCCGGGTGTAGAAGTCGATGGATTTTTCCAGGTCGAAAACCCGGATCATGGTGTGCAGCAGGCGGGCACGGGCGGTCATGGACGCTCTCCTCGGGGCTGGGTCGCAATCTGCCAGACTGCGGCGGCGGCACGCTCGCTGGGCGGCGGCCCGCCGGCGCCGAGCCAGCGATCGACCGTGCTCAGCGCCTCGATTTGGGCCGCGCGGGCGCCGGAATCGTCGAGCAGCCGGGTCAGCGCGGTGGCCAGACGGTCGGGGGTGCAGTGCTCCTGCAACAGCTCAGGCACCACCATACGGTCGTGCATGATGTTGACAAGATTGACATATTTCGTCTTGATCAGCCGGCGGTAGAGGGCAACGCTGAGGGCGTTGAGCCGGTAGGCGATCACCGAGGGCAGCCCGGCCAGCGCCAGTTCCAGCGCCACGGTGCCCGAGGCGGCCAGCGCCGCTTCGGCGGCGGCGAAGGCGTCATACTTCTCGGCGTCGCCCTCAACGACGATGGTGCGCAGCGGCCAGCCGGCCACCGCCGCCCGCACCCGGTCGGCCAGATGGGCCACCGCCGGCACCACCGCGACCAGCCCGGGATGATCAGGGACGATGCGGGCCAGAGTCGCGGCGAAATCGGGCAGCAGCCGCTTCAGCTCGGTGGTCCGGCTGCCTGGCAGCACCGCGATCAGGCGGTCAGTCGCGGTCAGGCCGTGGCGGGCGCGAAAGGCCGCGCCGTCGCCCCGATCGGCGCCGGACTCGATGATCGAATGGCCGACAAAGGTGCAGGCCAGCCCCTCGCGCTCGAACCAGGGCGGCTCGAAGGGCAGGATCACCAGAAGATGGTCGAGGAAGGCCGCGATCTTCCGCGCCCGCTCCGGCCGCCACGCCCACACCGTCGGCGCGACATAATGGATCAGCGGCACGCCGCGCACGGCATGGCGGCCGGCGCGCAGCCGCCGGCCGACCCGAAAGCTGAAGCCGGGGGCGTCGATGGTGATCACGGCGTCGGGGGTGAGATCCCGGATCGCGGCCACGGTCTGGCCCAGGCGCCGGATCAGCCGCGGCAGCCGGGGCAACAGCTCAAAGACCCCCATCAGCGCCAGATCCGCCATCGGAAACAGCGTCTGCAGCCCCTCGGCGACCATCCGCGGCCCGCCGACGCCAAGCAGGCGCAACGGCCGACCCTCCGCCGCCGCCCGCGCCTTCAGCGCTCCGATCAGCCGCGCCCCCAGCACGTCCCCCGAGGGCTCGCCCGCGATCACAAACAGGGTCAGCGGCGGCGGACCGGGTGAAGCCGACGGCCCGGCGCCGTCCCTCTCTGAGGGGCCTTTGGCACCAGGGCCGGCCTCGCCGCCAGCCACCCCGACCAGAAACAGCCCCAGCCGGTCGGCGGCGGCGATGGCGTCGGCGCGGTCGATGATCAGGGCGCTGCCAGCCTCGACCGCGATGCCGCGCAGACCGGCGGCGGCGGCGCCCTTGACCGTGGTGACGCCGATCGTCGGCAAGTCGAGCCGGCGATCCTGCTGCGGCTTCTTGAGCTTGACCAGCACGCCGCCGGGCCCGGCCCGCCGGAGGCTGCCACAGCGGGCGATCAGGGCATCGGTGCCTTCGATACCTTCGACCCCCAGCACCAGCCCCTGCTGCACCACCGCCGCCTGCCCGACATCGAGTCGGCCGAGCACGGTCACCACCTCGACGCCGCGGTTGATGTCGGCTTCGGCGGTGGCGTCGGGTGCATGGCGGCCGAGTCGTCCCGCTGGCGCCAGCAGGTCGGTCAGAATCTCATGAATGCCGACCACCCGGAAGCCTTCACTTTCCAGGCTGTTTGAGACCGCGCGCAGAAGGCCGTCGTCGCCGAGCGAGCGGCTGCCGATTTTGGCCAGAATCTTGGCCGCCTGCCAGTCGGGCAGAATCTCGCTGAGGGCGGGCCGGCGCACCGGGCCGGCAAACACCAGCTCGACCACCTGCTCGCGGCGCAAAAAAGCGAAGATCTCGGCCGCGGCGCCGAAGCGGGTCCAGAGGTGGGGCAGGCCCTCGACCGTCGCCGGCTCGGTGTGACCCTGAAAAGCGACGATGACGACCTCGCGGCCGGCGCCGTGTGCCGCCCGGGCCAGCCGGCCCGGCAGCGCGCCGCCCCCGGCGAGAATGCCGAGCTTAGCCGCCATTCCCCGAGCGCGGCTGACAGACCGCCCGCGAGGATTTCGTGCGCATGAAGGCCACGACCTCGCTGACCGCGGCGTTTTCCCGGAACGAGCGCTCGACCTCATCAACCCGCTCGGCCAGCGTACCCTCGGGACCAAACAGCATGCGGTAGGCGGCGCGCAGCATCTGGATCGCCTCGCGTCCGAAGCCTCGCCGCTCCAGCCCGACCAGATTGAGCCCCGACAGCCGGGCCCGGTCGCCCATCACCAGCCCGAAGGGGATGACGTCGTTCTCGACCCCCGACATGCCGCCGATCATGGCGTGATGGCCGATGCGCACGAACTGATGGACGGCGCTCAGTCCGCCCAGAATTGCGAAGTCGCCGACCACGACATGGCCGGCCAGGGTGGCGTTGTTGGCCAGGATGACGTTGCTGCCGACCTGACAGTCGTGGGCGACGTGGGCGCCGACCATGAAGAGGCCGTTGTCGCCGACGCGGGTCAGCTTGCCGCCGCCCTCGGTGCCGGGGTTCATGGTGACGTGCTCGCGGATACGGTTGTTCTCGCCGATCACCAGTTCCGAGCGCTCGCCCTTGTACTTCAAATCCTGGGGCGGGGTGCCAAGCACCGCGAAGGGATAGACGGTGGTTCCAGCGCCGATGCTGGTGATGCCGTCGACCACGACATGGGAGACCAGGGTGACGTTGTTGCCGAGTTCGACCTCGGGACCGACGCAGCAGAAGGGTCCGATGCGGACGCCATCGCCGAGACGCGCCGCCGTGTCGACGACGGCGCTGGGGTGAATGGTGATGGCCATTACTTGTTCATGATCATGGCGGAATAAATCGCCTCTGCGACCAGCACGTCGTTGACCTTAGCCTCGCCCTTGAAGCGCCAGACATTGCCGCGCTGGCGCTGCTTGGTGACGTGGACGTAAACGGTGTCGCCCGGTCCCACCGGCTTGCGAAAGCGCGCCTCGTCGATGGTCATGAAGTAGACCAGTTTGCCCTCGGCGTTCTCTCCCAGCGTGGCCACCACCAGAGTCGCCGCGGTCTGAGCCATCGATTCGATGATCAGGACGCCCGGCATCACCGGCTGCTGCGGAAAATGCCCCTGGAAGAAGGGCTCGTTGATCGAGACATTCTTGACCCCGACCGCACTTTCGCCGAGGACGATATTGATCACGCGGTCAATCATCAGCATCGGGTAACGATGCGGGATCATTTGCATGATTCGGTTGATGTCGATGTCGGGCACCGCAGTCATGTCCGTTGTCACCCCCATCTTCCGACCATCGTCTGACGTGCTCCGGCCGGTACTTGTCGTCGTTGGCTTCGTTGTGCCCGATTCCCCAGCCCCGATCAATCCCCAAGCGCGGAAAAAAGCGAGGCATCACCGGCTGCCGCGGCGCCGGACGATGCCTCTCTTCCGTCGGGATTACTTTTTGGCAGGGGGGATCTTCACCTGAACCGTCGGCAGTTTGGCATTGAGCTTTTCCAGAACCTCGCGGGTGAGGTCGAGCGCCGGGTCGACGAAAATCACCTGGGCCCGGTCGAGCACCACCGAGGTCTCATGGTCGCGGGCGAGACCGGCCACGATCTCGATCGCCGCCGCCTGGATCGTGCGGGAAGCCTCGTCGACGCCCTGCTCCAACGCCTTGCGATGGGCCTGGACGTCGCGGTCGAATTCGCCGGCTTTGCGCAGAAACTCTTCCCGCTTCTTGGCAAACGCCTCGGCGGAAACGCTGCCCTGCTGGCGCACCAACTCCTGCTCGGCCTGCTGGAGTTTTTCGCGGCGGCCGGTCATATCCTTTTTGAAGGCCTCTTCACTGGCCTGGATGGCCTGCTGAATGGCCTTGCCCGCGCTGGATTCGTGCATGACCATTTGAAAGGCGACAATGCCGACCTTGAGTTCGGCGCGGGCGCCGGCGACCGGCGCTGCCACCAGAACGAAAACCAACGCCAGCGCGCCGGCTGCCCACCGAAGATTGCGAAGGATCATGTCTTAAAACCTGGTTCCGAAGTTGAAGCGGAATTGCTCGATCTTGTCATAGCTCTGCCTGACCAGCGGCGCGGCGATATCGATGCCGACCGGTCCCATCGGCGAGCGCCAGATCAGGCCGACACCGCTGGCGGCGCGGATGGAGCCCGAATCCTTGACGTCGGTGCCGGAGAACCCGACCTTGGTCAGGGTGCCGACGTCGGTGAAGGCATGGCCGGACACCCCCAGCTCCTCGGGCAACCCGAGCGGGAAGCGCAGCTCGGCCGAGCCGCGGACAAAGACGTTGCCGCCCAGGGCGTCGCCGGTGCTGGTGTCACGCGGCCCGATGCCGGCGACCCTGAAGCCGCGCAGGGTGTCGCCGCCGATGAAGAAGCGATCGGAGATCGAGATCTTCTTGCCCAGCCCGACGATGTATCCGGCTTCGCCGCCCAGACTGCCCACCCACTTATCCCAACCCGGCAGCGACGCATAGACCGTGCCGCCGGTGCGGGTGCGCAGGAAGCGTTCGTTGCCACCGGCGCCGGCGAGGTCGTTGGCGAAGCGCAGCACGTAGCCGCTGACCGGGTCGATCTTGCTGTTGCGGGTGTCGTAGGTCAGTTCGTGCCCGACCTGAGAGAGGATGCGGGTGCCGGTCTGCTCCTTGACGTATTTCGATGCGGTGTCGGGAATGCCGCCGATTCTGGTGTTCGCGAAATTATAGGCCACCCGGTGGCGCAGATGCTCGGTCAGCGGATAACCGACGCGCAGGGCAAAGCCGCTGTCGGTTTCGCTGTAGGAGCTGTAGGTCTGGTTGTTGCGCTGGATGCGGAACAGGTCGACACCGGCCGAAAGATCGCGGTTGAGAAAGTAGGGTTCGGTAAAGGAGATATCGTACTCCTGCCGGCGCGACGAAATCGTGGCGCCAAAGCGCAGCTCGCGCCCGGTGCCAAGCAGATTGCGCTCGCTGATGCTGAAGTCGCCGAGGGCGCCGTCGGTGGTCGAGAAGCCGGCTCCGAGCGAAATTTCGCCGGTGGACTGCTCGGTGACATCGACCTGGATCACGGTCTGGTCGGGCTGCGCGCCTTCGGCCGGCGTGATGTTGACCTTCTCGAAATAGTTCAGGTTCTTGACCTGCTCTTCCGAGCGCTTGAGCTTGGCCTGATTGAAGGGGTCGCCTTCGGCCAGCAGCAGCTCGCGCCGGATCACGCGGTCGAGGGTGCGGACGTTGCCGGTGATGTCGATGCGCTCGACGAAGGTCCGCGGCCCTTCGTTGACCTCGAAGGTCAGATCGATGGTCTTGGTTTCGCGGTTGCGGGTGATGCGCGGCCGGACATCGACGAAGGCAAATTGCAGGTCGCCCAGCGCGGTGGTCAGGGTGGAGATGGTGTTTTCGACCTGATTGGCGTCGTACCAGTCCCCCTCATCAAAGCCGATCTTCGGACGCAGAACCTCGGGGTCCAAGCCCTTGAGGTTGGTCGTCAACTCGATCTTGCCGAACTGATAGCGCTCGCCTTCCTCGATGGTGAAGGTGATGTAGAAGGCGTCGCGCTCGGGCGAAAGCTCGGCCACCGCCGAAATCACCCGGAAATCGGCATAGCCCTGCCCCAGATAATAGCGGCGCAGCAGGTCCTTGTCGTAGTTCAGGCGGTCGGGATCATAGTTGTCGTCACTCGAGAGCAGCCGATACCAGTGCGACTCCTTGGTCTGGATCGTCTCCTGCAAGGTGCTGCGGCTGAATTTTTCGTTGCCGACGAAGTTGATTCGGCGCACTTCGGTCCGCGCCCCTTCGTCGATCTCGAACACGAGATCAACACGATTCTGATCGAGCTTGATGATCTTGGGCTCGACCCGGGCGGCGAAGCGGCCGCTGCGGCGGTAGAGATCGACGATGCGCTGGACATCGTTCTGCACCCGGGTCCGGGTGTAGACCACCCGCGGCCGCAGTTGCAACTCGGTCTGAAGCTGTTCTTCCTTGAGGTGACTGTTGCCCTCAAAGGCGATGCGGTTGATGATCGGGTTCTCGGCGAGACGGACAACCAGGACGTCGCCCTCGCGCCGCATCACGACATCGGCAAAAAGGCCGGTCTTGAACAGCTCCTTCAGCGACTGGTCGATACGCTCGGCGTCGAACGGCTGGCCGGGCTCGATCTTGAGGTAGGTGCGGACGGTCGAGGCCTCGATGCGCTCCGTACCCTCGACTCGAATGGCGGCGATGATGCCGCCGGACGGGATTGAACCGGCGCCCGCCGCATCGAAACTGGACGGCTGCGCACCCGCATCCGTTCCGAAGGCCAGAACCCCCGCAGCGACCAGCGCCACCGGCAGCCATCTCCCGAACCTGAGCCTCAAAGCGCCCCTCCGCCAAGCCAGTGCCAGGACATCCCGCCCCGGAAACCCGCAGCCCCCCAAACAGGCCAGGCGGTCCCGGATCGCGATACCATCAGCGTTCATACCAGAGCAAGTCCAATGCGAAAACCATATTCTTCCCTGCCAATGCGGCGTCACCCGCGCCGGCCCCGGCCTAATAAATCCCGCCCACGGGAGCGCTGGCGAGGTCGACCCGCCGCGGCGGCCGGTTGGCAACCGCGACCGCCGGTGCGATCACCGCCGGAGCGACCTGGGCGACCCGCGCCCGCTTGCCGACGCCGAGGCGGGGCGGCTTGGCGGGGGATGCGACCGCCGCCGCAGCAGCAGCCGGCGCCGGAGCCGCCGCCGTGCGGCCCTCGCTACGGCAGCGCGTGATCCTGAAGACGAGATCGACGGTTGCCCGTGCGGCGTCGATGCTGGAGAGCGGCCTGATGCAGACCGAAACCGGCAGATGGTGGCCGAGCGCGGTGAACAGCGGCAGGCTGCCCAGCTTGACGCTGTTCAACCGGGCCGCGACGGCCTCGGCGGCACCGGCCTCGTACCAGTCGCCCGGCCGGAGATCGACGGCGTAGCGCAGATCCTCCGGGTCATAGCCGGCGATGTCGGTGGTCAGGCTGATCTTGCCGAAGCGATAGCGCTTGCCGGGCGCGATGCCGAAGGACAGCGCCGTGTCGCCGCTCAGCGCATCCGGCCGCGCCTCGGCATTGACGCTGACGTCCTGATAGCCATGGGCCTGATAATAGGTCTTCAGCAACAACTCATCGATCTTGACGATGTCGGCGTTGAAGTAGTGCTCCTTGGAAACCAGGAGACTTGGCATCTGGAGGTAATCGGCCGAAAACTGCCGGTACCAATGGGCTTCACGGCTGAGAATCAGCCTCAGCGCCAGATCCCGGCCGCCGATGGCGGCGCCGGTGAAGCGGATCTCGCTGATCCTCTGATCCGAACTCTTCCCAACCGGGCGGGTGTAGACCGGGTTGGTGGCGTCGGCCGCCGGCCCCGGCAGGACCGCAACCGGACTGGCCGCGGCCTGGGCGCCCCGACTGTCGCTCTTTGGCGGACTCTTGTTGTTGGCGCAGGCGACCAGGGCGCATGCGGCCAGCGTCGCCGGCAGCCATTTTCCGAACCTGAGCTTCAAAGCGCCCCCCCGAACCCACCAGAGCCTATGACATCAGCCCCCGGAAAAACTCGACGACCCGCAAATGGACCAGATCATTCCAGGTGGCAAAGACCATCAGGCTTAATACCAGAGCCAGCCCGATGCGAAAACCATATTCTTGCATTCTTTCATCGAGTGGCCGTCCAAGGATTGCTTCGATGCAATAAAACAACAGGTGCCCGCCGTCGAGCAGCGGGATCGGAAACAGATTGATCAATCCGAGGTTCACCGAGAGCACGGCGAGAAACCAGACCAAGGCGACGAGACCGGTCTGAGCCACCTCGCCCGACATCTGGGCGATGCGCAGCGGCCCGCCGAGGTCGTCGGTGCCGCGGACGCCGGCGATCATCTGGCCGACCCCGGTCAGCGTCGTCGCGGTGAGATCCCAGGTTTCGCGCAGCGCCTGCCAGACCGCGGTCACCGGGTCGTGGCGGCGATAGTCGAGACCCGGCCGGGTAATGCCGAGCAGGCCGATGGTATAGCTGTTGCCGAAACGGTCGGTGACCAGCGAGCTTTGCGGAACCGCGGTCAGGGTCAGCCGGCTGCCGGCACGCTCGACCAAGAGAATCAGCGGCTGGCCGGGGGCCATCGAAACAATCGACTTGACCTCCTCGAAGCGCTCGATGCCGCGACCGTCGATGGCCACGATCAGGTCGCCGGGCTTGAGACCGGCGGCCTCGGCGGCGCTGCCCGGCCGGACCGAGCCGATGTCGGCCGGGGTGAAGGGCTGGCCGGCGGTCATGAACAAAAGCGCCAGCACGACCACGGCAAAGAGAAAGTTGGCGACCGGACCGGCGGCGACGATCGCGGCACGCTTGCCCAGGGTCTGGTGATGAAACGACACCGCCTTTTCCTCGGGGGTCATCTCGCCCAGATCGTCACGCGGGGTGCTGGCGGCGCCGGCATCGCCGAACATCTTCACATAGCCGCCCAGCGGCAGCAGGCTGATCCGCCAGCGGGTGCCGTGACGATCGTCGCGGCCCCACAGTTCCGGCCCCATGCCAAAGGAAAACACCTCGATGCGCACGCCGCAGCGCCGCGCCACCCAGTAGTGGCCAAGCTCATGGACGAACACCAGGATCGTCAGCACGACCAGGAAGGGAACCGCGTAATGCCAAAGGCCGTTGAGGATATCCATTCGTTCCGTCCGCAGCGCCGGCACGGCCCGCTGTGCCGCGCCCTCAGGTCTAAGGGGTTCTTCTCAATGCCGTGATATGGGGGTCAGCCGATCCAGGGAAAGCCTTTCGCCAGCAACAGGCGCGTATCGGCGCCCTCCCGGCCAGGGCGGTGGCCGGTGGCTTCAGTCAGAGCTTCGAGTTTCGCGAACCGGGCGTCCATGGCACCATCATGGGCCACTCCCGCCGCCGCCGTCAAGCGAGGCCCCGGCGATTTTCCGCTGCCCGCCCCTCCCGCCGGCACGGCTGCGTTCACCGCGCGGCCGTCTCCACCACCCCCAGCGCGAACCGGCGCGCCTCGGTGTCGATGGCGCGGACGTCGGCGATGTCGCGGGGGGCGTCGTGGGGCAATGCCGCCAGGGTCTGCTCGACCACCCGCTCGATGTCGAGAAAGCCGATCCGGCGGTTGAGGAAGGCGTCGACGGCGATCTCGTTGGCGGCGTTGAGCAGGGTCGGGGCGCCGCCGCCGGCCTTAAGCGCCTCGCGGGCCAGACGCATCGCCGGAAAACGCCCGAGGTCGGGGGCATGGAAGGTCAGAGAGGCCGAGGTCAGGAGATCGAGCCGGGCCGCCGGGGTCCGGATGCGCGCCGGCCAGCCCAGGGCATAGGCGATCGGCGTCCGCATGTCGGGGGTGCCGAGTTGGGCCAGCACCGAGCCGTCGACATATTCGACGAAGCTGTGCACCACCGACTGCGG
>JBAXPR010000073.1:0-18724 GCA_037132135.1 Rhodospirillaceae bacterium
GCTTGAATCACAGACGTGATATTGCGTCAAGAGCTTGATTGGGTTTCAAGCCTAGTCCTCGTCACCCGCGAGATCGCCCTCGTCGGGCTCGTCGCCGGCCTCGACGTCGATCGGCACGCCGGGCAGCGACTTCGAGCAGCGGATGGCCAGCGCCGACTTGACGTGGCTGACGTTGGGCGCCGCGGTCAGCTGAGTGGTGAGGAAGCGCTGATAGTCGTCCCAGTCCTCGGCGACAATCTTGAGCAGAAAATCGGTTTCGCCGGCCAGCATGTGGCATTCGCGGACATGGGGCCAACTGACCACCCGCTCTTCGAAGCGCTTGAGGTCAGGCTCGGCCTGACTGTTAAGGCCGACCTGGGCGAACACCGTGACGCTGTAACCCAGCGTCTCGGGATTGAGATCGGCATGGTAGCCCCGGATGAAACCGGCCTCCTCCAGCGCCCGCACGCGCCGGAGGCAGGGGGGCGCCGAGATGCCGGCGCGGCGCGCCAGATCGACGTTGGTCATCCGGCCGTTGGCCTGGAGATCACGGAGGATTCGGCGATCGATCCTGTCGAGTTTGACCCGTCGCATGTGTCTGGCCGTGCCCTGGTGAATTGACTTGAGAAAGGATATTACACGGGATGGCCCGACCCGCCAATATAAGATATCCGGCATCCGGCCCCGGCGGCTCCCGCTTTGCCGGGGTTATTGGGCGGCAAACCACCGCCGCACCCTGGTCCGCACCGCCGCCGCCGCGGCTCGCACCGCGCTTCGCACCGTGCGGATCGCCGCCAGCACGCCCAGGCTGTCGATCAGCCCGTGGGCCCAGGCATTGAAGCGCAGCACTGCGCCATAGACGCGCACGAAGGTCTCGAAGGTCATCAGCTTGGGTTTGGCGATCATGAACAGGCGGGCCGAAATCGCCGTGCCGGTGACCTTGGCCGCGATGATCACCAGCACGCCGGTGATGAGGTGCCCCGAGGCGATCAGCCAGAGCGCGAACAGCTTGAAGGGAATCAGGCAGAGGATCGGCACCGCGAACAGGGCCAGGGTGGTATGGCGGCTCCGCGTCAGCACCCAGGCTTCGAGGCGCGCGACCAGGCGCAAGCGTGCGATCACGGTCACGAGAACGGTGACTCGCGACCAGACGAAGTCTTCGAACAGCATCACCAGAGCCGCCAGCACCATCAGGGGCAGGCGGAGGACCTGGCGCAGGCGCCGCGGGAACAGGGTCATGGCTAAGCTGGCCTCATCAGGGCTGTGGACGGCCGGTGGCCGCGACCACCCGGTTGCGGCCGCCGCGCTTGGCCTGATAGAGCGCCTGATCGGCCGCCTCCTTGAGGTCCGCCGCCTCGCTCCAGGCCGGGGCGCTGGCGATGCCGGCGCTGCAGGTGGTGGAAAAGCGTGCCCCGCCGGCATGCTGGATCAGTTTCGAGAACGCCTCGCGGAGGGTGTCGACCAGCGGCAGCGCCTGTTCCTCCGCGGTATCGGGCAGCACGACCAGAAATTCCTCGCCGCCGTAGCGGCCGACGATGTCGGTCTGGCGCAGGCGCTGAGTCAGCAGCCGGGCCAGACTCCGGATCACCCGGTCGCCGACCGGATGGCCATGACTGTCATTGACCTGCTTGAAATGGTCGATGTCGATCATCACCACCGAGAGCGGCGCCTTTTGCCGGCGCGCCCGGGCGGCCTCCTGATCGAGCCGGTCGGTGATCGTGCTGTGATTGTAAAGGCCGGTCAGACCATCGCGCATCATCACCGAGCGCAACTTGCGATAGCGCTCGGTGCGCGAAACCACCGCCGAGATCAGATGCTCGGGTTTGATCGGCTTGACCAGGAAATCATCGCCGCCGAGGCCGACCGCGGCCAACTGCTTGTCACGGTCGGTTTCGGCCGAAAGAAAGACGATCGGCAGACCGACGAAGGCCTCGATCTGGCGCATCACCGAGGCCAGCTCCATGCCTGTGCAGGTCGGCATATACATGTCGAGCAGCACCAGTTCGGGCTGGAAGTCCGACAGCGCCTCGATCGTGGTCAGCGGATCGGTAATGACCTTGACCTCCATGCCCCGGCGCCGCAGATAGACGGCGTTGAGGTTGGCCTGGAGCCGGTCGTCGTCGACAATCAGAATCCGCTCGGGCACCGGCGGCCGATGGCCGGCGAGCTGATCGAGGACATCGACCAGCAGCGGCACGTCGACCGATTTGGGAAAGAACCCGGCACCGCCGACCCGCACCGCCAGCAGCCGGGTCGCGAGATCGTCGCGTCCGGAGAGGAACAGCACCGGGAACGGGCAGGGCACGCTGGCCCGCAGGGTCTCCAGAGACTCGGCCCCGACGGTATCGCCGCCGGAAAAGCCCATATCGACCAGCAGAGCGGTCGGCGGCGCACGCCGGATCGCCTCCCGCGCGTCGCCCAGTTGAGTAAAGGCCCGAAGGGTGTAGCCGAAGTGGCCGATCTGACCGGCCAGGGCGCCGGCCTCCTCGGCATCGTCGCCGATCAGATAGATCAGCCGCTCGGGGCCGTCAGGGATGAAGTTCACGGCCGATCCCCTCCGCGACACGGGTGAATTCTGCGCGCAGCGTCCCGACCACCGCATCGGCGCGGCCGGGGTCGAGGCGGCCGGCTCTGGCCTCGGTTTCCAGGTCCTGGCAAAGGGTGGCGAAGCCGAGGGCGCCGAAACTGCGGCTGGCGCCCTTGAGAGTGTGGGCAATGCCGCCGACCTGATCGAGCCGGCCGGCGGCGATGGCCTCGCCCAGCAGGTCCAGCCGCTGCGGCACGTCTTCCAGCAGCATTGCCGCCATCTCCTGGAGAATTCCGGTCTCGCCCTCGGCCAGATCCGGGAAATAGTCGAGCAGAGTCTGGCGGTCGATCGCCGGCGCCTGCGGCTGCACCGCCGGAGACAAAGGCTCAGGGGCGGCCGGTCCGGCGCTCAGGGCTGGTTCCGCGAGCCGGGGTGTGTTCAACAGCGCTGCCTGAAGCGCCGCGACCTGCACCGGTTTGGTGATGTAGTCGTCCATGCCGGCGCCGAGGCAGAGTTCGCGGTCGCCCTGCATGGCATTGGCGGTCATGGCGACGATGCGCGGCCGGGAGTCTGGCTCCCAGCCCTCCAGGATCAGGCGGGTCGCCTCCAGCCCGTCCATCTCGGGCATCTGAACGTCCATCAGCACGACGTCGTAGGTCTGGCGGCGGAGCGCGCCCAGCACCTCGTGACCATTGGCCGCCAGATCGGCGCGGTAGCCCATCTTGCCGAGAGTATAGAGCGCGACCTTCTGATTGACCGCGTAATCCTCGGCGACCAGAATCCGCAAGGGATGGCGGAGGGCCAACTCGGGATCAATCACCCGCCCGGCGGCGCAGCGTGGCCGCAGCACCGGCGCGTTGAAGCCGCCGAGGGCATAGCGCAGGGCGTCGTGCAGCGCGCCGGACTTGATCGGCTTGTTGAGAAAGGCGGCGAAGCCGACTTCGTCGGCGCCGATGTCGCGGCGGCCGAGCGAGGTCAGCATGATCAGGGGCAGGGTTCCGGGGGCGCGCAACTCACGAATGGCCCGTGCCAGTTGCATGCCGTCCATATCCGGCATCTGCATGTCGAGAATCCCGAGATCGAACGGAACGCCGCGCCGGATGGTTTCCAGGGCCTCCAGCGGCGGTTCGAAGGTTTCCGGCACCATGCCCCAGCCTTCGGTCTGGCGGGTCAGGATCAGGCCGTTGGTCGGGTTGTCGTCGACGATCATCACCCGCTTTCCGGCCAGCTCGGGCAGGTTTTCGGGCAGCGTGTTGTCGAGCGGTTCCATCGATACCGGCAGGCGCGCCGTGAACAGGAAGGTCGAGCCCTGGCCGGGCTGACCGGTGCTTTCCACCCACATCCGGCCGCCCATCGCCTCGGCCAGCCGCGACGAGATGGCCAGTCCGAGTCCGGTCCCGCCATAGCGGCGGGTGGTCGACGCATCGACCTGACTGAACGACTTGAAGAGGCGGTCGCGTCGGTCGGCCGGGATGCCGATGCCGGTGTCGCGCACCGCGAAGCGGAGTGTGGCCCAGCAGGCGAACTCCGAACCCGAATCAACGAAATGGGTGGTCTCGACCCGGACCATGACCTCGCCGCGCTCGGTGAATTTGACCGCGTTGTTGAGCAGATTGACCAGCACCTGACGCAGGCGCGTGACGTCGCCATGGATGGTGGGCGGGGTGCCGTCCTCGATCAGACAGCCCAGCTCCAGCCCCTTCTCCACCGCCTTGACCGCGACCAGATCCACCGCCGATTCGAGGCACAGCCGGAGATCGAAGGGCTGCGACTCGAGGTCCATGTGCCCGGCCTCGATCTTGGAGAAATCGAGAATATCGTTGATCAGGGCCAGCAGCGAGTCGCCGCTCATGCGCACGGTATCGGCCAGCTCGTGCTGCTCGACGGTCAGCTCGGTGGTCAGCAGCAGGCTGGTCATGCCGATGATCGCGTTCATCGGGGTCCGGATCTCGTGGCTCATGTTGGCCAGGAATTCCGATTTGGCCCGGGTGGTGGATTCGGCGGCGTCGCGGGCCTCGCGCATCGCCTCTTCCATCTTCTTGCGCTCGGTGAGATCGCGGATGATCTCGATCGCGCCCACCGCCTGCCCGCGGGAATCCCGCAGCACCGATGCGGTGCCCATGACATAGACCCGCTGGCCCCGCAGTGCCGTGGCGAAGATTTCGCCATAAAGGGTGTCGCCCCGCCGTTCCAGCACGGCGTAGCTGCGCTCCCAGACCGGATCGGGCCGCAGCACCAGATCCATCAGCATCGGCCGCCGCTCGCCGAACAAGGGCAGCGCGGGCTCAAAGTCGCCGCGGCCGAGCATCGCGTCGGCGGTGACCCCGGTCAGGTCGGCCATCGCCTGATTCCAGGTGATCACCCGGCCCTCGCGATCGATCACCACGGTGGCATCGGGCAGGAACTCGATGATGTCGCCCAGCCGGCGTTCGGACTCGACCAGCGCCTGTTCGGCCCGGCGGCGTTCGGTGATGTCGCGGATGATCTCGATGGCGCCGACATATTCGCCCCGGGAGTCGAACAGCGGCGCCGCGGTGCCGACGACATAGATGCCGCCGCCGCGCAGATGCGGCACGTAGCTTTCGCCGACCAGGGTGTCGTTGACCCGGGCGACGTTGGCGTAGTTCTGTTCGATCTCGCGGTCGGGCACGCGCACGATGTCGATCAGGATCGGCCGGCGGGTGCCGTAGAAGGGCAGAGCGTATTCGTAATCGCCTTTGCCCAGCATGTGTTCGGCCCGGACGCCGGTCATGTCTTCCAGCGCCCGGTTCCAGAACAGGACCCGGCCACCCTGGTCGATCACCAGAGTCGGATCCGGCATCAGATTGATGATGTCGGCCATCCGGCGCTCGGAATCCCGCAGCGCCGCCTCGGTCCATTTGCGGGCGCTGATGTCGCGCACCGTGGCCTGGATCACCCGTTCGCCGTTGAGCTGGAAGGCGGCGAGCAGGACATCGGCGGGGAAGATTTCGCCGGTGAGGCGGCGGTGCAGCCACTCGAAACTGGCCGAGCCGCTCCGCCAGGCAACGTCGCTGTAGGAATCGGCGGCATCGGCGGAATTGCGGCCGTCGGCCTGGACCGGCGGTGAGAGGTCGCTGACCCGGAGGCCGTTCAACTCCTTCTTGTCGGCAAAGCCGAACATCTCGAGCGCGCGGGCATTGCAGTCAAAAAAGCCGCGCTGGCTGAACAGCAGGATGGCGTCGCCGGCGGCCTGGAACACGGCCTTGAACAGCTGTTCGCTGGCCGCGACCTTGGCGTTGCTGATCTCCAGCTCCTGCTGCCGGCGTGAGATGTCCTCGAAATAGCCCTGATAGCTGATCACCCGGCCGGCACCGTCGCGCTCGGCATGGGCGGTGTTGCTGACCCACATCGTGGTGCCGTCGGCGCGCCGGGCCTGGAAATCGAAGCTGCGCACGGTGTCGCCGCCGGCCATCAGGGTGATCCAGCGGCTGCGGGCGCCGGCATCGGCGTAGATCTCGGCGCTGGAGATGCCGAGCAGCGAGGCGCGGTCGGGATAGCCGAGCAGCGAGGCCAGCGCCCGGTTGACCTCGAGGAAGCGGCCGTCGGGCGCCGAGCGGTAGATGCCGACCGGCAGTCCGTCGAGCAGTTCCTGGCCCGAAAGCGAAGGCTGGGGCGCGGCCACGGTCAGGGCGCTGCCCCGCAGACCGGTCAGCCGGTGGCGCCGCCGCCGGGTCAGCCAGACCGCACCGGCCAGTGCCAGCGCCAGCGTCGCGGTGACGGTGCCCAGCGCGCCGAGGGTGGCCCAGGGCGCGGCGGCCGGAAGCGCGGGGCCGAACCAGCGCTCATGGAGATCGCGCAGCCGGCCGCTGGTGCGCAGAATGGCAAGGCCAGTGTCAAGGCGGGCCGCGAGTTCGGCATGGACCGCCGCCACCGCCAGCGCCTCGGTGCGGGCGCCGGCCTCCAGCGCGTGGATTTCGAGGTGGCTGAGCGTCAGCGCCCGGGCCACCGCCATGGCGCGATCGACATCCCCGAGCAGCGCCGCGTCGTCGCGCCCGGCGGCCAACTGGCGCAGGGCCTCGGCGACATCGGCGACCGCGACCGGCTTCGCTCCGGGCGCGAGACTGCGCAGGAGCCCGAGCACCGGGTCGCCGGCCACCACCAGCACCGCCCTGCCCTCGAGGTCCTGGAGCCGGTGCAGGGCGGCGGCGCTCCGGCTGACCAGTGCCGGCCGGACCAGCACAACCGGTGCCGTCAGCAGCATCGGCTGGTCGCGCTCGTCGCCATAGAACGCCCCGGTCAGGACATCCAGCCGGCCTTCCAGCAAATCCTGCCGCAGCCCGCTCCAGGGGCCGGACCGGACCTCGGCCCGAAAGCCCATGGTCTCGCCAAGGGCGCGGAGGAGATCGATCTCGAAGCCGGCGGGCGCCATCGCGTTGCCGGCCAGATAGGGAAACCGCCCGGCCACCGCGCCGACCCGGAGCACCGGCAACGCCGCCTCGGGCACCCCGGTCTCGGCGGCGATGGCCGGGAGGGGCAGCGATAATCCGACCAAGACCGATAGTATTGCCAGCCGCCGCACGCTCTGCCCCCGCTTCGATCACTGCGTTAAACAGTATGCGTTCGAGGCATTTTATTCAATATTTACCCGAACACCGTCAGATCGAGGCCGGGCGGCCTCGTCTATAGCCAACAGTGCCGCGGGGGCGGCGCGCGCAAACCCGAAAAAGAGACGCCACCCGCGCCGGAGCGGCGAGGGTGGCGTGGGTTTGCGGCCGGGTCGGCGGAGGGGGCGGCGCGTCCGGGCTATTTACGACTCCACCAGCCGCGCTTGGCCGGACCGGCCGGTGCCGGCGGTTCGACCGGTGCCGGGGCCGGAGCCTCAACGTCGGTGACGGATTCCCGAGTCGGGGCCGGCAACGGCGCGTCGGCCAGAATCACCGCCGGTGCCGGCGGCACATCATCCGGCCGCTCGGTGGGGGCGATCGCCGCGGCGTCGTCGAACTCGGGGACACCCTCGGCGGTTGGGGCGGGTTCGCTGTCGGGCGCGGGTTCGGGCATGATCTCGGCCGCGGCTTCGGGCGCCACTTCGGCGGCGGCGATGCCGGTCGCGGCAATCTCGGCCGGAGCCAGGGCCTCGTCGGCGGCGCTGCTCTTGGTCCGCCGCCGGCTCGGTCGCTTGGCCGGCGCGGCCGCCTCGCCGTCGGCCGGAGCCTCGGTCGCTTCAGTGGCGCTGCGGCGCCGGCTCGGCCGCTTGCGGACGCCGGCCGGAGCCGGAGCCTCGGCTTCCGGTGCCGCCGGTTCGGCGGCGGTACCCGCCAGGGCCGTCGCGACCTCGTCACCTTCGGTCGATGCCACCACCGCTTCGGCGGCGTCGGTCTCGGTGGTCAGCGGGACCGCGAGGTCGACTCCCGGACGCTCGACATCGAGCAGCCAGTCGAAATCCACCACCTCGACCGCGGCCAGCGGCAGGGGCGCCGCCGTGGGCGTCACGCCCGCCGCGGCTTCGCCCTCATCATCGCCGGCTTCGGTGTCGGCGCTGAGATCTCCGGCCTCGTAATCTTCACCGTCGAAGCCCTCGGCGTCGAAGCCCTCGGCGCCCTCGGTTGCCCCCGCCTCGGTTCCCGCGCCCTCGGCGCCGGTCTGATCAAAACGGTTGCGGCCGCGCCGCCGGCCACCGCGCTTGCCGCGCCGCCGCTTGCGGGCCTGACCATCGGCGCCGTCGCCGGCACCCTGGGCCGGCTGGCCGCCGGCCTCGCCCGCTTCGACCCCGCCGCTCTCGCCACTTTCGCCGCCCTCGTCACTGTCCTCGCCGCCGGCCAGCGGCACCGTTGCCATCGGCTGAACCACGCCGGAGGCCGCCTCACCCGGGCGCTCGCCACCCTGGCGCCGCCGGCCGCGCCGGCCGCGCCGGCCGCCACGCCGGTCCCGGCTGTCGTCACCCGGCCGTTCGCCGCCCGCAGCCGGTTCGGCCTGGGCGCTCTGTCGGGGTTCGGCAACCTCGGCCGCCGGTTCCTCTTCGATCTCGTCGTCCTCGTCATCGGCGATCACGGTCCGGCGCTCGGGCTCGGCGAGCACGCGCTCGGTCGCCGCGGTCGCCGCCGCTTCCTCACCGGGCAGCCGCGCCTTGACACGCTCGATACGAAGATCGGGGACGATCAGACTCTCATCAGTCTGAATGATCACCCGGAGGCCGTAGCGGGCCTCGACCAGCGCCAGCTCTTCGCGCTTGGCATTCAGAATGTAGAGCGCGACTTTCGAGGGCAGCGCCACCGTGATCTCGCTGGAGCGGCGACGGATGCCCTCCTCCTCGATCGCGCGGAGGGCATGAAGGGCCGCCGACTCGATCGAGCGGATGACGCCGAGGCCGCTGCAATGCGGGCACTTCTCAAAATTGGCCTCGAGCAGGCTCGGGCGGAGGCGCTGGCGCGACAGCTCGAGCAGTCCGAACGGCGAAATCCGGCCCAGCTGAATCCGCGCCCGGTCCGACTTCATCGCCTCCTTGAGCCGGCGCTCGACCGAGGCGTTGTTGCGGCTGTCCTCCATGTCGATGAAATCGATCACGATCAGCCCGGCCAGATCGCGCAGCCGCAACTGCCGGGCCACCTCGTCGGCGGCCTCGAGGTTGGTTTTGTAGGCGGTTTCCTCGATATTGCGTTCCCGGGTCGAGCGGCCGGAATTGACGTCGATCGCGACCAGCGCCTCAGTCTGGTTGATCACGATATAGCCGCCCGACTTCAGCTGCACCACCGGACTGTGGATGGCATCGATCTGGCTCTCGACCTGATAGCGGAAGAACAGCGGGATCGTCTCGTCGCGGTAGGGCTGGACCCGCTTGGAGTGGCTGGGCACCAGCATGCGCATGAAGTCTTTGGCCACCCGGTAGCCGGTTTCGCCCTCGACCAGCACCTCGTCGATGTCGTTGGTGTAGAGGTCGCGGATCGAGCGCTTGATCAGGTTGGCTTCTTCGTAGATCAGTTCCGGCGCCGTCGATTGCAGGGTCTGTTCGCGGATGCTGTCCCACAGCCGCAGCAGATATTCGAGGTCGCGCTTGATCTCGGCCTTGGAGCGCTCGAGTCCGGCGGTGCGCAGGATCACCGCCATGCCCTGCGGAATGTCGAGGTCCGAAAGCATGTCTTTGAGACGCTTGCGGTCCTGGGGATTGGTGATCTTGCGGCTGACGCCGCCGCCGCGGCCGGTGTTGGGCATCAGCACGCAATAGCGGCCGGGCAGCGACAGATAGGTGGTCAGCGCCGCGCCCTTGGTGCCGCGCTCCTCCTTGGTCACCTGCACCAGCAAAATCTGCCGGCGCTTGATCACCTCTTGAATCTTGTAACTGCGCAGCGGCCGGGGCCGGCGGCGCACCATCTCCTCCTCGTCGGTCTCGTCGCCGCCGATGACGTCGAGCCGGATCGGTTCGGGCGCGTCCTGGGCTTCGGCGCCGTGAAGCTCGGGTTCTGGCCCGGCATCGGCCGGGGCTGGGGAAGCGTCGGCGAATTCCGGGGCGTCGGCGCCCTCGGCGTCCTCGCCATCGGTTGCGCTCTCGGGTGCCGCGTCGTCGGAAACCTGATCGACGGGGATCACCGAGGCCATCACCTTGCCGGGACCGGCCGTGTCATCGCCGCCGTGGTCGCCATCGTCGTCGTCACTGTCGTCGCCGTCACTGTCGCTGTCATCGTCGGCGGCGGCGCCAGCCTCCTGGTGACCGGCCTCGTCGTCAGCGCTGTCGTCCTCGTCGTGGCCACCCTCGTCGCGGCGATCGGCATCCGAGGCGCCAGCCTCGACCACTTCGAAGGGTTCGGCATGGTCGGCGGCGTCCTGGGCCGGGGCGGCATCGGCCGTGCCATCGCCCTCCTCACCCGACTCGAGATCGGCAACCGGGGCCGGCGCGGCGCGACCGCGATTGCGGCCCCGGCGGCGCGGCGCCTCGTCCTCGTCCTCGTCAGCCAGTTCGGCCAACCGCCGCTCCTCGGCGAGCAGCGCCTCGCGGTCGGCGACGGGAATGCGGTAATAATCGGGGTGGATTTCCGAGAAGGCCAGGAAGCCGTGGCGGTTCCCGCCATACTCAATGAACGCTGCCTGAAGTGACGGTTCGACCCGCGTCACTTTCGCCAGATAGATGTTGCCCTTGAGCTGCTTCCGGCTGGCGATTTCGAAGTCGAGATCTTCAAGCCTGTTTCCGTTAACCACGACAACCCGGGTTTCTTCCGGTTGCGTGGCGTCGACAAGCATACGCTTGGCCATATATGTCGTCCCTGGTGACGCCGCCCGCCCCGCCCGCGCGACAACGGGGGACCGGCGCGCCAACCTGTTGAGCGAAGCGGCGGGGGCCTTGCCGACCAGACGTTTAACGGCGCGTATCACGCGGCCAGAACGGGTCTCACGGCCACCGGACCCTGATCTCTCGACCCGGATCCGCTTCGAGGTTTCTTCCTGTCAACCGCGGCTCCCCTGGCGCCACGCCCCGAACTGCGACCGAAGGCGAAACTGCCAAGCCGCATGGTGTCCGAAGCGCGACGCTGTCCGGCGCCCCCAGGAGGGAGCCGGACGGGTCGCGGTTTATCGCAGCGCGAAGGATAATCCTCGCTGCTCCCATCTACAATGGGATTGTTGTGCCCCGCTGAATATTCCCTGAGCACCCCGGGCCGGGCGCGGCCGATGAGTTATTCCAGACCGTCGAACAGGGCGGTCGAAAGATAGCGCTCGGCGAAGGAGGGCAGGATGGCCACGATCAGCTTGCCCTTGTTCTCGGGGCGGGCGCCGACCTCGAAAGCCGCGGCGAGGGCCGCGCCCGAGGAGATGCCGACCGGCAGGCCCTCGAGGCGCGCCGCCTTGCGCGCGGTGGCGAAGGCACGCTCGTTGGAGATGCGCACCACCTCGTCGATCAGTTTGGCGTTGAGGATGTCGGGCACGAAGCCGGCGCCGATGCCCTGAATCTTGTGCGGTCCGGGCAGGCCGCCCGAGAGCACCGGGCTGTCCTCGGGCTCGACCGCGATCGCTTTGAAGCCGGGCTTTCGGGCCTTGATCACCTCGGCGACGCCGGTCAGGGTGCCGCCGGTGCCGACGCCGCTGATCAGGATGTCGACCGCCCCGGCGGTGTCGGTCCAGATTTCCTCGGCGGTGGTCTTGCGGTGAATCTCGGGGTTGGCCGGGTTCTTGAATTGCTGGGGGATGAAGGCGTTGGGCAGCTTGGCCACCAGTTCCTCGGCCCGGCGGATCGCGCCCTTCATGCCCTCGGAGGCCGGGGTCAGCTCCAGTTCGGCGCCAAGCAGCTTCAGCATCTTGCGGCGCTCGACCGACATGCTTTCGGGCATGGTCAGGATCAGCCGATAGCCCTTGGCGGCGGCGACGAAGGCGAGCGCGATGCCGGTATTCCCCGAGGTCGGCTCGACCAGCGTCGTGCCGGGGCCGATCTTGCCCGCACGCTCGGCCGCATCGATCATTGCGAAGCCGATGCGATCCTTGACCGAGGCCAGAGGGTTGAAGAATTCCAGCTTGCCGACGACATCGGCATTGACGCCCAGGTCCTTGCTCAGCCGGGGCAGCCGCACCAGCGGGGTGGCGCCGATGGTGTCAATGATGCTGTCGTAGATCTTGCCGCGAAACTCGGGAGCCGAAGCCGACATGATTTCCCTCCATAGACTCGTACAATAGGTACGATCACCGAAACCGTTGCTATGTAGTTAATATGGCATCGCACAAAAATCAAATGCTAAAGTCGATGCGATCACCAGTTTCACTGGGCACGCCGGCTTTGCGGGCGCGCAGGCACAGATCTTCGATCGAGGTGGCATCGAGCCGGGCCATGCAGTCGTCCTGCAATTCCAGCCACAGCGGCCGTACCACCTGATGGCCGAGAATCGAGCCGGCCGGTTCCTCCATGATGTCGGCGGCGCTCTCCATCGCCCGCACCACCCGGACGATCTCGCCGACCGCGATGCGTCGGCGCTCGCGGGCCAGCCGGTAGCCGCCGCGCGGCCCGCGCACCCCCGAAAGGATGCCCTCGCGCACCAGCTGTTGCAGCACCTGCTCGAGATAGCGCTTGGGAATGCCCTGGCGGCGGGTGATCTCGCCACTCTGGACCGGTTCGGAGCCGGCATTATAGGCGATGTCGAGCACCGCCTCGATTGCGAACATCAGTTTCTTGGAAATCCGGAACATCTCTGCCACCTCTGCTTACTTGTGGCCGCCGGTGGAGCCGAAGCCGCCGGCGCCGCGCTCGCTGGCGGGCAGCTGGCCGGTTTCGGCCCAGGCGATGCCGGTGACCGCCGCAACAACCAGCTGAGCAATGCGCTGGCCGCGCTCGAGGACGAAGGGCTGATCGGAGAGATTGATCAGGATAACGCCGATTTCGCCGCGATAGTCGGAATCGATCGTCCCGGGGCTGTTGAGCACGGTGATGCCATGCTTCAGCGCCAGCCCCGAGCGCGGCCGCACCTGGGCCTCGAAGCCGTGGGGCAGCGCCAGGGTCAGGCCGGTCGGCACCAGGACCCGCGCCAGCGGCGCCAGGGTCAGCGGCGCCCCGGCCGGCAACGCCGCCAGCAGATCCAGCCCGGCCGCGCCCGGGGTGGCATAGGCCGGCAGCGGCAGGTCGGCGCCATGGGGCAACCGGGTGACCGGCAGCGCGAGACCGGGTGCGGCGGCGCTCACGACCGGGAAGCTCCGGCCAGGACATGATCGGAGATGGCCACCGCCAGACGTTCGCCAACCGAAACCTTGCTCAGCTCGGGCCAGTCCTCCACCGTCGGCTCGCCGCCGTGGCACGCGCGAAGGATGTGGACGGTGTTGCGGTCACCACCGAAGGTACCGGTACCGGCGCCGACATCGTTGGCCACGATCCAGTCGCAGCCCTTCCGCGCCAGCTTGCGGATCGCGTGCTCGACCACATGCTGGGTTTCGGCGGCGAAGCCGACCACCAGGCCCGGCCGGTGCGGACCCGGGCGGGACAGGGTGGCTAAGATGTCGGGATTTTCCACCAGTTCCAGCAACGGCGTCTCGCCCTTGTCCTTTTTCAGCTTGTGATCGGCGATGCCCTTGACCCGCCAGTCGGCAACCGCGGCGGCGCAGACCACGATGTCGGCGGGCAGCGCGCCCTGGCAGGCTGCCAGCATCTGCATCGCGGTCTCGATGCGGATGACCTGGACCCCGGGCGGTTCGGGCTCGGCGGTCGGGCCGGTGACCAGAATCGTCTGCGCCCCGAGACGGGCCAGCGCGCGCGCGATGGCGTGGCCCTGGCGGCCCGATGAGCGATTGGTGATGTAGCGCACGGGATCGATCGGCTCGATGGTCGGACCCGAGGTAACCAGGGCCCGCCGGCCGCTGAGCGGCAGCGGTCCGCGGTCCGGCGCCGCCATTTCGAAATGGCTGACGATGGCGCCGAGAATCTCCTCGGGCTCGGCCATGCGGCCGGGGCCGCTTTCGCCGCAGGCCAGCTCGCCGGCATTGGGGCCAATGCGGCGGACGCCGCGGCCGGTGAGGATGCCGATGTTGGTCTGGGTCGCCGGATGCTCCCACATCAGGGCGTTCATCGCCGGGGCCACCAGGATCGGCTTGTCGGTGGCAAGAAGGGCGGTCGAGGCCAGGTCGTCGGCCAGCCCGGCGGCCATCTTGGCCAGCAGATCGGCGGTGGCCGGCGCCACCACCACCAGATCGGCGGCGCGCGACAGCCGGATGTGGCCCATCTCCGATTCGTCGGTCAGGGAAAACAGCTCCTGATAGACCTTGTCCTCGGAGAGCGCCGCCACCGACAATGGCGTCACGAAACGTTCGCCGGCCGGGGTCAGGATCACGCGCACCAGCGCGCCGTGCTCACGGAGACGACGGATCAACACCAGACTTTTGTACGCCGCGATGCCGCCGGCGATCACCAGCAGGATGCGTTTACCACCGAGAATCGGAAAATCGGTCACGGGCTTGTCTTTTCTGCCAACGCTGCGCTGTGAAACCAAGGTATTAGCTCGACGCGTTTTACGCAAGTCAGGTTTGCGGGGGCGCCGGCCGGCCGCGCCCGGCTCAACCCCGCCGCACCGCGGCGAGCAAATGGCGCAAACCGTGGTCGAGGATGCCGAGACTCTCCAGATGCTCCACCGTGTTGGCCAGATAGTCGACATTGGCGCCGCGGTCGCCGACCCCGCGGCGGATCAGCGCCGCCGTGCCGTCGAGGTCGAGGCCCCGGCAATATTGGGCATGGTCGCGATCGACCACGAAGGCGCAGGCGCGGATGCGCTCGCCGCCGTCGGCCCGCACGGTCAGCAGCCTGGGCTTATAGACCGCCGTGACCATCTCACGCTGCCAGAGAGACTCGAGCACCGGCACCGCTCCGGTCCGGGCGACCCGGAACAGCATGCCCCGGCAGGCGCCGCCATGATCGAGTCCGAACACCAGTCCCGGCGCCTCGGGCGTGCCGCGGTAGCGCAATGAATAGATGCAGAAGCGGCGGTGATAGCCGCGCAGGACCCCGAGTCGCTGCTCGGTGAAGGCGAATCCGGGCTGCCACATCAGAGAGCCGTAGGCAAACACCCAGAGGTCTTCGCCGGCGGGCAGGGCGGCGAGCAGGGCGGCGGGGGAACTCTCGGACATCGGGGGCGCCGGGGCAGCGGAAGAACCCGACCCTCCTAGCATTCCCGGCCCGGCCGCGCTACGGTCCGGGTCCAACCCCGCCAGGATTGCCACCGATGACCCCTCGCCGCCGCTTGCGTATCGCCCTGATTTCGAGTGTTGCCGCCGTACTGGCGGTAGCTGGCTGGTATGGCTGGTGGCTGGCGGTCGGCACTCTGGCCCGCCAAGTCCTCGACGACTGGAGCGCCGCCGAAAGGGCGCGCGGCGGGACCGTGACCATCGGCGCGCTGGCGGCCGGCGGCTTTCCCTTCGGCCTCAACCTCGATGCCCGTGGCGTCGAGGTCGCCCGGCGCGACGGCAGCGGCTGGCGCACCGACCGGTTGCTCGCCACGGCGCCCTTGTGGTGGCCGCGGACGCTGACCCTGCGGCCGGTTGGCCTTCAGCGCCTGAGCCTGCCCGGCGGCCAGCAGGCAACCGCCGCCAGTGCCGAAGGCCGGCTGACGCTGGGGGGCGCCTCCGGATTTACCGAGGGCTGGCTGAGCCTCTCGGCGGTGACGCTGCCGGCGGCCGGCACCGCGGCCGACCGGCTCGAGCTGAGCCTCCAGCTGCCGTCCCGGTTGCCGGCCAACGGCAGCGAGACCGGACTCACCATCGCCGCGAGCGTCGAGGGGCTGCATCTGGCGGCGCCGGGGCTGCCGCTCGGGCCGCTGGTCGAGCGGGCGTCGTTCGCCGGCCGGCTTCAGGGCGCTCCCCCCAGGCCGGATCCGGCGGCGCTGACCGCCTGGAGCCACGCCGGCGGCAGCCTTGCCATCGATGCCGCGCAGCTGCGCTGGGGTCCGGTGACCGTCGACACCAGCGGCGCGCTGGAACTTGACCGCGATCTTCAGCCCACCGGCAGTCTGGCCACCAGCGTCGCCGGCTTTGGTCCGGCGGTGGATGCGCTGGCCGCCGCCGGCTGGCTCCGGCCCAAGGACGTTCACGGCATCAAGGCGGTGCTGACCGGCCTGTCACCCCGCCGCGAGGGCGGCGACGGCAAGCCGGTGGCCAAATTGCCGATTTCCCTGCACGACCGTTTCGTCCATGTCGGGCCGTTCCGGCTGGTGCCGTTGCCCGCCGTGGTCTGGCTCGGTGCTCAGTGGGTGCCGAACCAGACCACCGAAGCCCCGCCGGCGATCAGGCAGTAGATGCCGAAGGGGTTGAGCGCCTTCAGCTCGTGGGTCTTGAAATAACGCATCAGGAAGGCGACGCTGGCATAGGCGACGACGCCGGCGACCACCCCGGCGATCAGCGACAGGCCGGTGATGCCGCCGGTATCGGCATGGCGCAGCATCTTGGGAATTTCCAGCACCGAGGCGCCGATGATGATCGGCGTCGCCATCAGGAAGGAAAAGCGCGCCGACTCCTCGTGGCCGAGGCCGCAGAGCAGGCCTCCGACCATGGTCGACCCCGAGCGCGAGATGCCGGGAAAGAGCGCGGTGCACTGCCAGCCGCCGATCAGAAGAGCATCGAGCAGACCCATTTCGCCGATCTTGGCCGTGCCGGCGTTGCGCCGCAGCCGCTCGCCGGCCAGCAGCAGCACGCCGTTGACGGTAAGGAACACCCCGGCCAGCACCGGCGCCGCGAACAGCTCCTTCAGCATCTTGTTAAAGGCAAAGCCCAGAATCACCGCCGGGATCGTGGCCACCACCAGCAGCAGCAGCAGCCGCAGATCCGCCGCCCGCCGCTCGGCATCGCCGCGTCCGATCACCGCCAGCAGCAGATCGATCCAGTCGCGCCAGAAATAGGCCAGCAGCGCCACCGCGGTCCCGAGATGCAGCACGACCAAAAAGGGCAGAAAATGGGGGGAATGCTGATCGATGTTCCAGCCGAACACCGGCGGCATCAGCACCGCATGGCCGAGGCTGCTGACGGGAAACAGCTCGGTGACGCCCTGGATGATGGCGATCACGAGCGCCTGAAACGTTGTCATGATGAAAAGCACCCCCGGCTCGGACAATGAACGCCGGCACCCTAGCAAACGCGCCCGGCCCCCGGAAGCCCCCGGCGCCTCACAAGGCCGCCGCTGTGGCCAGAAAGGCGCGAATGCGCGCCGGATCCTTGTGGCCGGGCCGGTCCTCGACGCCCGACGAGACGTCGACGATGCGGGCGCCGGTCGCCGCCACCGCCGCCGCCAGATTGTCGGGCGTGAGGCCGCCCGAGAGCAGCCATGGCCGCGACCAGCGGCGGCCGGCGAGCAGCCGCCAGTCGAAGGGCACGCCGTTACCGCCGGGCAGGCTGGCCGGGTCGGCCGGCGGTTTGGCGTCGAACAGCAGGAGATCGGCGACGCCGCCATAGTCGGGCACCCGCTCAAGGTCGGCCGTCCCGGCCAGCCGGAAGGCCTTGATCACCGGCAGGGCGAAGCGGGCCTTGATCTCGCCGACCCGTCCGGGCGGCTCGTCGTCGTGAAGCTGGAGATAATCGAGCGGCACCTGACCGACGATGTCGTCGAGCAGGACGTCGCCGGGAGAGACGAACAGGCCGACCGCCCGCACCCCGGTCGGCACCATGCGGATCAACTCGGCGGCCAGCGGCGGCGGCACGTAGCGCGGCGAACGCGGATAGAAGACGAAGCCGAGGTAGCGCGCGCCGCCCTGCAGCGCCGCCGTCAGCGCTTCGGGGCTGTTGATGCCGCAGATCTTGGCCTGAACGGGCATGACGGATCGGTTCCCTCTCGTTGCCGGCCCCGGCGGGGCGCGCTATAGCTAGCCGGTGTCGCCGACGACCATACCCGGACCCCGACCCGCGAGGAAAGTGCCGCCATGACCCGATCCGCTCCCCGCCTCTCGGTGCTGATGTGCGTTCATGACGAGGAGGCGCGCCTGCCCGCCTGCCTTGGCCATCTCGGCTTCGCCGACGAGCTGGTGGTGGTGCTGGACCGCTGCGGCGACGGCTCGAAGGCGATCTGCGAGGCCGCCATCAGCCGCATCGGCGCCGGCCGGGTGATCGAGGGCGCCTTTCCCCTTGAAGGCGACCGCCGCAACGCCGCCCTCGCCGCCGCCACCGGCGACTGGATGCTTGAGGTGGACGCCGACGAACATATTCCCGAGGCGCTGGCCGCCGAAATCCGGGCCACCATCGCCAGTTCCCCCTTCGACTGCCATCCGCTGCGGGTGGACAACTATATCGGCGAGCGGCTGGTCCGCCACGGCTGGGGCGCCCACTTCGGCACCAGTCAGGTCGACCGCCTGACCCGGCGCGGCATCAAGCACTGGGGCGCCCAGCGGGTCCACCCCGAGGTGACCTGCCAGGGCACCAGGGGGCCGGTGCTGGCGACGCCGTTCCGCCATTATGTCGACCGCAACATCTCCGACATGATCCGTCGCCTCGACGGCTACAGCAGCGCCCGCGCCCGGGATCTGCGCGAGCGCGGCCTCGACGAAGGTCTGGGCCGCAACCTCCGCCGGGTCTTCAGCCGCTTTTACAAGTGCTATGTCCGCCGCAAGGGCTATCGGGAAGGGCAGTGGGGAGTCCTGATTGCCCTGATGGCCGGACTCTATCCCCTGCTCTCCCATCTCAAGGCCCGGCTGGAGCCCGAGTGATCGCCGGCACAATCGCCATGCATAGATTGCTCATGATTTATCCCTGATGAGCGGATCATGGGCAGGTTTTGCTCTAGGCTCGAGACTCAATCATGCCCACCAGATTATGATGGCGGCGAGAGCT
>JBAXPR010000074.1:0-18541 GCA_037132135.1 Rhodospirillaceae bacterium
TTCGAGTTATTTCGCCGAAGGATTTTCGGATTCTGAGGTGAACAGGGTATATTTCGCCTCCTCGGTCATTCTGGGCTGCCGTCTGGCCACACCGCGATGGGCCTGGCTCGGCTTCGCGCTGATGGTGGTCGGGGCGCTGACCGCGAATGTCGCGGTGCTTCAGGGCGAATCGAGCGTGATGTTCACCTCGTATGTGCCGATGAAAGCAGCGCCTCACTTCTACCTCGGCATCATCCTGTTTGCCGTTGGGGCGCTGATCGGCTGCTTCGTCTTTCTCGGCACTCTCGTGGTGGCCAAGAACGAGCGCACCTATGAAGGTTCCCTGCCGCTGGTCAGCTTCGGCGCGCTGGTGGCTGCGATCATCGCCATTTTCACTATCGCCTGCGGCGCGATCATCCTGATCCCGACCATGCTCTATTCGCTGGGCGTGATCAGCTCGATCGATCCGCTGATGTACCGGGTGGTCTGGTGGGGCATGGGCCATTCCTCGCAGCAGATCAACGTCACCGCACAGATCGCGATCTGGTACGCGGTGCCGGCGCTGCTGATCGGCTCCAAGCCGCTGTCGGAAAAGGTCAGCCGCGGCGCCTTCCTGCTCTACATCCTCTTCCTTCAGATCGCCTCGGCTCATCATCTGCTGGTCGATCCCGGCATCAGCTCGTCGTGGAAGGTGTTCAACACCAGCTACGCCATGTACCTCGCGGTGCTCGGCAGCATGATCCACGGCATGACTGTGCCCGGCGCGATTGAGGCGGCGCAGCGCAAGCGCGGCTTTGACAAGGGCATGTTCGAGTGGCTGCGCAAGGCGCCCTGGGGTCATCCGGCCTTTTCCGGCGTCTTCCTGTCGCTGGTGCTGTTTGGCTTTCTCGGCGGCATCACCGGCGTCATTGTCGGCACCGAACAGCTCAACCTTCTGATGCACAACACCCTTTACGTCACCGGCCATTTCCACGGGACGGTGGTGGCGGGCACGACGCTGGCCTTCATGGCGCTGACTTATCTGGTGGTGCCGCTGATCTTCCGCCGCGAGATCATCTTTCCCGGGCTGGCCCGGATACAGCCCTTCCTGTTCGCGGCCGGGGTGGCCGGAATCTCGCTCTTCATGATGGGTGCGGGGACGCTGGGTGTCGCCCGGCGCCACTGGGACATGACCTTCAGCGACGCCGCGCTCAGCTTCAACTATTCGGCCAGTGCCTTCCTGATGATGGGCCTCAACGGCATCAGTGCAATCGTGGCCTCTCTTGGCGGCATCATCTTCATCGTGGTGATCGTGGGCTCGATCCTGTTCGGCAAGCGCATCCCGATCCCGGCTCCGGGGGCGGTGATCAAGCCGAGCCTGCCGCCGGTGATTTCACAGTACGGCAACGCCGAACACGTCAAGCTGCCGGGCACGATTGTCCTGGTCGGCGTCTTCTTCGCGTCGTTCGTGCTCTATTACTATGTCAACTGGAAGTATCTGGCGTCGGTCTGGCCGCTTCACTAGGACGCGGTGAGAGGTGCGGCGGGTCGCTCTTTTGGGGTGGCCCGCCGTCAGCCGCCTCCGGACGCTTGCTCCGGGGGCACGAGCATTCGGTGTCGTCAGACGCAGCGGGATTCCCAACGATGCCCATTACGATCGCCCAGGCGTGCAACGTCACGAAAGTGCGGATTGGTTTTTTCATTGCGCTCAGCGCCCTCGCCGGTGCGGCGGTAACGCCGGGGGCGGCGGTCTCGGGCTGGACGCTCGCGGCGCTGTTTTTCAGTGTCCTGCTGGCCTCGGCCAGCGCCGGCGCCTTCAATCAATATGTCGAGAGGCAGGGCGACCGCCTGATGCCCCGGACCTGCAACCGGCCCTTCGCCACCGGCGCCCTGCCGGAAAGCGATCTTTGGTTCGTGGCCATGGCGGTAGTGCTGGCGGCGGCGGTGGCTTTGGCGTTAAGCGCGCTGGGGGTGGTCGCCGCGCTCCATGTCTTTCTCGGCGCCTTTACCTATGGCGTGATCTATACCGTGTGGCTGAAACGCCGGACTTGGCTGAACATCGTGATCGGCGGACTGGCCGGCAGTTTTGCCGTGCTGGCGGGCGCGGCGACGGTGGACCCGGCCCCGGCCGCGGTGCCGCTGGCGTTCGCGCTGGCCCTCTTCTTGTGGACGCCGCCGCATTTCTGGAGTCTGGCCATGGCCCGGCGCGACGATTATGCCGCCGCCGGAGTGCCGATGCTGCCGCTGGTGATGGGCGATCAAAAAGCCGCCCGGATCATCTTCTGGCATACCGCGGCCCTGGTTGCGGTGTCGCTCAGCCCGGCGATCTGGGGCATCGCCTGGAGCTATCTGGCTGCGGCCGGTGTGGGTGGCCTTTATTTCCTCTGGCGGAGTTGGCGCCTGCTTCTTGCCCCCGGTCCGCAGACCGCCGCCGCCAATTTCCGGGCTTCGCTGCTCCAACTCAGCCTGCTCCTGGCGGGAGCCTATTCGACGGTCTGGTTCGGCTGATGTCGAGGGGAGGGCGGGAACCCATGATCAGGCGGCTTGCGATCTGGAGGCGGGCGGCGGTCCTGGCCGGACTGTTCGCGGCTGGGACGGCCGGGGTGGCCGGCGCTGATAGCGCCCCAGGGGTGACGGCCGCCCCCGACGGCACCCTGCCGGTGGTCTTCAATGACCGGCAGGCGCTGGACCTGAGCCAGGATGCCATCGGCGGTCGCCTGGGCGATCATCGTTTCGCCGACCATAAGGGGCGGTCGGTCCGGCTGTCGGAGTTTCGCGGCAAGCCGCTGGTGGTCAGTCTGATTTACACCAGCTGCTATCAGACCTGTCCCCTGACCACGGCCAATCTGGCCCGGGCGGTGGCGGCGGCTGACCGCGTCACCGGTCCCGGGGCCTACCGGGTGGTGACGATCGGCTTCAACACCGCCTTCGATACCCCCGAACACATGGCGGCCTTCGCCCATGGCCAGGGAGTCGATCGCGCCGGCTGGCTGATGCTGAGCACCGATGCCCCAACCATCCAGCGGATCGGCGCCGAGTTGGGCTTCACCTGGTTCGCCTCGCCCCGCGGTTTCGACCATCTTGTCCAGACCAGCATTCTCGATGCCGAGGGACGGGTTTACCGCCAGCTCTACGGCACCGACATCACCGCCCCGGCGCTGCTCACGGCCCTGACCGAACTGACCTCGGGTCAACCGGTGGTGTTCAAGAAGAGCGACGGCTGGTTCGACCGGCTCCAGCTCCTGTGCTCGGTCTACGACCCGACCCGGGGCCGCTACCGGGTCAGTTATGCGTTGCTGATCAGCACCCTGATCGGCGGCACCAGTTTGGCCGGCGTCGGCATCTTTCTGATACGGGCTTGGCGGAATGCCCCCCGGCATGACCGGCGTGCAAGCGCGGGACCGGGGCAGTCTCGGAGTAAGCTCTCGTGAATGCAGTCAAGAACGGCGTGCGAACCGCCTTTATCGCCCTGGAGAGCCTGTTTGACCGGGTGTTCGGCACTGCCGGCAACCCACTCTATCATACTGGCGCGCTCGGATTCTTTTTCTATTGGATCGTGCTGGTCAGCGGCGTCTATGTCTATATCTTCTTCGACACCAGTGTCAGCGGCGCCTACAGCTCGGTCGAGCGGCTGACCGTCGCCCAGTGGTATGCCGGCGGCGTGATGCGAAGCCTGCACCGCTATGGCTCCGACGCCCTGGTGGTGGTGATGTTCGTGCATATCCTGCGCGAGTTTGCCCTGGACCGGCTGCGTGGCGCCCGCTGGTTCACCTGGATCACCGGAATTCCGGTGCTGTGGCTGGTCTATGTCGCCGGCATCGGCGGCTATTGGCTGGTCTGGGACCATCTGGCGCAGTATGTCGCGCTGACCACGTCGGAGTGGCTGGATTCGCTGCCGATCTTCGCCGAGCCGATCGCCCGCAACTTCCTGGATCCGACCGCGCTCAACGACCGCTTCTTCACACTGCTGGTGTTCGTCCACATCGCGGTGCCGATCATCATGCTGTTTGTGCTCTGGCTGCATCTTCAGCGCATCTCGGCGCCGCGCTACAATCCGCCGCGGCAAATGGCGCTGATGACCCTCGGCATGCTGCTGGTGCTGTCGTTCCTGAAGCCGGCGCTCAGCCATCCGCCCGCCGATCTCGCCACCGTGCCCTCGGTGATCCGGCTCGACTGGCTCTATCTGACGGTCTATCCGCTGGTCAACAGCTGGTCGGCACTCGGAACCTGGGCAGTGGTCGGCGGCTTCACCCTGCTGCTGACGCTGTTGCCGTGGCTGCCGCCGCTGAAGCGCAAGCCGGCGGCCGTCGTCACCCTCGACTATTGCAACGGCTGCACCCGCTGCGCCGCCGACTGCCCCTACAACGCCATTTCGATGGCGCGCCGCAGCGACGGCAAGGCCTTCGAGCAGGAAGCGGTGGTCGATGCCGCGCTTTGCGTCACCTGCGGCATCTGCGTCGGCTCCTGCCCGACCGCGACTCCGTTCCGCACCACCGCCGAACTGCCGGTCGGGATTGATCTCGTCGATCAGCCGCTGCGCCAGGTCCGGGAACGGACGCAGCAGGCCGCGCGCCGCTGCGCCGGCGCCGACCTCCGGGTGATGGTGTTCGGCTGTGATCATGCCGTGGCGCCGGCGGCGCTGGAGAGGCACGGGGTGGCGGTGGTCGGTCTGCCCTGCATCGCCATGCTGCCCCCCTCCTTCATCGATTATGTCCTCAGCCGCTCGCTGGCCGACGGCGTCTTCCTGACCGGCTGTCCGGAAAGCGAATGTCATAATCGGCTGGGCGTAACCTGGATGGCGCAGCGGCTGGCGGGTCAGCGCGATCCCAATCTGCGCGAGCGGGTGCCGCGCGAGCGGCTGGCCACCTGCTGGGCCGGCGCGGTGGAAAAGCACAAGGTCAACCAGGAGCTTGACGCTTTCATCACCCGGCTGAAACCGCTGCCCCGGCTCGGACCGGCGCAGCTGCCCGCAGCCGCGGTCGCCAGCCCCGAGACCAGCACGGAGGCCGTGTCGTGAGCGCTTTCCTGCGAATTGTCGGGCGGATTGCCGCCTATGCCGTATTCGGCGCTCTTGTCGGCTATTTCTCGGACTCGCCAGCCTACACTTGGTTTCCGGCCGACCGCGCCCAGATCAAGCTCAGCTTCTCCCACGGTGCCAACCGGCAGGCCGATTGCCGCAGGCGGGCGCCCGAGGAACAGGCCAAACTGGCCGCCAACATGCGCACCGCGATGGACTGCAAGCGCGAGCGCCGGCCGCTTTATCTCGAGCTGCAGGTGGACGGGGTGGTGATGCTCCGGGAGTGGCTGGCCCCGACCGGCCTCTCTCACGACGGGCCGTCACGCATCTACAGGATTTTCCAGGTTTCGCCGGGCCGCCATCGCCTGCTGCTGGGCCTTCGCGAGACCGCGCGCGCCGATGGTTTCGACTACCGGCGCGACGAGACGGTGGTGATCGCGGCGGGACAGAATCTGGTCGTCGATTTTCGCGCCGACCTCGGCGGCTTCGTGTTCAAGTGACGCCGGCGGTAAAGAATAGCGGGGTATCCATGACTGTTATCGAATGGCGCAGTGAGTTCAGCACCGGCATTGCCTCGGTGGACCACGAGCATCGGACTTTGATCACCCTGATCAACCGGCTCGGCGCCGAGTTGGCCCGGGCGCCGGCCGGTGGCTGCGCCGGCGGCGGCGATGTCGGCAGCGGCCTGCTCTCGGAGATTCACGCCGCGATCGCGGCCCACTTCGCCCTTGAGGAAAAGGTGATGCTGGAGCGCCGCTTCCAGGAATTTGCCGCGCACAAGGCCGACCACGAGCGGCTGCTCGACGAGATCCGGGAGATCATGGAAGGCTACGAGCGAGGCGGCTATGCCGGCGAGCGCGATCGTCTCAGTCGCAGGCTGGAGACCTGGTTCACCCGCCATTTCCGGACTCTCGATGCCCGGTTTCACAAGTGGACGGTCGAGTAACGGGAAATACAGGGCGAAATGTAATGGAAATGGTCGTCTATACCATCCTGGCGGTGGTGTTTTACTATCTCTCCGATCAGGCGGTCGAACGGATCGAGATCAGGGTCGGCCGGCGGCTGCCCTACCGGTCGGTCCTGTTTTTCGGTTTCCTGGCCTCCCTGGCCCTGGTCAGCTTTGCCCTGATCCGCCAGTTCGAGTGACCGCCGCTCAGTTTGCAGCCGCGGCGACGGCCAGACGGGGTTGCCGGGCCGGGTCGAGGGTGGCGCGAAGGCGCACCACCTCGCCGATCACCACCAGCGCCGGCGGTGCCACCCCGGCGGCGATGGCGACGCAGTGCTCCAGCGTGGTTTCGAAAACCTCCTGATCGGCGGTGCTGGCGGCGCGGACGATGGCCACCGGTTCCTCCGCGGCGCGGCCGCCGGCGCGAAGCCGGCGCACGATCTCGGGCAGGGTGCGGATGGCCATGAACAACACCAGAACGGTGGAGCCCCGGGCCAGCGCCGCCCAGTCGACGCTTTCCGGAACCCTTCCCTGGATGTCGTGGCCGGTGACGAAGGTCACGACCTCGTTGACGCCGCGGCAGGTGAGGGGAATACCGGCAGCGGCCAGCCCGCCCAGTCCGGCCGAGACGCCGGGAATGACCCGGAACGGCACCGCGGCTTCGCTCAGGCCCATCAGCTCTTCGGCGCCGCGGCCGAACATCATCGGGTCGCCGCCCTTCAGCCGCAGAACCCGCCGGCTCCGGCGGGCCTGTTCGATCAGCATCGCCGTGATATCGATCTGTTTACACGAGGGCTGACCGCCGCGCTTTCCGGCATGGATCATTTCAGCTCCGGGAGTCGCCAGAGCGAGGGTCCCGGGGTCGATCAGGGCGTCATGAATGATCACGTCGGCCCAGCGCAGGGCGTGGAGGGCGTGAATGGTCAGGAGACCGGGGTCACCCGGCCCAGCGCCGGCAAGCCAGACCCAGCCCGGCTTGAATTCGGGCAGTTCCAGGCCGGGCGACTGATGGTAAGGGGAATCGAACACGCGGGGCATCCTGTTGATGAAGGGGCCGGTCTCAGTGGCTGGTTCCGGACGACAGAGTGATTTTGTTGAAGACGTTGTATTTGCCTGAGGGTTTGCGCATCGGCAGCCGCTTGACCTCTTCGAAGGTCGCGGCGTCGTAGACCACCAGCCAGCCCTCGGGCTCGGCGATGCTGACCAACGCGAAACGGCCGTCGCGGCTGAATTCGACGTGGGAGGCGGTCTTGCCCGGCTCGGGCCGCAGGGTGCGCACCACTGTGAGCGTCTGCTTGTCGAGGATCTGGAGGGTGTCGCGCGCCGGGCTCATCGAGCAGTCGGCCCAGGCGTAAGGGGTGTTTTCGTGGCTGCGCAGAAAGAAGCCGGGGCCGAGGGTGTCGATGCGGTTGGTCACGACCCAACTTTTGATGTCGATGATGCTGACCACACCCTCGCGGAGATTGGGGCTGGCCATCACCGGCCGATCGCCGACGCTCCAGGTGATGCCCGAACCAAGATGGGGCAGGCCGGGCAGGCTGAGGGTCGCGATCTCGGCCCCGACCTCGAGATTGACCACCACGGCGCCGCCGCCACGGGCCGAGCCGACCAGATGGTGATAGCCGGGGTCGAAGAAGAAATCGTCGAGCGGCTGCTTCAGCTCGATGCGCCGGATCGGGAAGCGGCCGGTGCTGAGCGGCAGCTTTTCCTCCATGCCCTTTTCGTAGCTGTGAACCAGCCCGGGATGAACCGGCGGCGGCTGTTCCAGCCATGACACCTCCCACAGCTCGGCGACGTCCTTGAGCGCGACCACGAAGCTGTTGCGGGGTGCCGCCTGATAGACCGCCGAAATTCGCGATGGCGTCTTGCCGCTGCGATCGGCGACTGCGATCACCTTGAGCGGAGTGAGATCGGCGGCATCGAGCAGGACCAGGGTCTGGGGCAGCAGATTGCCGACCGCCAGCACCTTGCCGTCGCTGGAAATCGCGAGGTTGCGAGTGTTGAAGCCGACACGGATTTCGGCCACCGTCGCCAGTGCATGGAGATCGACCTTCGAAATCCAGCCATCGCGCGAGGCGAGATAGACGAATCGGCCGTCGGGAGCGAACTTGGGGCCTCCATGAAGCGCAAAATGGCTGGGTAGCCGCGCCAGCGGCTCGAAGCGGTCACCGTCGAGGATCGTGATGTGGCTGTCGCCGGTCTCGACGACAACGAAAAGATTGAGTGGATCGGCGGTATGAACCGGGCGGTCGGGCAGGCTCGCCGGCGACCGCAGAATCTGCCGGGAGTCGAGCATCTGCTGAAGGCCCCAGTCGGGAATCGCCGGGCTGGTGGTCTGCAGCCAGCGGCCGAGTGCCGCAAGTGCCTCGGGGGCCAACTGGTCGGCAAAGCCGGTCATGCCGGTGCCCGGGCGGCCGGCCGCGATCACCGCCGTCAGTGCGCTTCCGGTCAGCCGGCCCAGGCTTTCGGGCAACAGGGCTGGCCCGCGTCCGCCCAGGCGGTCGGTGCCATGACAGGCGGCACAGTGGCTGGCAAAGAGCCCGGCAGCGTCCGGCTCGGCATGAGCGGTCGCGGTCAGGGTCAGACTGATCAGGGCAACGACCAGGGCGCGTTTCATGCGGGCTCTCTCACTCGGTCCGGCTGGTCGGCAATCGACAAATGTCTGGAAGAAATGACTTAATAAAAGAAGGGGTGAGGAGGACAAGCCGCCCCACCCCCGGGAGTCAGATCAATAGACGTCGTGCTGAGTATTGTAGACGTTGAACTTTCCGGTCGGAGTGACCAGACGCGGATCCTTAATCACCGCCTTCAGCTTGCGGGTCTTGTCGTCAACCACGACAATCGCCGATTCCTGCTTGGCGGCATTCCAGACCGAGAACCAGACTTCGTCGCCGGCCTTGTTGTATTCGGGCTGAACCACCCGGCGCACGCCGTCGGTGATGCCCGACCACTCGGCGATCGGCAGCGGCTCGCCCGGCTTGTCGAGGTGATCGATGTCGAAGACCAGGATCGAGGAAGAGATGCTCGATTCGGGGTTCAGGGTGGTGTCGACCCAGAGGTTACGCGACTTGGGATGGGTCTTGATGAACAGCGACCCGCCGCCCTGGCCGGTCAAGGTCTGGACGACCTTCCAGGCCTGATCCGGATGCTTCTCGGGGTCGGTGCCGATCAGGGAAATCGAGTCGTCGCCGAGATGGCCGGTCGCCCAGACCGGGCCGAACTTGGGATGGACGAAGTTGGCGCCGCGGCCGGGATGCGGAGTCTGGCCGACCTTGATCAGCGAAATCAGTTTCTCATCCTTGAGATCGACCACCGCAATGGTGTTGCGGGCGTTGGCGGCGACCATGAAGTAGCGCCCGGTCAGGTCGACGCCGCCGTCGTGCAGGAAGCGTTCGGCCCCGATCGAGGTCACGGTCAGGTTCTTGATGTCCTTGTAGTTGACCAGCAGAATCTTGCCGGTCTCCTTGACGTTGACCACGAACTCAGGGTGATAGTGCGAGGCCAGGATCGAGGCGACGCGAGGCTCGGGGTGATAGTCCTGGGTGTCGACGGTCATGCCGCGGGTCGATTCGATGCGCAGCGGCTCCAGGGTATCGCCCTTCATGATCACATACTGGGGCGGCCAGTAGGCACCGGCGATGGCCAGGGCGTCTTCAAAGCCATGGGCCTTGGAGGTCTCGACCGAGCGGGCTTCCATGCCGATCTTGATTTCGGCGACCGGGGCCGGCTTGGCCATCCAGAGATCGATCAGCACGATCTTGGCGTCGCGGCCGATCACGAAAAGATACCGCCCCGAGGCCGAGATGCGTGAGATGTGGACCGCGTACCCGGTGTCGATGACCTCGACGATCTTCTTGCTGGCGTCGTCGATCAGGGCCACCTGGCCGGCATCGCGCAAGGTAACCGAGAACAGGTTCTCGATGTCGAGCGAGTTCATCTTCTTGGTCGGCCGCTTGGCCGTCGGCACGATCACCTTCCAGCTTGCCTTCATTTCGGCCATGCCGAATTCGGGCGGCTGCGGCGGCTCGTTCAACAGGTAGCGGGCCATGACATCGATCTGGGCGTCGGTCAGCGTGCCCGAGGTGCCCCAGTTGGGCATGCCGGCGGGCGAACCATAGGTGATGAAGGCCTTGAGATGGTCGTAGCCGCGCTCCCGGGTGATGTCGGTGGTCAGCGGCTTGCCGGTGGCGCCCTTGCGCAGCACGCCGTGACAGCCGGCGCAGCGCTGGAAGTAAATCTGCTTGGCCTCGGCGAATTCATCCGCGGTCAGGGTCGGCACACCCGGCGGGCTGCCCGGTTGAGCACCGCCCTTGAGGTTGTCGAGGGCGGGCTGATATTTGCCGCCCGGAGTCGTGTCGTGACCCTTGTTCGGCGGTGTTTGCTGAGCGACTGCCGTTCCGATCCCGAGAACAAGAAGGGCAGGGGCCATAAAAGTCATGGCCAGACGATGACGGCTTCTTCTTCTATTGGTCATAGTAACCACCACCTTTTGTTGGCGAATTGGTCGTTAATCATTAACGGATAAGGCATATTTTTTGCCCGACTTCGGATCCATTCCCGCTGCCGTAGGATCGCCCCCCGCGCGGACTCGTTTTCGGACCGGCAAATACCAGAAAGCCCCATCCCCACCTTATTTTACCTAGTCGAAAGGAGATTATCGGGGCATTGACGTTTGGTAATGAATCTTAATCTGATGAAATCGACAAAGCCCGGAGATGACAAAAGTCAATTCTCCGGGGTTCCGCCTGTGTCACCATGGCTTGTCTCGATTCCTGTATCTCTCATGCTTTATTCAGAGGTTAAAATGGGCGCGGCGTGCCGGATCGTTGGCGGGTTCGTGGCTTTGGTCTGGTGCGTTGCCGCGCCGGGACCGGGCGCGGCGCTTGCGCCCGGCACTCCCGACCGGCTGGAAACCCTGCTGTTGCATGATTGCGGCGCCTGTCACGGAGGCAGCCTCAAGGGCGGGCTGGGCCGGCCATTGCTGCCGGCGGCGCTGACCGGTCGTACCGAGGAGACCCTGGCCACGATCATTCTCGACGGTATTCCAGGCACGCCGATGCCGCCCTGGCGCGCTTTGCTCACCCCCGCCGATGCGGCGTGGCTTGCCCGCCGGTTGCTGAAAGGCTCCACGCCATGAGTATCCGTTCACTGCTGTTTCTGGTGATCCTGCTGGCGGTCGCGGCGTCGGGCCAAGCCGCGGCCGACGGCGCCGGCTGCCCGCCGCTGCGCGGTACCGGCGATCTCGGCATGGTTATCGAGCGCGACGGCGGCGCGGTGCTGGTGGTCGAGCACAGCGGTCGCACCATCCTTGGCCGGGTCGACGGCCTTGGCGATCTCAGCCATGCCGCGGCGGTGTTTTCGCGCGATGGGCGCCATGCCTACGTCTTTGGCCGCGATGGCGGTCTTTCCAAGGTTGACCTGCTTGGGCTGCGGCTCGAAAAGCGGATCGTCCAGGCCGGCAACAGCATCGGCGGCGCGCTGTCCAGCGACGGCCGGCTGGTCGCGGCCCAAAACTACGAGCCGGGTGGGGTCAAGGTTTTCGACGCCGAAACCCTGGCGCTGGTCGCCGACCTTCCCGCCGACCCGGGCGGGCCGGCGCCGGGGGTGCGCTCCAAGGTGGTCGGGCTGGCCGATGCGCCGGGCAATCGCTTTGTCTACAGCCTGTTCGATGCCGGTGAAATCCGGGTGGCCGACCTCGGGGATGCCACGCATCCGGTGGTAAGCCGGTTTGCCGGCATCGGCCGCCAGCCGTACGACGGCCTGATTACCCCCGACGGTCGCTATTATCTGGCCGGTCTCTTTGGCGAGGACGGGCTGGCCCTGCTGGATCTGTGGCATCCCGAGGCCGGGGTCCGGCGCATTCTTGACGGCTACGGCCGGGGCGAGCAGCCGCTGCCAGTCTACAAGATGCCGCATCTCCGGGGCTGGGCGCTGGCCTCGGGGCGGGCATGGCTGCCGGCGATCGGCCGTCACGAGGTGCTGGTCGCGGAGGCGGCCGGCTGGACCGAGGTGGCGCGGGTGCCGGTGCTCGGCCAGCCGGTGTTCGTGATCGCCCGCCCCGACGGCCGGCAATTGTGGGTGACCTTTGCCCTGCCCGAGAATGACCGCATTCAGGTCATCGACGTGCCGACGGGAGCGGTGGTCCGGACCATCGCCACCGGCCCGGCGGCGCTGCATCTCGAATTCACGCCCCGGGGTGACGAGGTCTGGGTCTCGGTGCGCGACCGCAATCTGGTCCAGATTTACGACACCGCCAGTTTTGCCCTGAAGGCCGAACTCCCGGCGAGCAGTCCCAGCGGTATCTTCTTTACCGCCCGGGCCGGACGGATCGGATTCTGATGGTTCAGTCCGCGCTCAGCCTGACCGACCTCGACGAGCTTGATCGCCGGCTGCTCGATGCCTATCAGCACGACTTCCCGGTCGATGAGCGGCCGTTCCTGACCCTGGCGAGATCGCTCGGCCGCTCCGAGGACGAGGTGCTCGCCCGCTTTTCCCGTCTCACCGATGCCGGGATGATCGCCCGGATCGGCGCCGCCTTCCGGCCCAACCGGGTTGGGGCCAGCACCCTCGCGGCGATGGCGGTGCCGCCGGCAACGCTCGATCGGGTGGCTGATCTGGTCAGCGGCTATGACGAGGTCAGCCACAATTACGTGCGCGACCACGTGATCAATCTCTGGTTCGTGGTCACTGCCGGCAGCGCCGGGCGGGTTGACGCGGTGCTGGCCGAGATCGGCAAGCGGACCGGCCTGCCGGTGCTGGATCTGCCGATGACCCGGAGTTATCGGGTCGACATGGGATTTCCGCTATGGAGCTGACCGCCGACGACCTCAGGCTGATCGGGGCGCTCCGCGCCGGTCTGCCGCTTTGCCCGCGCCCCTACGACGCTCTTGGCGAGCGCATCGGTCTCGATGGCGCCACGGTGCGGCGGCGGCTGGACCTGTATCGCCAGGAGGGCGCGCTGTCGCGCTTCGGGGTGGTGGTGCGCCACGACCGGCTCGGCTACACCGCCAGTGCGATGGTGGTCTGGGATGTTCCCGAGGACCGGGTCGACGCGCTCGGCCGGCACCTGGGTGCCCAGTCGGGCGTTGGCCTCAGCTATTGCCGCCGCCGCCGGCCGCCGCTCTGGCCGGGCAATCTCTACGCCATGATACCCGGCCGCAGCCGCGATGCGGTCCGGGCGGTGGTGGCGCGGCTCAACGAGACCTGCGGTCTCGGCGCCTATCCCCATGAGCTGCTGTTTACGGTGCGCTGTCACAAGATTGCCGCCGCCGCCTATGGCTGGCAGCCATGACGGGCCGGGCAGGGGCTGTTCTGGCCGAGGCCGACCGCCGACTGATCGACCGGCTCCAGGACGGGCTGCCGATCGTCGACCGGCCGTTTGCCGCCGTCGGTGCCGAGCTTGGTCTTGCCGAGGCCGAAGTGCTGGATCGCCTCCGCGCGCTTCTCGAGCGGGGCGTGCTCAGCCGCTTCGGGCCGCTGTTCGATGCCGCCCGCCTGGGCGGCGCTCTGACGCTGGCGGCGCTGCACGCGCCCGAGGCCGAGTTCGAGCGGCTGGCCGATCTCGTCAACCGGCATGCCGAGGTTGCCCACAATTACCGGCGCGACCACGAACTCAACATGTGGTTCGTGGTCGCGACCGGGGAACCCGGGCGGCTCGAAGCTGTGATCGCCGAGATTGCCGCCGAAACCGGGCAGGCAGTGCTGAACCTGCCCAAGCTGGCCGAATACCGGCTCGACCTGAGGTTCAAGGCATGAACGGGATCGCCGAACTCGAGAATGCCGACCGTCGGCTGGTGCTTGCGACCCAGGCCGGACTGCCGTTGGTCGAGCGGCCGTTCGCGGCGATCGCCGACGCCACCGGCTTGCCGGTGGCCGAGGTGATGGACCGGTTGGTCCGGCTCCAGCGGCTGGGGGTGATCCGGCGCATCGCTGCGATTCCCAACCACTACCGGCTCGGCTATCTCGCCAACGCCATGACCGTCTGGAACGTTGGCGACGACATGGCCGACGCCATCGGCCGCCGCATCGCTGACTGGCCCGGAGTCAGCCACTGCTACCGCCGGCCGCGCCAGATGCCGCTCTGGCCCTTCAACCTCTTTGCGATGCTGCATGGCCGCGACCGCTCGACCGTCGAGGCCGAGGTTGCCGCCCTGGCCGCCGCCCTCCACCCTCATGTGAGGGAGCATGCCATGCTGTTCAGTACCCGTATCCTCAAGAAAACCGGGCTGCGGCTGGCCGGTGCGCCGCCGGAGGCGGCATCGCCATGATGCGCCTGACCCGGCTGCTGCGCGAGCCGGCGCCCGGAGACGCCCAACCGGCGACCATGGCCGCCGCACGCGGCGCTCCGGCGCCGGTGGTGATCTGGAACTTGCTGCGCCGCTGTAACCTTTCCTGCCGGTTCTGTTACACCGGCTCGGCCGACGCCCGGTTTCCCGGTGAACTCGAAACGATCGAGATCTTGCGCGGCCTGGAAGACCTGCGCGGCTTCGGGGTCGGCACCCTGGTGCTGTCGGGTGGCGAACCGCTGCTGCATCCCGACCTCGCGCAGATCGCCGGCCACGCCAAGGCACTGGGTTTCTTCGTCTCGCTCTCCACCAACGGCACCCTGATCGACGAGGCGGCGGCGGCGGTGATCGCCGCCACCGGCTACGACCACGTCGGCATCAGTCTCGACGGCCTCGCCGTCACTCACGACCGGGTGCGAGGCCGGACCGGGGCGTTTGACGCATCCCTGCGCGGTCTGCGGCTGTGCCGGGATGCCGGGCTCAGCGTCGGCGTCCGCTTCACCTTCACCCGCGACACCGAGGCAGACCTGCCGGCGCTGCTGGCGCTCTCGGCTGACGAGGGCATTTCGCGCTTCTACCTGTCGCACCTCAACTATGCCGGGCGGGGCGGCAGCCGCCGGGTCGCCGATGCCTGGCACGCCACCACCCGCAGCGCCATGGAGTCGCTGTTCGAGACCACACTGGCCGACCTCGCCGCCGGCCGGCGGCGCGAGATCGTCACCGGCAACAACGACGCCGACGGCGTCTTTCTCCTGCACTGGCTGCGCCGCCACCATCCCGACCGCGCCGCCGCCGTCGAGCGGCGGCTCCGGCGCTGGGGTGGCAACGCCACCGGCATCGGCATCGCCAACATCGACAGCCGGGGGCAGGTTCATCCCGACACCATGATGGCCTTCGTCAGCCTGGGCTCGATCCGCCAGCGCCGCTTCAGCGAGATCTGGGCCGATGACGACAGCCATCCGGTGTTGGCCGGATTGCGCCAGCGGCCACGGCCGGTAACCGGGCGCTGCGCCGGCTGCGTCTACAGCGAGATCTGCAATGGCAACACCCGCACCCGCGCCTATAGCGCATCGGGCGATCCCTGGGCCGAAGACCCCGGCTGCTACCTGACCGAAGCCGAGATCGCGCCCGCGGGGCCGCCGTGACGGTCACAGGAGCGTGGGCCTTGGCGATGGCGCGGATCCTCCGGGTGCTGCTGGTTTGTCTCTCGGCCTCCGCCGGACCCGCCCTCGCGGCCGACCCTCTCTCTTCGGGGATGCTGGCCGGCCTCTTTCCCGGCGCCGACGCCGTCGGCCCGTTTGCCGGCAATCCGCCGGCGGCGCCGGTGATCCGGGCCGGGCAGCCGGTCGGCTTCGTACTGTCGACCCGCGACGGTCCGGGTTCGGTCGGGCTGTCGGGCAAGCCGTTCGAGGTGCTGGTCGGGCTCGACCTGGAGGCCCGGATCACTGGCGCCCGGCTGATCGAGCATCACGAGCCGATCCTGATGCTGGGGGTAGAGCCGGCCCGCCTCGAGGCCCTGATCAGCGGCCACCGGGGCATCGATCTGAGAGCCCCCGAGCCTGGGCTGACCACCGGTTCCGGCCGGGCGGGCGGTCCCGACATCATCAGCGGCGCCAGCGTCAGCAGCCTCCTGCTCCACCACTCCATCCTGGCTTCGGCGCGGGCGGTGGCGCGCTCGCGCGGTCTGCTCGGAGCCGGCGTGAGCGGCCCGAGCGTCGACACCGACCGCTTCGAGCGCCGCGACTGGCCGGCGCTGCTGGCCGAGGGCGCGGTGGCGCGGCTGGACCTCACCGGCGCCGAGGTCACGGCCCGGCTGGCCGCGGCGGGCGGCGCCGCCGGCATCGCGCCCGGCGCCGGCTCCCGCTTCATCGATCTCTATGCCGCCCTGGTAACCCCGGCCGCGATCGGCCGCAACCTGCTCGGCGACCGCCTGTTCAGCCATCTGGTGGCGGCCGGGACCGGAGAGGGGCAGCGGGTGCTGATTGCCGCCAACGGCCTGTATTCCTTCAAGGGCACCGGCTTCGTCCGCTCCGGGGTGTTCGAGCGCGTGCAACTGGTCCAGGGCGAGCGGACGCTGGCGCTGACCGCCGCCCACCACCGACTGGTCGAGCAACTGGCCGAGGGCATGCCCGAGTTCCGCGAGATCGGCGTCTTTGTGCTGCCGGCAAGCACCGGTTTCGATCCGGCGGCGCCCTGGCGCCTGGAACTGCGGGTGGCGGGGCAGCGGCCGGACGGCCGTGGCGTCGATGCCGTCTTTTCCCTGCCTTACCGGTTGCCCGCCCGCCTGCTGCGGCCAGCGGTGCCGGCGGCCGGCGCCCCGGCCTCGGCCGCCGCCGGTGTCGACTGGCAGTCGGAGTGGTCGTCCCAACCGCTGACCGTCGGGCTCACTCTCCTGACCCTGGGGTTGCTGATTGCCCTGCTGCTGGCCCAGGACCGGCTTGCCCGCCGACCCCTGCTGCTGAAACGGCTGCGCCTCGGCTTTCTCGTCTTCACCGTGGTCTGGTTCGGCTGGTGCACCCAGGGCCAGCTCTCGGTGGCCAACGTTATCACGGTGCTCGAAATGGCGCGCACCGAATTCCGGCTCGACTATTTCCTGCTGCTGCCGGTGGTGTTCATGCTCTGGCTGTTCATCGCCGGGATGATGCTGTGCCTTGGCCGCGGCGTCTTCTGCGGCTGGCTCTGCCCCTTTGGCGCCATGCAGGAACTGCTCTATGCCCTGGCCCGCCGGCTTCGCCTGCCCGTCCTGCGGGTGCCGCCGCGTCTTCACGAACGACTGGTGCTGGGTAAATACCTGCTCTTTGTCGGGATCGTCGCGGCATCGCTCGACTACACCGCCGCCGCCATCGCCGCCGCCGAGATCGAGCCCTTCAAGACCGTAATGTCGCTCCACTTCGTCCGCGCCTGGCCGTTTGTGATCTATGCCGTGGGATTGCTGGCCGCCGCCGTGGTCACGGAGCGCTTTTTCTGCCGCTATCTTTGTGTGCTCGGCGCCGGGCTGGCGCTGCCGATCCGGCTCAGGCTGTTCGACGGCCTGAAGCGCCGGCCCCAGTGCGGTACCGAGTGCCGGGCCTGTGCCGTACGCTGTCCGGTTCAGGCCATCGACCGCCGGGGCGTAATCAACCTCTCCGAATGCGTCTATTGCCTCCGGTGCCAGATCAACTATTTCGACCCCAAGGTCTGTCCACCGCTGGCGCGGGAGCGCAAGGCGGCCCGTCACATCATCGAACAGCCATAGCTGGTGTCGCCGAGGATGAACTGCGCCGTCACCCAGTCCATCGTGTTGCGATGGTGGAGGAACCAGGTGCCGATCACCTCGTCGATATAGGTCCGGGCCTTTGTGAGATCGCCGGCCAGCGCCGCCTGATACCGGCTGCGGACATCCTCAAGCACCGCTTCGTGTTCGGCGGCATGGTAGGGATAGGCGAAGAAGTCATGCTCGAGCATCAGGGCGTTTTCGCGCTGAAAATGTTCGGTCAGATGCTGAAGCAGACGGCCGAGCAGCGTTACAAAGCCGGCGTCATCGGTGTCGGCGAAGGCGGCCAGCAGGTCGAGAAAGGCGCGGTGGTCGGTGTCCATCATGTCGACGCCGACCTTGAGATCGTCGTTCCAGATTGGGTTCATCGGCGGGTTCCTCTCAAGCGGCGGTGGCAAAACGACAAGGGCCTGTTTCATGATCTCGAGTGCCGTCAGCGAGGGCTGGGCTGATCCGGTGCGAGTCAAAACAACACCGAAGCCGGACCATATCCGGTGCAGGCAAGCGATCACGCTGCGCTTCTCGCCGATATCCGGCCTTGTCGTCGGTCAAGAGGCGAGGAAATGGCCAGATTTCCCTAATGATCATTAGAGGTCCAGAGACAACACCCGCGCACAAGCGCTTCTGGGCGTGGCGGAGATTTTTCAAGGCCCTTGATAAGCATCAATAACAGGGCAGACCCGCTATGACATTCTGTCGCAGCATGAGCGCTGTTTGCAGCGTGGCCATTGCCCGATACCAGCCACGGGAGACCAGCATGATCGACTTGCCCCGCCGGGTGTTGGCGGAATCCGATGCCGTCCGCGTCCGGAGTTCGCGCCTGTTCATCTTTCTGCCCCGCGATGCACTGGCTCAAATACTGGCTCAGGCGTGGGTGATCACGGCGCCGCCGAACACCTCCCTCTTTGAACAGGGCGGGGAGGCGAAGCATCTTTTGGTGGTGGTAAACGGCGTGGTCGGTCTGATGGCGGCGGTCGGCGCCCGGACCTCCTGCCTGATCGAACTGGTCGGGTCGGGGCAGGTGGTGGTGATCCACCCCCCATGAATTGGTCCACCTCGTAGTATGGTTTACGATCCTGAGG
>JBAXPR010000075.1:0-18478 GCA_037132135.1 Rhodospirillaceae bacterium
GTAGCTCTCGCCGCCATCATAATCTGGTGGGCATGATTGAGTCTCGAGCCTAGTGAACGACCACCGGCACCGTCTCCGGCGCCGGGACCAGCCGTTCGAGTTTCTTGGTCACCGACTCCATCATGCAGGTCCAGTCGAGCAGGCACTCATGGAGATAGGCGGCGGAAACGCCGCCGGTCAGGGCGATGTCGCGCTCCATGATCAGGTCGTTTTCCTCGTCGAGATAGAGCCGGGCAAAGCGCGAGCTGCGGCTGACCTCGTTAACCACCGACAGGGACAGGTTGGGCCGGCCAAGAAACACCGTCACGAAGTTGAGACAACCGTAATACCGGCTATCCCGGGTCGGCCAGGCAAAGAGAATGTGGAACTTGAAGCCGCCGGCGCCGCTGCGCACCACCGGATTGCCGCTGACCGTGGTTCCGACCTCGGCGCGGTAGCCCCAGCCGTGGAGCAGTCGGCGCAGATCATCGGGGCCAAGGGTGCGATAGAGCAGCCCGGGTTCAGCGCGCTGGCCCCGGGCCAGGGTGAAGGTAAGGGCCGCCTGACCGTCATAGCCGAAGATCTCGGTCAGCAGGGCCAACAGGTCGCGGGCCGCGGCGGCGGCCTCCCGGGGGGAGCTGATGCGGATGTCGCGATCCCAGCGGCCTCCCTCGGCCGCGGCCAGAAAACCGAAGCGCGCCAAATGCTCGCGGCGCTCGCGGCCGAGAATCGTCCCCGGACTGCCAGCGGCAACCCGCCAGTGCACATCCTCCTGAGGCTCCGAACTCAAGGTGAGGATCAGCTCAAGGCCGGTGTCGACGGTGGCGGCAACGACATACTGGTTGAAGTCGCCGGCCTTCCAGCCGCTGCCCGCCCAGTCGGTGAGGCGCTCCAGGTGGCCGGCGATCAGTCCGCCGCAGACATCGACAATGGTCGCGGCGGCAACCGGCTGGTCCTGACGCTCAAAGAGAGCCCCCGACGCGTGACTGGGGCGCTGCGCCGGATCGGGCTGGATCTGTTCGCGGGGGTCGTCCCCGGGCGAGGCCATGACCGCCATACCGCACCCTTCGGCCTGCCCCGCCAAAGCCGCGGGCAGGCCCTCAATCAAAGCCCTACTTGATTTTGGCTTCCTTGAACGCGACGTGCTTGCGCGCCACCGGATCGTACTTCCGGAAGTTCAGCTTCTCGGTGGTCTTTTTCGGATTCTTCTTCTTGACATAAAAGAACCCGGTTTCGGCGGTGCTGATCAGTCGGATCAGAACCGTATTTTGCTTTGCCATGGCATCGATCCAGCGTAAAGAAAAACGCTCGCCTGCCCAGAGCGGGCAGCGCGTCGGGCCGGCAGAATAGCGGCCCGACCGGCGGAGTCAAGGGCGGAAAAGCCTTCGCGCTCCCGGCGGCGCCCGATCAGCGCTCGGCGACCGCGGTGGTGGAGAGGGCGAGGGCGCTGCGATAGAGCGTCGGCACCGCCAGCAGGCGCTCGGCAACCCGGACGTCGAGTTCGGCCTCATGGGCCTTCCAGGGACAGGCCTGCCGCAGGCGGGCAAGCGCGGCCTCGTCGTCGGGGGCGGCGGCCCGCCAGCGCGCGATCACGCCCGGGGCTTCGATCTGACCGCTGCGCAAGGGCGCCAGTACCGTCTCGGCATCGGCGTCGTCGTGGCTGGTACAGACGGTGGGCTGCACGCCCTGGCGATGAAGGGTGTAGCCCGAGGGGGCGTAGATTCGCGACCAAGTCAGGAACAGTTCGCCGTCATTGGGCAGTCGGGTCACGGTCTGGACGCTGCCTTTACCGAAGGACGAGGCCCCGACCACCACCGCGCGACCGCTGTCCTGGAGCGCGGCGGCGACGATTTCGGCGGCCGAGGCCGAACGGCCGTCGATCAGCACCACCAGCGGCCGGTCGTTGAGGATGTCCTCGCCGATGGCGTCGAAGCGCTGCCAGCTGTCGGGGTGTCGGCCCGCCGTGGAAACGACACGGCCGCGGCGGATAAAGAGATCGGCCACCGCCACCGCCTGATCGAGCAGACCACCGGGATTGCCCCGGAGGTCAAGCACGACGCCGCGGGCATTGTGCCCGAGGCGGGCCAGGATCAGTTCCAGGGTATCGCGAAGGTTCGCGGTGGTCGCGGCGTTGAAGCGCTCGACCTTGACGATCACGACGCCGTTATCGATCCGGGCCTGGACTGAGTTGGAGATCACCCGCTCGCGGTGGAGCGACACCATCCGCCCGGCGCCGGGGCCGCCCCGGAGCGGCGCTACGGTCAAGCGGACGACGCTGCCGGGAATGCCCCGCAGCGCCTCGGTGATCTCCTGGGCGGTCATCGAGCGGGTGGCGGCACCATCGATGGCGTCGACCGCTTCGCCGACCGCGATGCCCGAGCGATCGGCGGGGCCGTCGAAACTGACCTCGCGCACCAGATAGCGGCCATTGCGCGACTCCAGCGCCAGGCCGACTCCGCCATAGCCCTCGCGGATCACCCGCTCGTTGCTGGCGCGCTGCGGCGTGGTGTAGCGGGAATAGGAGTCGAGGTCGGCCAGCACCCCGTCGAACACCGCCTGATAGAGCTGATCGGGCGTCGCCTCATATAACGGCGGCGAAAACTGCCGGGCGCGCTCGACGGCGCGCGTGGTCAGCATCGCCCACACGCCGGGATCGCCGTTCTCGGGAATCGCGAAGGCGGTGACCTGCCGGTTGCCGCGGTTGATCGTCACCGCGCCCGACTCGTGGACGATGCGGAGCATCGGATCGATCGTGCGCAGCCCGGCAAGGCCGTCGACGCACAGCTTCGCCAGGTCGACCGGCTGGAGGTAAATCTCCGCGATGCGGTTGAGGCCGACGGTCAGAACCTGTTCCGAGAGCGGCGCCGGCGCAGCCGAGGCCGAGGTCACGGGTTCGGCCGCACAGCCCCCGACCACCAGCAGCGCGGTCGCGGCCATCATCGTCCAGGCCCGAAGAGTATAACCGCGGATGACCTTGCCCATGGAACGCCGAACCCACCGCAAAATTTAATGACACGTCACTGACCATCGAGACCGGTCACTGACCACGCTGCAGCCATCAACCACCATCGCCGCGCCGGCCCGAACCCTGGGCAAGCTCTCGACGCTTGCGGCAAGGCTCACCATTTCATGCCCACTGAGCACGAATGTCAAGCGTGGTGCGCGAACCGCTGAACCGTCGGGACTCCGACCGCCCCGTTTCCGGGGCTCCCAACGGAACTGGTCCATTCGGCGTGAGGAGGAAGTCCCTCTAAAATACTCCCAACGCCAGGACTTAAGCAACCGCCGGCGGGCAGGGCACGCCGGTATTTTGTTCCGGAGACCGGCAGACTGACGGAGCATCCATTCGCTGCCGGGCTCTCACCCGGACGATGATCTTCTCACGTCGGGACTGCCGGGGGTCAGCGCCGTTTGCGGTCGGGGATGGTTTTGCGCCGACCTGTGGCGGCTCTGCCATGGGCACGGGGAGGGACGGCCGGAGCCGCATCGGCGCCGGTCCCGGCCAGGGCGAAAAGGGTGCTCGCGGTCAGAGCATTGGCTTCGACCAGCCGGATCTGCACCGCTTCGCCGAGCCGGAAGCGGGTGCCGGTGCGCCGGCCGACCAGGGCGTGCAACCGCTCGTCGTGGTCATAATAGTCCTGGGGCAGGGTGCTGATCGGGATCAGTCCGTCCGCTCCGGTGTGGTCGAGTTTGACGAACAGCCCGAACCGGGTGACGCCGCAGATGCGGCCGGCGAAGGTTGCGCCGACCCGGTCGGCCAGGAACGACGCAGTGTAGCGGTCGATGGTCTCGCGCTCGGCAGCGGCCGAACGGCGCTCGGTCCGGGAAATGTGGCCACCGATCTCGGCCAGGCGGACGAGGCTGGAGTCGTCGAGACCGTCGGGGCCGAGGCCGAGAGCCCGAATCAGTGCGCGATGGACGATCAGGTCGGCATAACGACGGATCGGAGAGGTGAAATGGGCATAGCGCGGTAGCGCCAGCCCGAAATGCCCGATGTTCTCGGGGTGGTATTCGGCTTGGGCCTGACTGCGGAGAATCATCTCATTAACAGCAATTTTATCAGGTAACTGAGATGCTAACTTAAGAATTTGGGTGAAGTGTATCGGCTGGCTGCCGTGGCCGCGCGCCAGACGGAGGCCGAGGCTGGCCAGAAACTGGCGCAGCGACTCCAGCTTGTCGACGGTCGGGCGGTCATGGACGCGGTAGAGCAGCGGACTGCCGGCGCTTTCCAGCGACTCGGCGGCGGCGACGTTGGCCGCGATCATGAACTCTTCGATCAGGCGGTGGCTGTCATAGCGCGCCCGTTCGATGATCTCGGCGACCCGTCCGTCGGCCGAGAGTTTGACCTGACGCTCGGGCAGGTCCAGCTCCAGGGTGCCGCGCCGCTCCCGCGCCGCGAGCAGGGCCCGGAAGGCACTGTAGAGGGGGGCGATCACGGTGCCGGCGAGGGGGGCGGCGGCCTCGTCGGGGTGGCCATCGGCTGCGGTCTGGACCTGCTCATAGGTCAGGCGCGCCAGAGAGCGCATCAGGGCGCGCTCGAAGCGGTGCCGGCGCCTCGTACCCTCGCGGTCGATCCAGATGTGGACGGCAAGGCAGGGCCGGTCCTCACCGGGTTTCAGCGAGCAGAGGTCGTTAGACAGACCTTCGGGCAGCATTGGCACCACCCGGTCGGGAAAATAGGTCGAGTTGCCGCGATCAAGGGCGGCGCGGTCGAGGGCGGAGCCGGGGCGGACATAAAAGGCAACGTCGGCGATGGCGACCACCAGATGCCAGCCGCCGGCATTGCCCGGGTCGGAGTCAGGTGCGGCGAACACCGCGTCGTCGAAATCCCGCGCGTCGGCGCCGTCGATGGTCACCAGCGGCAGCGTGCGCAGATCCGTCCGGCCGGCAAGCCCCGGCGGCCGGGCCGCGTCGATTTCAGCCAGGGCGGCGGCGGGAAACACCGTGGGCAGGCCGGCGCCGTGAATCGCGATCAGGCTGATGGTGCGCGGCTCCTCGCTGCGGCCCAGCCGCTCGACCACCCGCGCCTGCCGCAGCCCGGCCCGGCTGGCGCCCGTCAGCTCGACCAGCACGAGATCGCCGGGTTCGGCAGCTCCGGCGTCGGCGTGGCCGACCGCCAGCTCGGCCTTGGCCCGGCGGTCGGTGCAGACCACCCGGCCGCCCTCGGGGCCATGGCGATAGACGCCCAGCACCCGCGTCGGCCCGCCGTCGAGACGACGGATGGTCCGGCCCTCATATTCGCCGTCGCCGAGGCGGCGCAGCCTGGCCAGCAGGCGGTCGCCTACCGCGAGCGAGGGATGGCCGCGCGGCTCCGGCTGCATGAAGATTTTCGGCTGCGGCAGATCGTCGTGACGGGTGTTAACGGTGCGGGCCAAGGTTTCACCGTCGGAGTCGATGGCCACGATATCGACCACCGCGACCTCGGGCAGCACCGCGGGCGGTCCGAGCCGGCGGCCGCGGCCGCGCTCGAGGGCGCCATCGGTCTCCAGGTCCTTCAGCAGCAGCTTGAGCGCGATCCGGGCGTCACCGGTGAGCTGGAAGGCGCGGGCGATCTCTCGCTTGCCCACCGGGGCCGGACTTTCGCGGATGAATTCGAGCACCGCCTCCCTGGTCGGGAAGGGTGCGGTCTTTCGGGGAGACTGGGGCAAGGGAACCTTGATTTTTGCGGCCTTGACGGGCCAGGGCCTTTGATCAAGATACCACGCCCATGCCCCGCCACCAACCCGGACGCCCGCCGTGAAGATCATTGCCGCTCAGCTTGCCGACGTCGCTCATGCCGCCGGGGCGGCGATCCTGGAACTGCGCGGGCAGGCGCTGGGAGCCTGGCTGAAGGAGCCGGGCCAGCTGGTGACCCTGGCCGACCGCCGCTCCCACGAGATCATCCAGCGCGAACTCGGCCGCCGCTTTCCCGGCGTGACCCAGATTCTGGAGGAGCAGGACAATCCCGAGGTTCTGCCGGCGTGCTATCTCACCGCTGACGAACTCGACGGCACCGCGATCTACGCCTCCGGCTTCCCGGAATGGGGGGTGACGCTGGCGCTGATCGAGGATGGCCAGCCGGTGGCCGGTGTCCTGCACCAGCCGGTGCTCGGCACCACGGTCACGGCCTGGCGGGGCGGCGGCACCTGGGTCGACGGCAGCCGGGTGCGGCTCTCGCCCCGGGCGGCGCTGGCCTCCTCGATCGCGATGCTCGAGCTGAACCGTTTTCTCAACCCCGATCATGTCGCCTGGGTTGGCCGGGTTGCTCATCAGGCGCTGGCCGGGATCACCCAGGCGACCGCGGTCGGCAACACCATCGCGCTGCTGCGCGGGCAGGCGGCGGTCTATCTCAACTGCCGCGGCGCCAAGGTTTGGGACTTCGCCGCCGCGGCGCTGGCGGTGGCCGAGGCCGGAGGGGTGGTGCTGGCCGCCGACGGGGGGGGCATCGACTGGCTGCGCCTGCCGGTGGGGGCGCTGCTGGCGGCCAACCCAAGCGTCGCGGCCGAGGTGCTGGCGCTTCGGGACGGCCTGCCGGGGCCGGCCTGACGGAGCCATGCCGGCGGTCAGGGGGGTAGGGAGGCGGGGGGGCAGGGCACGTCGGCGCGCATGCCGGCGAAACGGGATTCCATGGTCTGGATCAGGCTGCGGGTGGCGGCGGCGAGGGCCGGATAGTGCGCCAGCGCCTCGTCGAGCCTGCCTTCGCGGCCGGTGATCTCCATCCGCACCGCGAGACGCATCACTCCGATGGCGCCGAAGCTGCCCGAGGTGCTGGAGAGGTCGTGAGCCTCGGCGGTGATGGCGCCGAGGTTGCGCTCGGTCACCGCCCGGTCGAGCCGGGTGATGCGCCCGGCGATGTCGTTGAGAAAACAGGTGACGATGGCGCGCAGCTCGCTCTGGCGCACCGAACTCAGGAGATCATTGAGTTGGTCCTCGTCGATCTCGAGAGGGTCGTCCTCGGGCGAGCCGCCGCTGCCGGCGGCTTCGGCCCCGGCCAGGGGTCCGGGCGCCGGTGCGGTCCAGCGTGCCACCATCGCCAGGAGGTCGGTACGGATGATCGGCTTCGCCAGATAGTCGTTCATGCCGGCGGCAAGGCAGCTGGCGCGGGCCTGCGGCATGGCGTGGGCGGTCATGGCGATGATCGGCACGCTGCCGCGCGGCCCCGGCAGCGCCCGGATGCGCCGGGTGGCCTCGATGCCGTCCATGACCGGCATCTGGACGTCCATCAGCACCGCCGCGTAATCGTGGCGGCTGGCGGCAGCCACCGCCCGCACGCCGTCCTCGACGACGTCGACCGGGTAGCCGGCCAGATTGAGCAGGGTCACCGCGAACAGCTGGTTGGTCTGAATGTCTTCGGCCAGCAACAGCGGCGGCCCGGTCAGCGCCGCCGGGGCATCGCCGGGGGGGGGTGGGGGCGCGGGGAGGCCCGGCCCGATCGCGGCGTCGGCGGTGGCACAATCGGGCAGGGTGCCGCAAGCCGGCCGTGAGCCGAGCCCCGCGGCCTCGAAGAGCCTGGCAAGGCTGGTGATCAGCCCCTGGCGCCGCACCGGCAGCATCAGCGCGGTGGCATGACAGGGCTGGGAACAGCCCTCGCAGGGGCCGGGGGGGCGGCCGGTCACCGAGGAGATCAGGCGCAGCACCGGCAGGTCCGGCCGCCGGCCCAGGGCTGCGGCGAGGCTGTGCCTGGGTGGCCATGGAGCGGGCGCGAGGGTGCCGATCACCACGAGGTCGGGCGGCGGCGCCCGCGTATCCTCGAGCATGACCACGGCTTCGGCGCTGTCGGTGGCGATGGCGGCGGCGATCCCCAGCGCTTCCAGATGGTGCAGCAGCACCCGGCGCCGCAGCAAAAGTCCGTCCATCACCAGCGCCCGCCGGCCGGCAAAGAGTGCCGGCGGCAGGGCGCAAGCGGCATCGGGAGGCGCGGCGAAGCGCAAGGAAAGGGTGACGGTGAAGCGGCTGCCCGCTCCGGGAGCGCTGTCGACCGTGATGATGCCACCCATCAGCTCCGCCAGTTCCTTGGAAATGGCGAGGCCAAGGCCGGTGCCGCCATAACGGCGGGCAATCGAGCCATCACCCTGGACGAATTTGGCGAACAGGCGGTCGCGGGCTTCGTCGGGGATGCCGATGCCGGTATCGCTGACCTCAATGCCGACGGTGACGGCGGTCTCGGTCTGCCCCTGCACCAGCACCTCGACCGCGACGTCGCCGAGGTCGGTGAATTTGACGGCGTTGGCGGTGAGATTGACCAGAATCTGGCGCAGCCGGGTCGGGTCGCCGAGCAACGGCTGCTCAAGGAGCGGCGAAACGAAATGGCTGATCTCGATACCTTTTTCCCGGGCGCGCGGCATCAGCAGCTCGACCACGCCCTCGACCAGTTCGGGCAGCCGCACCGGCACCGCCTCGATGTCCATCCGCCCGGCTTCGAGTTTCGAGATGTCGAGAATATCGTTGATGATCGTCATCAACTCCGAGGCCGAGCCGAGCACGGCGTCGGCATAGCGCCGCTGCTGGCGCTCCAGGCTGGTATCGAGCAACAGCTGGGTCATGCCTATGATGCCGTTCATCGGGGTGCGGATCTCGTGACTGACCGCGGCCAGGAACTCCGACTTGGCCCGGGTGGCGGCTTCGGCCTCGGCCTTGGCCCGCCGCAGATCGGCGTCCTGCCGCTTGAGGTGTTCGATGTCGGTAATCGTGCCGACCAGCCGGTAGGGTTTGCCCGAAACATCGCTCACCGCCTTGCCCTTGGCCTCGACCCAGACATAATGGCCGTGCTTGTGGCGAAGGCGGTGAGGATGGACATAGCGGGCGGACTTGCCGTCAAGATGATCCTGGATGCGCCGGTAGGCTTCCATCAGGTCGTCGGGATGGATGTGATCGGTCCAGGTGGTGGCGGTGACCGGCAGTTCGTCGGGCTCGTAGCCGAGAATGCGGAACCAGGCGGGAGAGAAATAAATACTGTCGGTGCTGAGGTCCCAGTCCCAGATGCCGTCGTCGGTGCCGGCGATCGCCAGATCGAAGCGTTCGCGGCTCTCGGCAGGCACCTGATCGGCCGGCGCCACCATCACCCGCACCACCGTCAACCAGGGATCAAACAACGGCGTAGCCACCAGCGCCCGCGCCGCTACCGTACGCCCGAGCAACCCGGGGTCGAGCGCGGTCACCACCGGCGCCCCGGCCGCAATGCAGCGGCGGCATGCCGCCGTCACGATGGTCGTGAGCCGGGGCGGCAGGGCGAAGGCGCCGTCGTCCCCGGTCTCCAACAGTCCAAACAGCGCCCCGGCGGACGGGCTGGCGTCGACCGGCGGTGTCGGCTCGGTCAGGACCCGGGCCTCGATCACCAGCAGCGGCGCCGCGCTCGCGGCCAGGGCGCGCCTCAACGCTTCGGGGGGGCAGGTGGCCAGCATCACGCCTCGGCGGATCGGGGACGGAGTCGCGCCTTGCGGCGGCAGACAAGCGCCGACACTATCACAGGGGATTACCCGGTCCAGCGCCATTGCTCGTCGCCACCCTGTCCGGCCCAACGAAAGACGGGACATCCACGGCGTTCCGATCCCCGATCGCCACCGGGGCGGCCGGGGCCGCCCTTTTCTTCCCGGCGACCCCGGAGCCCATTTTTTTTTGTGCGACGCACAAGGCTATTTCCAGTCGTCGGTGTTTGATCCATACTGGGGTCTGTCAAATCGCGCCGTCCGAGCCGGTGCGGACCCGTGGCGACGCGCCGCGGCAAAACACGATGGCAATACACCTTAGGGAAGACGTCAGCCTTGCCGAACGACGCCTCGATCCTGATTCTCAATGGTCCCAACCTGAACATGCTCGGGATTCGGGAGCCGGCGATCTATGGCGCGCAGACCCTCGACGATCTCGAGGCGATGTGCCAGGAACGGGCAGAGGCGCTGGGCTTGGTCATTGACTTTCGTCAGTCCAACAGCGAGGGTGAGCTGGTCAGCTGGATACAGCAGGCGCGGACCGACAACGACGGCATCATCATCAATGCCGGGGCTTACACTCATACCTCGATCGCGATCCTGGATGCTTTGACCCTGGCGGAACTGCCGGTAATCGAGGTTCATCTGTCCAACATTTTCAGGCGCGAATCGTTTCGGCATCACTCGTATGTTTCGATGATTGCCAAGGGTGTGATCTGCGGTCTCGGGGTGAACGGGTATTTGTTGGCGCTTGACGCCATGGCATCGATTCTCGATCGCGTTTAAGCAGCAGGGTTTGAGAATGACGGGTTTCGACATTGATGGCGATCTGGTCCGCAAGCTGGCGGACCTGTTGCGAGAGACCGGGTTGACCGAAGTGGAGTTCGCGGAAGGCGAGCGGCGCATCCGCGTCACCCGGCAGACCGCGGTTTCGACGGTGGCCGTTGCAGCCCCGGCCGCCGCGGCGGCGGCGCTGCCCAACGCGGCCCGGCCCGGCCCGGGGGCGCCCCTGGTGCCGCCCGGGGCGGTGACCTCGCCGATGGTCGGCACCGCCTATATTGCACCCGAGCCGGGGGCGGCGCCCTATGCCCGGGCCGGGGATCAGGTCAAGGCCGGTCAGACGATCCTGATCATCGAGGCCATGAAGGTGATGAACCCGATCAAGGCCCCGAGAAGTGGCACCGTGACCCAGGTCCTGGTGTCCGACGCCCAGCCGGTCGAGTTCGGCGAAGTTCTCCTGATCATCGAATAGGTGGTCTTACCGATGGCCGGTGGCATGTTTGAAAAGGTGCTGATCGCCAACCGCGGCGAAATCGCGTTGCGCATTCACCGCGCGTGTCGCGAGATGGGCATCCATACCGTTGCGGTGCATTCCACCGCCGACGCCGACGCCATGCATGTGCGGCTCGCCGACGAGAGCGTGTGCATTGGCCCGCCCTCGGCCAAGGAGAGCTATCTCAACATCCCGGCGATCCTGTCAGCGGCGACCATCACCGGCGCCGACGCCATTCATCCCGGCATCGGGTTTCTCTCCGAGAACGCCCAGTTTGCCGAGATGGTCGAAGAGCACGGCTTTGCCTTCATCGGCCCCACCCCCGAGCACATCCGGATCATGGGGGACAAGGTCACCGCCAAGAAGACAGTGATGGAACTTGGCCTGCCCGTAGTCCCCGGCTCCGACGGGCCGGTTGCGACCTTCGAGGAGGCCGAAGAGGTCGCGCGCCAGATCGGCTATCCCCTGCTGATCAAGGCGGCGGCGGGCGGCGGCGGGCGCGGCATGAAGGTGGCGCGCAACCCCGAGTCCCTGCGCGAAGCCTTTCAGATGGCCAAGAACGAGTCGCGGGCCGCCTTCGGCAATGATGAAGTCTACATGGAGCGGTATCTGATCAAGCCGCGCCACATTGAAATTCAACTGCTGGCCGACAGCCAGGGCAACGTCGTCCATTTCGGGGAGCGCGATTGCTCGGTGCAGCGCCGTCATCAGAAGGTGATCGAGGAGGCGCCGTCGCCGGCGCTCAATTCCGCCCAGCGCGAGCATATCGGCACCCTGGCCGCCCGCACCGCCCGCCAGTTCGGCTATCGCGGCGTTGGCACCATGGAGTTTCTGTTCGAGGACGGCCAGTTCTACTTCATCGAGATGAATACCCGGCTCCAGGTCGAGCACACCATCTCCGAGATGATCACCGGGATCGATCTGGTGCGGGAACAGATCCGGGTCGCCACCGGGGCCCCGCTCGGCTATGGCCAGGAGGATGTCCGCATCCAGGGCCATGCCATCGAGTGCCGGATCAACGCCGAGCATCCCGAGACCTTCGCGCCCTCTCCGGGCCGGATCGAGGGCTATCATGCTCCGGGCGGGCTTGGCGTCCGGGTCGACAGCGCGCTTTACGACGGCTACCGGGTGCCCTCCCATTACGACAGCCTGATCGCCAAGCTGGTGGTTCATGGCTCATCGCGCAACGAGTGCCTGATGCGGCTGCGCCGGGCGCTGGAAGAGTTCGTGATCGGCGGCGTCGAGACGACGATTCAGCTGCATAACCGTCTGATCGTTCAGCGGGATTTCATCAACGGCGACTACGATATCCACTGGCTGGAGCATCTGCTGGCCGGCAAGCGCTGACCGGCGCGCGGCCGGCGCCGCGCCCGGAAGGCCCGGGGTGTTGACAATGGGGTGCTCAGCAATTCTATACCGTGAACTGGAGCATGGTTTGGGCCCGCCCTCTGGGCGCGCCGGCAATTGGCTGCGGGTGAAGTGATGAGCCGACCGGACCTGAAGGACGCGAGACTGTCCCGGCTTTATGATCTCTGGGCCGACATGTGCCAAGAGCGGCCAATGCCAGATCGAACCGAGTTCACGCCGGAAATCCTCAAGCCCTGGCTGGGCAATCTGCTGCTGATCGACGTCGGCGAGGATGGGCGCTACCGCTACCGGCTTTACGGCAGCAACTTCGTCTACCGCTTTGGCGTCGAGATGACCAAGCGCACCATCGACGATCTGCCGCCCGATCAGGCCGCGGTGATTCGTCAGGATTACGACGCCGTGGTGCGGACCGGTCTGCCCTTGTCCCGGCTCTATACCAGTGATTTCGAGATTCTCGACGTCAATCGCAAGGTCGGCTTTCAGCGCATGGAAACCTGGGAGCGGCTGGTGCTGCCGCTGGCCGACAAGGGCGGCAGCGTCGCCGCGATGCTGATGGTCGGCGCCTACCAGCTGACCGGCCTCGACAGCGAGCCGGACGAGGCTGCCGCCGAACTGGCCTGACACCGATCCCGATCAGTCCCGTCGGCCATGAATTTGGAGCCGGCCCGATGCGGTGCGGGCGAACCGGTCGGGGTCACCCGCGGCTTCGACCGTTGCTCCCGGCTGAATGAAGTCGCCCTGGGTGACGGCGCGGGCGAGATAGACCACCCGGAAGCCCGGATGCCCGTCCTCGAGATCGAGCACGGCAATAAAGCGGTCGTGGCGGTAATCGGCATGACGGGCCAGGCTGAGGCCGCCCAGCCATGACAGATCGCCAAGCTGCGGACTGTCGGCGAAGCGCACGGTTTCCACATCGAGGCCGGCGGGCAGCAGGTCGCCGAGGACGATGCGTTGCTGGCCGGGCGTGGTGGCCTTGCCCTCGAGAATCACCACCACCAGATCGTTTTGCCGCACCGCCTCGGGCTTGAGCGGCTGGCCCTCGAGGTCAAAGAGGCTGCGGCTGAGGGTGAAGCCGTGCTCAGCGGCGGGGGGCGGGTCGGCCGGCAGGCCAACGACACTGATCAGCTGGGTGAGCACGTCCGGGCCGGGATTGCGAATCGGTGGCGGCGCCGCGGGGTCGAGCCGCCGGTACAGCGGCGGCGGCGTCTCGACCTCAATCTCTCCTGCGCTGATGCGCTGCGGTTCGGTCCCCACGGTAAGGGCGGCGACGGCGCGGGCGGCCAGGGTCAGCCAAGCCCGTTCATCGGCGGCCAGCCGCAGTTCCGATCCGGCGGTGCGGGCGGTGAGGCGTTCGGCGAGGCCAAGCTGCCGCTCGTGGCCGAGGGCGCCGCTCTCGGCTCCCAGTGCCAGGGTGACGGCGAGATCACGCACGGCAAGGCGAGTGCCGGCGTCACCGGTCAGCGCGTCGGCGATCTGATTGAACAGGGCGCGCGCGGCGCCATCGTCGCCGACCCTGGCCAGGGCCGCGGCAACCAGGGCTCGCGCCGCCGGCGACGCCAGCCGTGGCCCGAAGGTTTCGTGGAAATAATGGACGGCGCCGGCGTCGAGGCTCCCGGCCCGGGCGAGCACGAAAACGGCACCGGCCCGGGCGGGCAATTCGCGGTCCTCGCCCCAACCGCTGTCGAGCAGGCGCTTCAGCCAGTCATGCGCCCGCCGGGTCGCGCTCTCGGGCACCCGAAAGCCGGCGGCGACGGCGCGGTCGAGGACGTCGGCGACCAGCGGCGTCAGGGCGTCATCGGAGTCCTCCTTGAGCGACCACGCCGAAAAGCCACCATCGCCATGCTGCTGCCCGAGCACGCGGTCGAGCGCGGCCTGGATGCGCTGGCGTAGACTCTCGGCGGTGTCGAGGCCGAGGGTGACCGCGAGGTCGCCGCCGGCGATCAGGCGCAGGGCGTCGGTGGCCACCTGGGCGACACTGCCCCGTGGCTGCCGCTCGACCGCCATCACCAGCCCGGCCAGATCGAGGGTCGGCCGGTGGCCGAGGGTGACCGCGCCGCTTACCGAGTCGGGACGCAAGCCCTCGAACAGCCCGGGCGGAACCGTGAGCGGCTGGCCGGCTTCAAGGGTGGCGGCCTGATGGCGCCAGACCAGACCGACCGCGGGGCGGACCTTGATCGCCCGGCTGCGGATCAGATGGTAGCCTTCGGGGCCGGAAATCTCGACCCGGAGCGTTGCCGGCCCGGGGCGGTCGGCGCTGAGCGTGCGCGAGACGGTGACACGGCGGCCCCTCTTGATCCCGACCGCGAAGCGGCCGTCGGCCACCGACACCCCCCCCTCGGTGGTCAGCATCACCTGATAGTCGCCCGGAGCGGCGGCAAGGTTGGTCAGGCCGATCTCGATCACCGCGCGGTCGCCGGGGGCGAGGAAGCGGGGCAAGGCGAGTTCGGTCCGGACCCGGTCGTGGACCGCAAGCGTCGCCTCGGCATGGCCGACCCGGGTGCCGTCCCAGGCCAGCGCGATCAGTCTCAAGCGGCCGTCGAAGTCCGGGATGGCCAGCGGCACCGCGGCGACACCGTCGGCGCCAACCCGGACGACGCCGGAAAACAGCGTCACCACCGGTGCGTCGCGCTCGGGCAGGCCGGAGACTTGGCTGAGGCGCCGCTTTTCGACGGGCGGACCGCGGCTGGCCGCCGGGCCGGGGCGCACGGGGTCGAGCAACCGGCCGTAGACGTCGCGCAATTCGACGCCGAGCCGCCGCTGGCCGAGATAATAGGCCACGGGGTCGGGCGTCGGCTGGCCGGTGACCTGAAGCACCGCCTCGTCGACCGCGGCCACGGTCAAAAAGGCCGGGCTGTCGGCCGGCAGCAGCGCTCCGGCGGCGCTCCTGACCGCGACCGGCAGGGTCAGCGTCCGCCGCGGCTCCACCACCGGGGGCACGTCGATCGCAAGGCGCAGGGTCCGGGGTTGCGCATCCACCGCCAGCCAGCCGATGCCAATCGCCCGGCGCGGCGCGGTCTTGCGCAGCGGATCAACCGCGGCGTAGGCGGTGGCGATAATGGTCATGCCGGCGGACCAGTCGGGTGACACCGGCAGATCGAGGAAGGCTCCTTCGGCGCCGATCTGGCGCGAGATGATCTGGCGCACCGAGCGGTCGGCAACCGCGATCACGACCTGACTGTCGTAGGGAGGGCGGATATGGACCCGGGCCGGCCCACCCTCCTGTCCGCGGCGCTGCAGTACCGAAACTTCGACCGCGTCGGGACGGTTCCCGGCGGCCGGGGTCGACCACCAGCCGGCGGTGAAGCGGACCGAGGAGGCGATCCCGCGGCCGGGATCAAAGACCTCGAGCCGGTAGCGGCCGGCGTGCAGCGGCTCCTCGAGGGTCGCCGGCCTGTCGGCGCCGACCGCGACGGTGCCGCCGGTCAGGCGATGATCGCGGATGACGGTCTCGTAGTCCCACCGGCCGCCGGCCTCGAACCAGCGGAACTCGGAATCCTCTTCGTAAAGCTCATAGGAAAGGTCGGGCCGGGCCAAAGTGGCGCCATCGGGGCCGACCGCGATGACCTCGAAGGCGGCGGTGGCGCCTTCGGGTACGGCGTCGTCCTCGAAGCGCGGCCGGATGCCGATCCGGAACGGCTGGTCATGGATCGGCAGCACCAGTTCGCGGCTCACCGCCCGGCCGCCGATGTCGAAGATCGTGCCCCGGATCACCGCCTGCAGGGGATGGGACGAATCGGGCAGTGCCAGAGTCGGAACCTCGGCCTCGGCCAAGCCGGCGCCATTGGTGGTGAAACCCGGCAGCACGGTCTGGATCGGTGTGAAGGTTTCCTGGGCCAGGCCGAAGCGGAAGCCGGCATAGGCGGGAAACGGCGTCTCGGCGGTGCGGATGGTCATCGAGAGTTCGCCCGGCAGGTGCGCGGCCGGGGTGCCGAACAGGGTCCGGCTCTCAATGCCCAGCGAACCGCCATGTCCCGGGGTCAGCGCCGGCTGGCCGGCAGAGAGCACGAAGTCGAGCCGCGGCGGCAGCAGATCATGAACCGTGAACTCGGTGCGGCCGATCGCCGGTCCGTCGGGCTCGCTGTGAGCGGTGATGCTCCAGAGGCCGGGCAGGGTGGTCGGCATCAGCGGAAAGGCGGCGCTGCCGCCCCCGGCTCCGGCGTCCCTGACCGCCCGGAGGTCGGCTTCGACGCCGTCGGGACGCCAGAGCTTGAGCGTCCAGGTCCGGCCCGGTACCGCCCGCGCGGCGTTGTCGCGCAAGAGAGTGGTAACCGATACCGTTTCGCCGGGGCGGTAAATGCTGCGCCCGGTGGCGAGGAAGGCGTCGAGCGGGCCGGGCGAGTTGCGGCCGACCGCGCTGCGATCGCCGAGATCGACACCGGGGGCCGCGAGATCGAGAAAACTGAACTCGTCGCTGCCGCCGTAGGCAAAGAGGGCCTGGACCGCCTCGTCGCCGCTCCGGCGGGTCACCTCGGCCTCAAAGCGGACGATGCCATCGGCCCCGGTGCGCCGCTTGGCCAGCTCCTTGCCGTTGCGTGCCAGCAGGTGCAACTCGACCCCGGCCAGCGGCTGAGCCCGGGTGACGGCACGGGCGAACACCGTCAGGCCATCGTCGCCAAAGAAGGTGGTCAGGCCGAGGTCGGCGATCACGAACCACTGGCTGGCCCTCGGTCCCTCCGGAGCAGGGCCGGCGGCGCCCGTGGCCACGGCTTCGGCGGTGGCGAGATAGACGCCGGCCTCAAGTCCGTCCAGCAGCGGCGCCAGCGGAAAGGTGACGATGGCCGGAGCGTTGCGCGCCGCGGTGATCGACAGTTCGCCCGTCCAGACACCCTTGCCGCCCTTTTCGACCAGCTCGCCGATATCCCAGTCGCTGAGAGTCTGGGCGACCCGGCCGGCATAGATTTTTTCGACCAGGGCGCGGTCGGCCATGCGCAGCACGCGCAGGCGAACATGCTCGATGTTGATGGCCCGGAGCGGCAGCCCCTCGGCGCCGACCCGGGGCAGAATCAGGCCGCCGCCCCGAAAAGCCAGGGCCGGCGCCCGGTTCGGCACCTCGATCGCGTGGGTCTCGGCGGCCGCCAGTCGCCGGCCGTCGGCGCCGGGCAGGCCCTGGCCAAGGGTGACGGTGTAGCGGGTGCCGTGGCTCAGACCCTCGACGCACAGGCTGCGGTCCCGCGCCACCACCGAAAGCGCGGGCAGCGGCGGCGCCAACGCGACAAAGGCGGCGTAGCCCTGTCCGCGCGTCCGGTCGAGCCGGCTGGCAAAGGTAAAACAGGCCTGGGGCTGATCGCGTTCGGCCGCCACTTCGACCGCCGTAACCCGGAAGCCGCCGTCAGCGGCGCCCCGGACTTCGGCTCGCGACGGCCGGCACTCCGCCGAACCGAGGGCGGCCAGAATGACGGCGATCAACCAGCGATAACGGCACTGCATGGAAAGAGACCGCTCCTTCGGTCCGGCGCCGGTGGCGCCGGCTTGCCGGCTCACAGTCGGTTGCGATCAAGTATGCCGTGCGGGCGCGCCGATCGCCATGACAATGGCGGGGCGTTCGTCTTTGACCTGAAAAATGGGCGGCCAGCCGGCGGGAAGCCTCGTCGAGCATCTCGTCCCGCTTGCAAAAGCAGAAGCGCACGCATGCGCCGGAATCGGCGCCGGCATAAAAGGCGCTGACCGGTATCGCGGTCACCCCGACGTCGATGGTCAGGTGGCGGCAATAGGCGACGTCGTCGCCGGCAAAGCCGGTGCCGGCGTAATCGGCGATGACGAAATAGCTGCCGGCACTGGGCAGCACGGTCAGGCCGGCGCGGCCAAGGCCGGCGGCCAGCCGGTCGCGCTTGGCCTGCATGCCGGCGGCGAGGCCGGTAAAATAGCCCTCCTCCTGGTTCAACCCGAAGGCGACCGCGCTTTGCAGGTTGGGCGGAGTGGTGAAGGTCAGATACTGGTGGGCCTTGGCCACCGGTTGGAGCAGGGCCGGGGCGGCGGTGACATAGCCGACTTTCCAGCCGGTCAGGGAAAAGGTCTTGCCCGCCGATCCGATCTTGAGGCAGCGCTCGCGCATTCCCGGCAGGGTCATCAGCGGGATGTGGCGGCGACCGTCGAACACGATATGCTCGTACACCTCGTCGCAGACGGCATAGGCGTCGCTGGCCAGCACAAACTCGGCGATCAGCGCCAATTCATCGGCGGAAAAGACCTTGGCCGCCGGGTTGAGCGGATCGTTGATCAGCACCAGCTTGGTCCGGGGAGAAAAGACCCCTCTCAGGTCCGCGCGGCTGAAACCCCAGTCGGGTGGCCGCAGGGTCACCAACCGGGGCACGCCGCCGGCCAGCCTGATGATCGGCAGGTAGCTGTCGTAGAGCGGCTCGAACAGCACCACCTCGTCGCCGGGTTCGATCAGGCCGAGTAGGCAGGCGGCCAGCGCCTCGGTGGCGCCCGAGGTCACCATCACCTCGCGCTGCCA
>JBAXPR010000076.1:0-17940 GCA_037132135.1 Rhodospirillaceae bacterium
CTGCTGGCCACCAACATCATCGAGTCCGGGCTCGACATCCCCAACGCCAACACCATGATCATTCACCGCGCCGACCTCTTCGGCCTCGCCCAGCTCTATCAGCTGCGCGGCCGGGTCGGGCGCTCGAAGCTGCGCGGCTATGCGTACCTGACGTACAGCCCCAAAGGTACGCTTTCCGGGGCGGCCCAGCAGCGGCTGCATGTCATCGAGACCCTGGATACCCTCGGCGCCGGCTTCCAGCTCGCCTCCCACGACATGGACATCCGGGGCGCCGGCAATCTCCTGGGCGAGGAACAGTCGGGCCATATCAAGGAGGTCGGCGTCGAACTCTATCAGCATATGCTGGAGGAGGCGGTGGCCACCGCCCGGGCCGGCGGCGGCGGCGCCGCCGCCGAGGAGCGCTGGACGCCCCAGATCAACCTCGGCATGCCGGTGCTGATCCCCGAGGCGTACGTCTCGGATCTGGCCGTACGTCTCGGCCTCTACCGCCGCATCGCCGATCTCGCCGACCGCGCCGAAATCGACGCCTTCGCCGCCGAGATGATCGATCGCTTCGGCCGGCTGCCGGCCGAGGTCGAGAACCTGCTCGAAGTGGTGGCGATCAAGCAGCTGTGCCGCCTCGCCAATGTCGAGCGGGTCGACGCCGGCCCCAAGGGCGCGGTCCTGACCTTCCACCACAACAGCTTCAGCCACCCGGACCGGCTGGTGCGCTACCTCGCCAGCCAGTCGGGCACGGTCAAACTCCGCCCCGACCACAAGCTGGTCAGCCTGCGCGCCTGGGACGCCCCAGAGATGCGGCTCAAGGGCACCCTCAGACTGATGAAGGACATCGCGGCGCTGGCAGCCGCGCCCTGATGCCGATTTTTTGACGGTCGGCATCAAATTTCGGATATCCCTGATTGTTATCGGTGCGATCGAAATGCTGAACTCAATATTCGGCTGGTGTCCGCCAGCCTCGGATCCTATCATCACATCATTCCCATGCTTCCGAAGTGATGATAGAATCCGGGGCGGCAGATCGGGGACGCCGGGTATCCGGGAGACGCGGAGAGACGACAATGGCTGAGGGTAGCTTTTCGGGACGGTTCAGGGTCGGAACCCGTATCTACACCGGATTTTTCATCGTCCTCCTGCTGCTGGTCGCGGTTTCGGCGGTCGGCTATCGCGGACTGACCGCGGCCGACGGCAGCTTCAAGGTCTATGCCGACATGGCCGGCGATGCCCTGTTGGCCGAGCGGGTCAAGGGCGATGTCGCCAACCTCCGCCGCACCGTCGTGCTCTATACCGAACGCGGCGAAGGCGAGGCCGAGGTCCGCCGGTTGCTGAAGGCGCTGAGGCCAAACCTGGAGACGGTGCTGAAGGGCGCCAACAGCGCCGCCGAGCGGGCCAATGCCGAACGCATGATCGGTCTCTTTGACGGCTACGCCGGCGATTTTGACGCCCTGGTCCGGATGAGCCAGGCCCGCGACACCCTGGTCGGCGACACCCTGACCCCGCTCGGTCTGCGCATGCGGACGACTCTGACCGACACCATCGCCGGCGCGGTCAAGGACGGCGCCTTCGAGACCGCGGCCCGCGCCGGCATGGCCCAGGAAGCCCTGATGCGGGCGCGCCTCAACGCCAACAAGTTCCTCGGTACCCCCGACCAGAAGCTGGCGGACACCGTTCAGGACATCACCCGCGAACTGATCGCCCTCGTCACCGACCTGCTGCCCAGGGTAACGGTCCCCGCAGCCGCGGAGCGCCTGAAACAGACGGTCGAGGATGCCCGCGCCTATGCCGCCGGCTTCGACAAGGTGAAGGTCACCACCTTCGAGATCGCCAGCCACGTATACAAGGGCATGGCCGGCAAGGCCCGGGAGTTCAACGACCTCGCCGACGCCAACGGCACCACCATGAGCAAGGCCCAGGACGAGCTTCAGGCCCGGACCGGGGAGTCGATCGCCCAGTCGATCCTGATCGCCGTGACCTTTTCCGGGCTGGCGGTGCTGATCGGCCTGATCTTCGCCTGGTTCGTCGCCCGCAGCATCACCCGGCCGGTCGGCAGCATGACCGGCGCCATGACCAGCCTCGCGGCGGGCGATCTCGCGGTCGCGGTGCCGGCGCTGGCCGATCGGGACGAAATCGGCGAAATGGCCAAGGCGGTCCAGGTCTTCAAGGACAACGCCATCGAAAAGGAGCGGATGGACGAGGCCGAACGGCAGCGTCTGGAGGCGGAGCGCCGGGCCGCCGAGGCCCAGCAGGCGCGCGAGCAGGCGATCGGCCGGGAAATCGCGGCGCTGATCGACGCGGTCTCCCGGGGCGACCTGACCTCGCGCCTGGATCTGACCGGCAAGGACGGTTTTTACCGCACCATGAGCGAGGGCATCAACCGCCTGACCGATACCGTTCAGGGCGCGGTCGCCGACATCGCCCGGGTGCTGGGCGCGCTCGCCGACGGCGATCTCAACCAGCGGATCACCAAGGAATACCAGGGCGATTTCGATACCCTGAAATCCGACGTCAACGCCACCTCGGCCAAGCTCGCCGACATCGTCGGCCAGATCAGCGACGCCACCGAGGCGATCTCCCAGGCCTCGGCCGAGGTCTCGTCGGGCAGCGCGGACCTGGCCGAGCGTACCGAGCAGCAGGCCTCCAGCCTCGAGGAAACCGCGGCCTCGATGGAGCAGTTGGGCGCCACCGTGCGCACCAGCGCCGAGAGCGCCCAGCGCGCCAACGCCATGGCCGCCGAGGCGCGCGCCGCCGCCGAACAGGGTGGCTCGGTCGCCGGCTCGGCAATCGAGGCGATGCGGGCGATCGCCGACGCCAGCCGCAAGATCACCGACATCATCGGTGTGATCGACGAGATCGCCTTTCAGACCAACCTTTTGGCCCTCAATGCCGCCGTCGAGGCGGCGCGGGCCGGGGATGCCGGCAAGGGCTTCGCCGTGGTGGCGCAGGAGGTGCGGGTGCTGGCCCAGCGCTCGGCCCAGGCCTCGAAAGAGATCAAGACCCTGATCCTCAACAGCGACAATCAGGTCCAGAACGGCGTGGAACTGGTCAAGAAGGCCGGGGATTCGCTGTCGGGCATTGTCCAGGGTGTCCATCAGGTCGCGACCCTGATCAGCGAAATGGCCTCGGCCAGCGCCGAGCAGGCCTCGGCCCTCGACGAGATCAACTCGGCGGTGGCGGCGATGGACGAAATGACTCAGAAGAATGCCGCGCTGGTCGAGGAGACCACGGCGGCGGCGCAGTCGATGTCGGGCCAGGCGTCCGACCTCCGGCAGCAGATGGCGTTCTTCAAGCTCGCCCAGACCGGCCAAGCCCCGGCCCACCACGCGCCGCCGCCCCGGCCGGCTTATGCCGTGCCGGCGGCCAAGGCGTCGCCCGCGCTCCGTCCGGCGGCAGCCGGCCGCAAACCCGCGGCGCCGGCCCCCAAGGCCGCAGCCGTCCGCAAGCCGGCAGGCCAGCGGCCGCTCCATCATGCCGGCGCCGCGGGCGACGATGACGAATGGCGGGAGTTCTAAGCCGCGGCCCGGGGGCCCCATTCGATAAGGCATTGACAGCCATCGATAAAGCTACGGGCGTCGCCGTCCGGGCCAAAAACCTCCGCGCCCTCGAGTTTCGCTCATCCTTCGCGATCTGCTGTGGTATATAACCGCGCTTTAACCTGAAGCGGGGCGAACGGCGATGGTCAGGCTCGCAACCACTCTCCTGTTCCTTGCCGGGGCCGGGTTGGTCGGCCTTTATTTTCTTTACGACCAGTACACCGGCGAGTTGCCGGACTATTACCGGCTGTCCGATTACCGGCCGCCGACGGTTACCCGTGTCCATGCCGGCGACGGCCGGATTCTTGCCGAGTTCGCTTCCGAGCGCCGGGTCTTCATCCCGATCGAGGCGATGCCCAAGCGCCTGCTCCATGCCTTTCTCGCCGCCGAGGACAAGAATTTCTATACTCATCCCGGCGTTGATTTGCTGGGCATCCTGCGCGCCTCGCTGTCTAATCTCGGCCATATCGGCGGCGACCACCGGCTGAAGGGCGCCTCAACGATCACCCAGCAGGTGGCCAAGAACTTCCTCCTGACCAACGAGGTTTCGTTCACACGCAAGATCAAGGAAGCCATGCTGGCCCTGCGTATCGAGCAGGCTCTCTCCAAGGACCGCATCCTCGAGCTTTATCTCAACGAAATCTATCTTGGCAACCGCTCCTATGGCGTCGCGGCCGCGGCGCTCAATTACTTCAACAAATCGCTCGACGAGCTGACGATCTCGGAGGCCGCCTTTCTGGCCGCCCTGCCCAAGGCGCCCAACACCTACGGCAGCGAGCGCCAGCATCAGGCGGCGCTGAGCCGGCGCAACTGGGTGATCGCGCGCATGGCCGAGGATGGCGCGATCAAGGCCGCCGAAGCCAGGACCGCCAGCGCCGAACCCCTGACCATCCGCCACCGCACCGCCACCGAGCAGGTCACCGCCGAGTATTACGCCGAGGAGGTGCGGCGCGAACTCTCCAAGCACTTCGGCGACAAGCAGCTGTACGAGGGCGGGCTCTCGGTGCGGACGCCGATGGACCCCCGGGTGCAGGAAATCGCCGACAAGGCGCTGAAGGCCGGTCTGTCCGGCTACGACCGCCGCCATGGCTGGCACGGCACCCTGACCCGTCTGCCCACCCTCGCCTCCTGGCCGGAGAAGCTGGCGCTGGTCCGCCTGCCCAAGGGCAGCGAGAAGTGGCGGCCGGCGGTGGTGCTGGAAACCGGCAAGGACAGCGCCACCATCGGCTTCGTCAACTCGCTGACCGGCCGCATGCCCTTCGCCGAGATGAAGTGGATGCGCCCGGCCCTGGAGGACGGCGCCGTCGGCGCCGAGCCGCGCAAGCCCGGTGATATTTTTCAGCCCGGCGACGTGCTGATGGTCGAAGCCATCGGCAACGGCGAGAGCTACAGCCCGCGCCAGATGCCGAAAATCCAAGGCGGCCTCGTGGCCATGGACCCTCACACCGGCCGGGTGCTGGCCATGAGCGGCGGCTTCAATGCCGCGACCAGCCAGTTCAACCGCGCGACCCAGGCGATGCGCCAGCCGGGATCGGCCTTCAAGCCCTTCGTCTATCTCACCGCCCTCAATAACGGCTTCACGCCCTCGTCCCTCATTCTCGATGCCCCCTTCGAATACAATCCCGGCCACGGCCAACCGATCTGGCGGCCCGAGAACTATCACCAGGACTATTATGGGCCGACGCCGCTGCGGGTCGGCATCGAGAAGTCGCGCAACCTCATGACCGTCCGTCTCGCCGACAAGATCGGCATGGATAAAGTCAAGGCCACGGTCGAGAAATTCGGCATCATCGATAATTTTCAGCCCTACCTGCCGATGGCGCTGGGCGCCGGCGAAACCACGGTGCTGCGCCTGACCACCGCCTATTCGATGCTGGTCAATGGCGGCAAGCGGATCACGCCGGCGATCATCGACCGGGTTCAGGACCGTACCGGCAAAACCCTGTTCCGCCACGACGACCGCCCCTGCGCCGGTTGCGTCGGCGCGCCCTGGCGCCCCGGCCTTGCCGCCCCGGCGGTGCCCGACGGCCGCGAGCAGATCGAGGACCCGCGCACCTGCTACCAGATCGTCAACATCATGACCGGGGTCGTCCAGCGCGGCACCGCGGCCCGGCTGGCCGGGCTCGGACGGCCGATGGGCGGCAAGACCGGCACCACCAACGACAGCAACGACGCCTGGTTCGTCGGCTTCACTCCCGATCTCGTAATCGGGCTCTATGTCGGCTTCGATCAGCCGCAATCGCTGGGTGGCTCCGAAACCGGCGGCTCGACCGCGGTGCCGATCTTCCAGCAGATCATCACCGAAGCGCTGAAGGGCAAGCCGGCCCAGCCCTTCCGGGTGCCGCCTGGACTGCGGCTGGTCCGGGTCAACGTCGACACCGGCCGTCCCGCCGAACCCGGCGACCGCAAGGCGATCTGGGAAGCCTTCCTGCCCGGCACCGAACCCGGCGCCGAGCCGGAACCGGTGCTCGGCGGCAACCTCGGCCCGGCCGAGTTCCAGACCCCGACCGGCCCCACCGGCACCGGCGGCCTTTACTGACCGAACACCCAGCCACCGACCCGGTGGCAGAGATCGTAGTCGGGGCTCTCCTCGGGCCGGGGCGCGATCAGCCATGGCCATTCGGCATCGGGCGGCGGCAGGGCCACGCCATAGAGCGGATCGTCGCGCTCGAGCAAGCGCTCGCCATCAAGAAACCGGTGCTCGAAATCGCTGATCAGACAGGAGAGCGGCGCCAGCACCCGCAAGCCGTCGAGATGGCGCCGGATCAGCGCGCGGGCGAAGCCGATGAGAGCCTCGGGCGGCTGGCGGCCGGCGAGAACCCCGAGCGGACACACCGGCAGCTGGGACAGGATATTGGCCGAAACCGCGAAATCGAAGCGCTGGCCGGCCAGCGGCAGCGTCGGCTCGGGCAGATCGGGGGCCGCAAGCCGCGCCAGCACCCCGGTCAGGTCCGCGACCTGCGGACGGAGATGGCGCCAGCGCCGCAGCCGCCAGCGCTCGGGCAGGCCGTGAATGGCATCGACCAGAACCACCTCGGCAAAATGCCCGGCCAACTCGGCAAGCGGCAGTTCGATCAGCAGGCCCGAACCCAGCACCACCGCCCGTCCGCCCGCGGGCGCCCGCGCCATCGCCCCGGCGATGAAGCGGCGGCAGGCTTCGAGATGGGGCGCCCAGGCAGAGCGCTGGCGGCGCTGGCGGGCGCGCAGCGACACCGCCTGATGCAGCAGTCCCGCCCGGCGCGCCCAGCCCGGACAGGGGGTGACCAGAGCTTCGAAGGCTTCCGTCAGCACCGGCCGCGCTCACTCCACGAAGGCGTTGCCGAGATCGTGAGCCTTGGCGTCGCGCTCGGCGAGGGGCTGAAGGCCGAAGCGACGCTCGATGGTGGCCAGGATCGACGTGGTGTCGTAGAGGGTGTGATCGACGAAGTGCCTTTTTGCCTGGGGCGAGACGATGATCGCGGGAATGCGGGTGCCCGGCCCCCAGCGGTCGCCCCGGGGCGGCGCGACGTGATCCCAAAAGCCGCCATTCTCGTCGGAGGTGATGATCACGGCGGTGCGCGGCCATTGCGGGCTTTGTTCCAGCTTCGCCATCAGCGCCGCGAGATGGCCGTCGGCCGAGGCGATCTCGGAATAGCCGGGATGCTGGTTGAGGGCGCCGACCGGCTTGTAGAACACCACTTGCGGCAGCGCGCCGGCGGCGATCGCCTGCTCCAGATCGACAAAATCCTTGAGGTGTTCAGCCCGCGCCGGGGTGCCGTCGCCGAACTTCCGGAAGGCAGCCAGCGGCTGGTGATGGAACTGGAAGTCGGCATCGGGCGTGCCGGCCAGGGCATTGTTCCAGCCGCCGGAATACCACGCCCACGAAATGCCCTTTTCGGAAAGCCGGTCGCCGATGGTCGGCGCCGTCTGGGCCGGCAGCAGGGCGCTGGCAGGCACCGACGGCGAATGGGGCTGCTGGACGCTGTGCAGCGTGTTGACGGCAAAGCCGTCCGGGGTCACCGCACCGTCCCGGATCAGCCGGCCCTGGTCATCGAAGGTCGCCCTTAACGCCGGGGGGGCGTCGGGAAACACCGGGGTGCAGGCGCAAACCAGCCAGAAATGATTGAGGAACGAGCCGCCGAACGCGGCCTGAAAGAAGGCGTCGGCCAGCACATAGTCCCGGGCCAGCCGCCACTGCACCGTCGATGAGGTGTCGTAATAGCCGAAGCTCAGCGCCCCGGCGTCGGACCAGGCGACGAACTTGTCGTTCTTGCCGCCGTTGATCTGCTCCTGATTGGTATAGAAGCGGTGGACGAGGTCGCTGGTTTTGTGGTCGAGCGGAACGAAGGCGCCGATGTCGAACGGCCGGTTGGGCAGATCGGCGGGAAAGCGCGGATCGGCCGCCACCGGCTTCCGGCCAAGGTCGAGCACCGGCGGCAGCGTGACATAGGGCGTACCCGCCTTGTCGAGCTGCCGCGCGGCGGCGCCGGCATTGGCGAGGCCGTCGGCGCCGGGAAAGAGGCCGAACATCGAATCGAAGCTGCGGTTCTCCAGATAGATCACGACGATATGATCGATCCCGGCCAGCGGCACCGCCGCCGCCGCGGCGCCCCCCGCCGTGATCGCCAGCAGGAGGCCAAAGAGCGCGAGGCCGCGCCCGATCCGATCCGCCATCATCATTCTCTCCTCCCAGCAACCGGCACCGATTATGCCCGTCCAGGCGACCGCCGCGGGTCAGCCCGATGACACTTTGGTGAAAGTTTCACCCGGGCGCCAGCACCCCCGGCAGATGGCCGTCGAGAGCGTGAAGCGACTCCGCGACCAGGGCATCGAGACGGGCCAGCAAGGGCGCCATCGCGCCATCATCACCGTCGTTGCCGGCCCGTTCAAGGGCAAGGCACAGCGACTCCAGGGCAATGAAACCGAGATTGGCCGCCATGCCCTTGACGGCATGGGCGAGCTGGGCCACCTCGCGCAGCTCGCCGCGGGCGCAGCTCTCGCGCAGCCGCTCGCGCCGCTCAACCAGCTGGTTGGCGAACAGCCGGCAGATTTCCCCGGTGGTTTGCGCTCCCAACTGCTCGATCAGGCCGGCAATCACCGAAGGATCGAGTGGCCCCGCCAGCGGCGGCGGCGGCACCGGCGGCCGCACGGGCGCGGGCACGGCGGCGGGGACCGGAGCCGGAGCGGGCGCCGGCTCGGAGGCGCTCCCGGCCGGAACATGGCGGGCCAGCGCCGCGAACAGGGTCTCGGGCACGATCGGCTTGGTCAGAAAATCATTCATGCCGGCGCCGATGCAGCGGTCGAACTCGCTCTGCACCGCGGTCGCGGTCAGGGCGATGATCGGAATCCGCGCCAGCGGCCCGGGCAGCGCCCGGATGCGCCGCGCCGCCTCGACGCCGTCCATGTCGGGCATCTGCATGTCCATCAGCACGACCTCAAAACCGCCGCTCCGCACGGCCTCGACCGCCCTCGCGCCGTCGCCGACCGGGGTCACCCGGTGGCCCTGGCGCTCGAGGAGACCGACCGCGACCATCTGGTTGACGAGATTGTCCTCGGCCAGCAGAATCCTGAGCGGGCGCGGCGGCGCGGCAGCGGCGGTCAGCGCCGGCCGGCAGGGCGCCGTGGCCGAGCGGCCGAAGCGCAGGCGGAACCAAAAGCGGCTGCCCCGGCCGGGCCGGCTGTCGACACCGATGCGCCCGCCCTGCTGGTCGATCAGCTTGCGGCAGATGGCAAGGCCGAGGCCGCTGCCGCCAAAGCGGCGGGCGATCGAGCTGTCGGCCTGGGCGAAGGATTCAAAGAGCCGGCTGCGTACCTGCTCGGGGATGCCGATGCCGGTATCGACGACGTCGAAACGCAAGGTCACCGCCTCCTCGTCCTCGTCGATCCGCGACACCGCCACCCGCACGCCGCCGCGCTCAGTGAATTTGATCGCGTTGCCCACCAGATTAAGCAGCACCTGACGCAGCCGGTTGACGTCGCCGGTCAGCCAGGACGGCACGTCGGGCTCGCAATCCTGGATCAGGGTCAGCCCCTTCTCTCCGGCCCGGCCGCCCAGTAGCTGGATCACCGAACCCAGGGTCTGGGGCAGATCGAAGCAGACCTGCTCGAAGGCCATCCGCCCGGCCTCCAGCTTCGAGAAATCGAGGATGTCGTTGAGAATGGTCAGCAGGGCCTCGCCGGATTCGTGAATGGTCTCGACCTTGCGCCGCACCGCCGGCACCAGCGGCTCGTCAATCAGCAGCCGGGCCATGCCGAGAATGCCGTTCATCGGCGTGCGGATTTCGTGGCTCATCACGGCCAGGAATTCCGACTTGGCCTGATTGGCGGTTTCTGCCGCCTCCTTGGCCGCCCGCAGCTCCTCCTGGGCCCGCTTCTGGTCGGTGACGTCGCGGCCGGCGCCGCGATAGCCGGCGATCCGGCCCTCGGCGTCGGCAAAGGGCACGCCGCTGATCCGCTTCCAGACCTGCCAGCCGTTGCGGTGCAGCGCCGGGTGCTCCAGGTCCTTGAACTGGACGCCGCGGTCGGCGATGTCGAAGAAGGTCTCCTCCAGCTCCCGCGCCGCCGGCCCGGGCACGGCCTCAAAGAAGCGGCGGCCGATCAGCTCGGCCGGCCGGTAGCCGGTGACCGCCTCGACCCGGTCCGAAAGGTAGGTGTAGCGGCCCTCAAGATCGACCTCGAAAATGTATTCGCCGACCGCGTCGGCAACGTCGCGGAAGCGCCGCTCCGACTGGCGCAGCCGCGCCTCGGCCCGGATGCGGTCGGTGACGTCGCTGGCCACCGCGAAATAGAGCGGCTTGCGCTCGGCGCCGAAGATCGGCGACAGCCGGACCTCCATGTCGCGGATCGTGCGGTCGGCCAAGCGGTGGCGGGTGGTGAAGATGGCGTTGCCCGAAACCAGCGCCCCGGCGATTTCCTGGCGCAGCTCCGTCTCGGGCGCGACGTTGATCTCGGAGATGTGCTTTTCGATGAACTCCTCGTGGCTGTAGCCGTAAAAGCGCTGGGCGGCGCGGTTGACGTCGACATAGCGCAGGCTTTCGGGATCGATCAGATACATGATCGCGCTGTGGCCCTGAAACATATCGCGGAACTTGCGTTCCGAAGCCCGCAGCACCTCAACCGCGGCGCGGTCGTCGAGGGCGGCGGCGGCCAGGCGGGCCACCCGGTCCAGAATCTTGAGATCGGCCGGCGGCGCCGGCTGCACGGTCTCGAACAGCATCACAAGGCAGCCGTGAACCGGCCCGGCGGCCGAGACGATCGGCGCCACCCAGCAGCCCCGCACCGCGCCGTCGCGGGCCATCGCCGCGAACTCCGGCCAGCGCCCGGATTCGGCCTCGATATCCGTGACCACCACCGTCTCGCGCCCGGCCAGCGCCTGCGCGCAGGGGCCGCTGGCCGGACCGGGACCGGCGGTCTCGAGGTCGGTGGTAAAGCGGGCGGACACCGCCGGTGCCGCCGCCGGGTGCCAGCGCCCCTCGACCTCGCCCAGCAGCAGCACGCAACTGCCGCCGCCCGGCACCAAGGCATTGAGGCCGCGGGCCAGGGTGTCGAGCACCGCCGGCATCGGCTGCCCGGCCGTTCCCTCCTGGAGCACGGTCTTTTCGAGGGCCAGCAACTGCTGGTGGCGCCGCCGCTCGGTGATGTCGGTGAAGGCCAGCAGCACCGCGGCCTCGCCGGCATAGCTGATGTCGGCCGCCGAAAGCGAGGCCCAGAAGCGGCGGCCGGCCCCGGTCTCGAGCGGCGTTTCAAAATCCTCGACCCGGCCCCGGCCGGTAAGATCGGCGAGAAAGCGGCTGCGCCCGGCCGCGTCGGAGAACAGGCCATAAAAGGAGCGGTCGCCGCCCCACTCGCCGCCCAGCCCGAGCAGCCGTCCGGCCTTGGCGTTGAGGAACAGCAGCCGGCCGCCGACCCGGGCCGCGACCACGATCGGCAGCGGCGCCGAGGCCAGCACGCCGCGCAGCCGCTGCTCGCTCTCGTTGAGTTCGCGCGTGCGCTGGGCGACCCGGGCTTCGAGGCTCTGGGTCAGCTCGGTCAATTCGGAATAGAGCCGGGCGTTGTCGAGGGCAATCGCGATCTGACCGGTCAGCAGCGACAGAAGCTCGACCCGGCTGCGGGTAAAGGCGCCGGGCAGCAGGTTGTTTTCGAGATAGAGCAGATCGTTGACCGCGCCCTTGAACGGGATCGGCAGGCACAGCACCGAGCGCGGCCGGTGGCCGAGCGCGGCGAAGGCGGGATCGGCGGCGGCGTCGGCCAGAATCACCGGCCGGCCGTCCCGGACCGTGCGCTCGACCAGCGCCTGCGGCACTCCCTCCTCCCAGGGCGAATGGCCGATGCCGCCGGTGGCCCGGGCGGTGACGGCACCGCCCGAGGCGTCGCCGGCGGCGGTGATTCCCCACTGGCCCTCGACCAGCCGCAGCAGATAGCCGCGCTGGGCGCCCGCGCTCTCGAGGGCGATGCTGAGCAGCCGGACCAGGAGGGCGGGCAGGCGGATTTCACCGGAAATCGCCTGGGTCGCCTTGAGGACGGTGGCCAGATCGACATCGCCGGGGCCCGAAGCGGGCGAGATGGTGGAGCGGCCGGAGCCGCCCAGCCCCTCGGTCAGCGCTGGGAAGGCCGCACGGACCAGCGCGGCCTTGGCGTCGGCGCCCCAGCGCAGATAAAGGGCATGGGCCTGACGGGCGTGGTTTTCGGCGGCACCGGCGCCGGCGCCGGCGGCACCCTCGGCGCGGGCGGCACACTCCTGGGCCAGGGCCTCCTCGGGCAGGCAGCCGGCGCGGTGGGCCGCGGCAATCGCCCCGGGATAGCCGGCGAGCGCGGCTTCGAGCCGGCCTTGGGTGCGGTCGAGCTCGGCGGTCAGCAGCAACAGCCGGTGCTGATGGTTGGCCGGCGCCGCCTCGGCCCAAACCGTGAAGCGATCGATGGCGGCGTGAATGCGGGCGAGCGCGACCACCCGTTCGGCGGCCGGCGCCTCACCGAGCAGGGCCAGCCGGGACAGGGTGGCGTGAAACAGCATCACCGGCACCACGGCCAGACCGCGGGCGGCGGCCAGATCGGGCTCGGCGAGGTCCGCCTCGCGCACCGCCAGGGCCGGCCGACCAAGGTAGGAGAGCAGAATCACCCGGGCCGCCCGCACCAGCAGCCGGCCGGCGCGATCGCCGCGTCCGGTGCAGGCGGCGATCAGGCGCTGGGCATCGGCGAACTCGCCGCTCAGACGGTCGGGATGCTCGCAGCCGCCGCGCAGGCAGACCACCAGCTGGCGGTACACCGACAGGGTTTCGAGCGCCGCCGGCTGGCGCAGCTGGGCCAGGGAGTCGGCGAAACCGGCAAACTCGCGCTCCAGCGGCGCCAGCGGCTTGCCGGCCAGGACGGCATGGCCGCAATAGGCGGCGGCGGCCAGGGCGGCCTGCCGCGGCTCACCGGCGGCCCGGGCGCGGCGGTGGCTGTCGAGCAGGGCCGGCAAAGTCAGGGCCAGCGGATCCTTGAGCGGCCGGATCAGGGTGTTGACGGCCAGGGCCGGCGCGGGCTGCCAGCCCCGGCGCTCCATCCGCTCCAGGGTCAGCCGCCCGAGGTCGGCGGCAAAGCGGCAATCCTCCAGCAAGTCAGCCGCCAGCATGCCGACCAGCGGCAGCGCCACCAGCCCCTCGGCGGCCAGCCCGAACTGGGCCATCGCCTCGGTCATCGGCAGCGCCAGCCAGGCGACCAGCTCGGGACGGACGGTGGCGGCCGGGATGCAGATGGCGGCGGCGATGCGCACCGCCTGATGAAGCCGGCCCCGGCCCATTTCAGGCGCCCCGGGAGACAGCGGCCGGGCCGCAAGCGCGCAGCGGAGATCGGTCAGGCGGCGGCGGACATCCTCCTCGTCGCCGCCGGTCTCGATCTCGAAGCCGAGCAGGCGCAGCGTTTCCAGGCCAAGCTCGATCGCCTCGCCGACCCGCCCGGCCTCGAGCAGGCTGTCGATCCGCACTTCCAGCAACGCCACCCGCTCGCGCGGCAAGCTGGCGTGGGGCAGCGCCACCGCGATCAACCGGTCGGACTCGGCAAACCAGCCGGCCAGCCCGGCCACCCGCGCCGCCAGCAGATAGAGCGCCATGGTGCCGGCGGCATCGCCCTGCCAGCCCTCGGCCCCGAGCAGGTGCACCGCCTTGACCGCGAACTGGGCCGCGGTATCGAAGGCGGCGGCGGCGCGGGCCTGTTCGGCGGCCTTGCGGTTGAGCGCGGCCAGCCGCTGACGCTCCTCGGCGGCGGTGACCAGCTGGCTGCCCTGATTGAAATGGCTGAGCAGTTCGAAGAGGCGCGCCCCGGCGTCGGGGGCCGCCGCCAGCCGGCGGCCGATCTCGAGATGCAGCGCCGGCCGCTCGGCGGGCGGAGTGAGGGAGGCCGCCGCCTCCTGGACCCTGTTGTGGGCAAAGGCGGTGCGGCCGCGGCCATCGAGCGGCAGCAGGAGGCCGGCCCGGATCGCCCCGGCCAGCGCCACCCCGGCCTCCCGCACGGTCACGCCCTGCACCAGGGCCAGGGTGTCGAGATCGAAGCCGGCCCCCAGCCAGGCGGCATGACGCAGGGCTTGGCTCTCGCGCTCCGTCAGCCGGCCGATGCGCTGAACCATCAGGCCGACGACGTTGTCGGGAATCGCGGCCCGGCGGATCGCGGCGGGATCCCAGCGCCAGCCGCCGCCCGCGGCGTCGAAGACGATCAGGCCATCGGCATGGAGTTTCTCCAGGAACTGGCCGAGAAAGAACGGATTGCCGCCGGTCTTCTCCAGGGCCAGCCCGGCCAGCTCGCGCGCCGCCTCGGCCGGCACTCTCAGCGCCGCGATCAGCCAGCCCTCGACCGCGGCCTCGGCGAGCGGACCGGGCATCAGCTGGGTCAGCCGCGCCGCCCCGGCCCCGGCAACGGCGGCGGCGGCCCGGGCCAGCGGATGGCTGAGATCGACCTCCGAATCCCGGTAGAGCCCGATCACCAGCAGCGGCAGCCCCTCGCCGCCCAGCACGAGGCGCTCCAGCGCCTGGATCGACGCCATGTCGGCCCAGTGCAGATCGTCGAGCACCAGCACCAGCGGCCGGTCGGAGCCGGCCAGCGCCCGCACCAGCTTCTGAAGGATGCCGAAGGCGCGGGCCTCGGCCTCGCGCCCCGGCGGTTCGGGCGCCGCCGGCCGCTCACCGAGCAGGCGCGCCATCTCAGGGATCAGGCCGGTGAGCAAGGCGACGCCGTCGCCCAGTTGCTCCAGCAGCCGCGCCCGCCAGCGCCCCTGGACCGAAGGGGCCTCGGCCAGCACCTCTTCCAGCCAGCGCCCGAAGGCGGCGACGAAGGCGGCATAGGGCTGATGGCGGTGGGCGGCGTCGCAGCGACCGGTCACCACCGCCTCGACCCGGCCGAAGCCGCGCTGCACCGCCTCGGCGACCAGCGCCGATTTGCCGATGCCGGCGGCGCCGCCGACCAGCACCAGATGCGGCCGCCCGCCCGCGGCCCGCTCCAGGGCCTCGCCGAGCAAGGCCAGCTCGGTGTCGCGGCCATAGAGCCGGCCGGGCATGCGGAAGCGGTCGGAGACCTCGTGACCGGCGATGCGGAAGGCCGGACACTGTCCCTGCCCTTCAAGGTCGAGCCGCACCGCTTCGAGATCGCGGGCCAGGGTCTCGTGATCCTGGTAACGGTCCTCGGGGGCCTTGGCCAGCAGCCGCATCACGATCGTCGACAGGGCCAGGGGAATGGCCGGCTGGCAGCGGTGCGGCGGCTCGGGCAGCCGGGCGAGATGGGCATGAACCGCCTCGGCGCTGTCGGAAAAGCTGAAGGGCGGCGCCCCGGTCAACAGCTGGTAGAGGGTGGCGCCAAGGGCATAGAAGTCGGCCCGGTGATCGATGCCGCGGCCGACCCGGCCGGTCTGTTCGGGAGCGAGATAGCCCAGGGTGCCTTCGAGGCCGGCTGCGGCCTCCGTCCCCCCCTCGCCATCGGCGGCGATGCCGAAATCGATCAGGCGCAGGGCGCCGGTGGCGCGGTTCCAGAGGATGTTCTCGGGATTAAGGTCCTTATGGACCAGACCGGCGCCATGGACCACCGCCAGCACCCGCACCAGACCAAGGGCGATGGCCACGCCATCGGCCACCGGAAAGCCGACCCCGGCCAGCACGTCGCTGAGCGCCACCGATCCGTCATCGGCCATCACCAGGGTCCAGCGGCCGTTGTAGAGCCCGAAATCCCGCACCTCGACCACGCCGGGATCGTGAATCCGGCGAATGAGGTCGTATTCGCGGCGAAAGCGGATCAGGTCCTCCGCCGACGGGTCTTCGCTGGAAAGACTCTTGAGGATGACGCGACCGCCATCGACGCTGCGCACCGCCCGTGCCACCACCGTGATGCGGCTGCGATGCAGAATCTCGAGTTCGCGGTAGCCGGAGAGCACAACCGTCACCGCCCGCCTCCCGCCCGATGGCGCGAGACGCCGCTGCACTCCGACCCCGATCCCAAGCCCTGCAGGCCCACGCCATCCCCCCGAAACCGGCAATGATGGTCAGAACAGATTGGCCGGCGCTTCTTTGTTTTTCGTTAACGCCGATCACAACCGGCAATAAGAACCACAACCTCCCGATGACGCCGATAATATTCCTGACCGTCTGCCGAAAGCCGGCCCAGCCCTGACCATCGCGGCCCGAGAACCAGAGAGAGGCCCGGACTCACCCTCCACCGGGCGGGCCACCCCTGCCGGTTGCGGATCAGGGTTACGATAAAATATCTTGCGATTGAGGCGACAAGAGGGCAGCGTCTGGTCTTGCGCCGCAAGCCCCGCCACCGGCGATGCGGGAAAGGAAATTCGGCATCATGATCCGCGCGGCCCGCCTGTTCGCCCTGGCCCTCAGTCTGGCCGTTACCGCCGGAGCCGCGCCGGCCAGCGCTGACCCGCTCGAAGCCTTCAACCGCTCGATGTTCGCCTTCAACGGCCTTGTCGTCGATCACGTGATCGAGCCGCTGTCGGGCCTGCTGCAAGCCTGGGTACCGCCGCCGGTGCGCGAGGCCGGGGCGCGGGTCTACGGCAATCTGACCGAACCCGAATTCATCGTCACCAACCTGTTTTCGGGCAATCGGGCCGATGCCGGCGTCTCGGCCGGCCGCTTTGCGGTCAATACCACCCTGGGCCTTGGCGGCCTGTTCGATCCCGCCACCGGGATGGGCCTGATCCGGCGCGAAACCGAGTTCGGCGAATCCCTCTGTCGCCTCGGCGTGCCCACCGAGCCGTTCCTGGTGCTGCCCCTGATCGGCCCGACCAACGTCTGGTCGGCGGGCCTGCTCTCCGGCTTCTTCGCCGTCGAATGGTATGCCCTCAGCCTGATTTCCACCCTGCTTGCCACCGCCGATCTGGTGGTCGACATCAGCGCCTCGGCCGCCAGCCTGCGCCACGCCGCCGACCAGCCCGACATGGCGGCGCACGACCCCTATGTGATCCAGCGCACCGAGTACCTCGACTACATCGAAAAGGGTTGCGGTGCCGCCAAGTCCAAGGCTAACCAGCCGGTTGCCGCGGTCAACTGAGACCGGCCATATCCCCTTCGAGGCGACATGCCCAAACTTGAGATTATCACCCGTTACCCCAAGGGAACGCCCAAGGGCCGCCCCCTGCTGTTCGTACACGGCGCCTTCAGCCATGCCGCGATCTGGGACGTCCACTTCCTGCCCTACTTCGCCGAGCGCGGCTACGTCGCTCACGCGGTCAGCCTGCGCGGCCACGGCGCCAGCGAGGGGCACGGCCTGCTGCCCTGGACCAGCCTCAGCGACTACGTCGCCGACCTCGTCGACACCGTCAACGGCCTCTCGACCACGCCGGTGCTGATCGGCCACTCCCTCGGTGGCATGGTGGTGCAGCGCTTCCTGCGCACCAACAAGGCGCCGGGCGCGGTGCTGATGGCCTCGGCGCCGCCTTACGGCATGTGGGATTCGACCCTCGGCATGGCCTTTCGCGACCCGCTCCTGGTCCATCAGCTGGCCATGCTGATGACCTTCGGGCCGGGCACGGTCAATATCGCCACCGTGCGCCGGGCGATGGTCTCGGACCGGGTGCCCGACAGCGAACTCGCCCAGTACGAATCGCTGTTCCAGTCGGAGTCCCAGCGGGTGGTGATCGACATGATCGCCTTCGACCCTTTCTCGTGGCTGCCGGCGCCGTCGCTGCCGGTGATGGTCATGGGCGCGAAACACGACGCCTTCCTGACCGCGGCCCAGGTCACCGCCACCGCCCGCGCCTTCGGCACCCGGGCGATGATCTTTCCCGAGATGGCGCACGGCATGATGATCGAACCCGACTGGCAGCTGGCCGCCGATGCCATCGCCACCTGGATCGAAACGCAGAAGCTGTGATGCCCCGCCAGCAACACCCCGGGCAGACCATGAGGTGATCGCAGATATACCCCGACTCATTGGGTAGCCGAAAAGGCTTGCGTTTGCTGCCGGGATG
>JBAXPR010000077.1:0-17758 GCA_037132135.1 Rhodospirillaceae bacterium
TGCTCGGCTTACCGACGATCTTGATCGGCTTCCCCGCAAAGCGGAGTTCGACCACAATGCCTTCTGAACTGGTCCACCACATCCGCCGCAACGGCCGCTGGACTTTCATCCGTTCCTTGGTGCCGGCCACCTTATCGGTGACCACGGTCTTCTCGACCTCACGGAAATAGTGCTGGCCGTTGGCTTCCGCCTTCGCTCCGGCGATTTGCTCATTGAGAGCCGCAACCATCTTGCGACGAAGTGCGAAGTGCGGCTGACCGGCGTCGGACTTCTTGGTGACCTCGGATAGGGTCAAAGATGCAAGGATACTCATGGCTTGTTCCCTTCATGTTCTAAACTGCCACGAGCCTATGAAACCGCCACCACCGTTCAACAGAAGATCGAGTCGCCTATCAGATTTTCGATGCACTCCCTGCCTGCCTCTGCTGCTGCAGGCAGATCGCGCCGGGACATAAATCATGCCGCCGGAAATCCCCCCATCGTCTGGCTCCTTTAATATGGAGTGGCCCCTGTTGCGATGATCACGACGGTGCCGACGCTGGATGGACGACTCGGACCGACACCGTGGGCAAAGCGTCATCCGACCGTCTGGGCATCATCGGCGGGAGATTTCCTCCTGCGGTTCGGCCCCTTTTCTAAACTTTGAGTCTTGATCGAATCCCAGAGCCGGTTGGCAAGTCCGCTGAACAATCTTGCTCGTCTGGTATCACCTGATTTTTCTGCGTGGGTGCAGAGGTCATCAATTCTGGAATATAGCCCCACCATTACGCCGAGATCGGGTGGATGTTCTGATGATAAAATCCAGGAATACATTCTGCTGCTTCGACCCAACATCTCCCTCGAAAACTGGTTGGCTGATTTAACCACACCAAGACCGCGGAGCGTTCGATATGCCTCATGGAGAATCTCGTTCATTTCTTGAACCCATCAAATGGTGTCTCCGTGTTTAATTTCTGCAACTGACCCTGCCGCTTGGTAAGGAGGTCCTTGGTTTTTCCAATCTCGGCCTGCTTTCTGGACCGCTTTGCCGATAGCATCGCTTGGTCGGCATTGGCTATCGCCGCGTCATTATCTTCGGCAAATATTTTGTGGTAGGCTGGAAATATCTCGCGCATTCTCATTTCATCACTCCCGGTTAAATAGGCGCTATTGTACAAGCGCCCTTCTATTTATCCGAGGTGATGCTTTGTGCGATTGTGTTGAAAGTTTATGCTTGTGTATGTGAGGCCAACTATCTGATGGTCAGTGTCATTAATCGCGTGAAACAAGATGTGTATGTTCGTACACTCTTTGTGCTAACAGATTTTGGGGCCCACAATGTGCAGATATATCGCCTACTACCGGGTCAGCACAGAAAAACAAGGTCGGTCTGGCCTTGGTTTAGAATCGCAGCAGGCCCTCGTGCATGCCCACATCAACGAAACTCACGAGATCATCGGTGAGTTTGTTGAGATCGAGAGCGGCCGCAATTCAGACCGTCCAAAATTGGCGGAGGCGATTGCCATGGCCCGAAAAGCCAAGGCAACGCTCATCATCGCCAAATTGGACCGGCTCGCCAGGAACGTGAGTTTCATCGCCAACTTGATGGACAGCGGTGTCGAGTTCCTTGCCGCCGACATGCCTCACGCGAACCGGATGACTATCCAGTTGATGGCTGTTTTCGCCGAGCACGAGGCTCGGATGATTTCGGAGCGGACTAAGGCGGCGCTGGCGGCGGCGAAGGCACGCGGGGTGAAGCTCGGCAATCTCAACAGCCTGCCGATTGCCCAAGCGAACGGCCACAAAGTCATTGTCGCACAGGCCGATGATTTCGCCGCCAGGGTTCTGCCGTTAATCCGCGATGTCGTGCGGACGGGGGTGAGCAGCATCCATGTGGTGGCGGATATTTTGAACCAGCGCGGGGTGAGCACGCGACGGGGTGGTTCCTGGCATGGCAGCACAGTCTTGAATGTTGTTCATAGGTCTGGTTTTGGGAGCCTTCAGTCGCTCATTAATTAACAGCGAGACTATTACGATGAGGAGTATCGAAATGGTGGTCCTGACTATTCCAGGACATCAAACATCGTCGCTATCAATTACAGCCGCAGCCCACTGCAATCCGGTTTCGTAGACACACTTTTTATCAACATCCTCAACTTCAGTCATTCGTTCTGCTCGAAATCGTAGCGTTAACTCTTTATGGTGATAAAACCCGCTTATCATCAGCGCCCCATCTCCCGACGTCCATATCCGCGTTACCAACAAATCGATCTTGGAGTATTCTCCTGAGTTGTTTTTGTATGAGAACACAATATTGCGGCTAACAAACTTTTCAGCAAGAATTGTATTGGGTCTGGTTGAAATAAACTGATGAATATAAGGCGCACCAAACCAAACCACCAACCCGCCGAACGATGCTGCCAGCACGATAACGCCGAGGTTGGCAAAGAGAAAGCCACACACCAGGATAAAAACCGCAACTTTTAAAGTGAGGGATATGCTGTGCCATTGAGCCAATATTTTTTGACGAATTATCATATCAACCCCAATTAAACCGTGGTTATCGGTGCCCGTCGTGGCCCCTGTTTATGCATTCGGACGTAAGAGCGCATGGGCAGGTCCTGCGTCAGAATGTGCCCGACGATCCAGGCATTCATGAGCTTGACGACGTCCTCCGCCAGCCGGCGATTCTTGTCCTCTGAAAATTCCTGGCTGAAAAGGCCAACAGCATTGTGTACGACTTCAACAAGTTGCTTGTGTCGCACGCAGTGCTCATCGTAGTCATTGTAACCAATTTCGCGTTGAAGCGCTTCCTCACGGGTGAAGTGGTAGACAGTATAGTATTCAAGATTTTTGAGTAGGCTCAAAATTTTATCGCGGTCGACGCTTTCCAGCGCCGTCTCGACTTCATTTGCGAGTTTAATTAGATACTTGTGATCCTCGTCAATCGGACCATCATCGATGCTCATGGCATCACGCCATACCAAGCCCGCCATTGCCGCCCCCGCAAACCATGCAACCGTGAACGGTATAGTTTCCAATGAATATGTCAAGATTGATCTATAACAAATGGCATCGCCTTGAATACCTTAGGCAGATAAGGTTTTGCTGGCTGTGATCGCTTTGTTGTTTGGAAATGTGTTATCTCCGGATGGTAAGAGCACACATCGTTATCTTGCGAGCCTAAATCTTTATCGTTTTGAGGCTTCCACCTTATTAAGGGACCTCACAACCCTGAAGCGTGGTTCCATGTGCTCGTAAAGGACGCGGAGGATAATAGTGCCTACGGCGCCGTTCGACATTTTCCCGGTCGTGTAGTAAAGGCAATGAGCGGCACCCCCGCTTTTGCCAGCGGCTAACTCAAGGTGAAACAGCTTTACGCCAGGAGCAATCTCACTGCGGTCAACTGCACCGCCACGATCAGGATCATCGCCGACCATCGCAATCCCCTTGTCGATGATATCCGCGTAGATCGTCAACTGGTGCGTTCCGAAGACCTTCAGCGTCTTGGTCAGAATGGCCTTGATGTCGCGTTCTGCAGGTTCTGTGATTTCAAATTTCATGCGCCGAGATGCTCCCGCCGAACCTCGTCGGCGATTTCCCTGGCGGTCTTACTGGAGAACCGCCCAGCCATCGCCGCATCAATGCCCAGGTTGATCTCGCGCCTCAGGATGGCGAGTTTCTCCTGCTCAAGGGCCTTGTCGTGCTGGAGCAAACGCAAGGCGTCCCGGACCACCTCACTTGACGATGTGTATCCGCCCTCAGCGACCGCGCTCTCCACAAACTCAACCATATCAATGGGGAGGCTGACATTCATGGTTGCCATGGCACTTCTCCTTTGGGGCTCCCCACCCTAGCAACGTTGGCAAACTTTGTCAATGTTACGGCCAGAGCCTTCTCAGCCCGGTACAGTTCCGGGTATCGAGTCCTTTTGGAATGAAGGGTAAGCCGATCTAACTTACGAAACATTGTTTGATGCAAATATCAACTTCTTGATAAGCAATTATTTTGATTTCCAGGTTTGAAATTCGCATAATGTGGTTGTTGTAGGCGATGATTGCAGTCGGCGCCACAATATATGAGAAGTGTTGTTTATTCTAACAATTTCAGGCTGACATGGGCAACCAGCCTGCTTATTCAAATGCCCGAACACATCTCTCAAACTTGTTTAAACACGATCCCGAACCAGACTGCAAATTTAGGTTCGGGATCAATTTTGGAGAGAATTAAAATGTGTGATTTAATAGACTGGGGAATTCCTAATAGCACAGCGTTAACCAAGCGTGGAAAAGTTGCGCTGAAAAAGAACGCAAAAAGGATAACGTCGATTCATAGTTTACTACCTGAGCCGGCAACTAGGCCGGTGTTAAGAGTGCGTGTCCCAAAAGGTGAGTATGTGTTAGGTGACCCTTGCTATACGCTCAGTGACGATCAATCAGAGTGGGAAGCGTTATTGAAATCAAGAGACTTCTTCTTTTCACGTGCGGCTGGAAGTATAAGAAATGAAACGATATATGCGTTTCATACTCTGCGAGGCGATGGATTATATGCCGGAAGCGATGGTGTTTTATATGCGGTAGATTCCGGAATGATTGGCCTTGTTCCCGCCGCATTAGGTTTAGCGGCGGTTAATAATGGTCTTTGCAGGCTAGTTTCATTCGATGAAGACACGGTGTGCAAGAACGCTGATGGAGTACATATGTTCGGCAACGTGATTATCAACACAAGATGGTAGGCTTGGCTAGATATTTTAACAAGGAGATTTATATGAGCACAATCTTTCAACGATACGCTAGAAGGCGATCAACATACGATATCGACAACGAAAATGCCTGCGCTCGGCACAATGTTTGGGTTGACGCATGCAACTCGCATTCCGTGGTTGCGTATTTCTATAACTCTGAGGGCAATGAAGATGTTGTGTTGTTTCCGCGAGATAGTCGAGACGCGGACCGGGGATATGATATTCTCGAACGCCTTAAGAAAGTAACGAGATTTCAGGCCAGGTCAGGAAGATATGTCGACCACTGTGATGATGGGCCTGCAATAATATGTTTTAATAAACGAGGGAGACTCAGCAAACTCAAATGGGCAATTAGTGGTCGCGATATTACCATTGAAGCTAATATGTGGGTCAATGAAATGGGACTTCCTCCGTTTTATCATTGGGATGATGGTCACAAAGCCTTATTCAAATTGAGGTTTGGTGGTGTCACTTAATATACCTGCCCAGAATGGCAGCCGCCACGAAATGGGGTGGCTGCCATGGGCCGGCTTGCGTTATTATTTTGAAATACCTTTCTTTTCCTTTTTGTCCAATTCAGCAACTTTTCCCCAGAACGCACCGAGTGCCTGCATGTCATCCTTGATGCCCAACTCTTTTCGTCTTTTTTGTTGTTTATCAAGAATTTCACTATCATCTTTGCCAAATATGCGGCTGAACAATTCCTCGGGAAGCATCTGGCAGTATGTTTCTTGAATATGCGTCACCGAGGTTCCGCATTGATTCGCCACGTCGAATACGTTCTTTCCCTTCACTAACTTTTTAGTTATAAATGTATGACGGAATGAATATGGGGTTCTGACGCCCTCATCGACCTTGTCTGGAATGTTGAGGGCCTTTAAATATGGCTTTAACCATTTTGATTGACATCCGCACGGCTTTTTGTCGAATGTCGTGAACACAAGGTCGTCGGGCTCTTTAAACTTGGCGTTATCTCGCCACCAGATAAACTCTTCAATATAATCAGGTTCGATCGGAACCCATCTGCGATGGTTCTTCCCTTCAAGAAACACATGAAGGAATATGTATTCATCGTCAAATGTAACTCCGCAATCAAAAGCCAAATCTCTAATCTCGGCTTCAGACATATCTGTAATTTTCCTCCTGGGTTTACCATTTTGCCTAATTTCAAAGTCACTCCACTTAACCTGAAGTATGTCGTTGGTTCTACAGCCAGTCGCGAGCATGAAATGTATAAGCGCCCACATTGCTTTTATGTGGTAAATGTTTTGTTCTTTTACGGCCTTTCCTAGGTATGCCTCGAACCGCTTCCTATCAGTTATAATATCAACCTCATCGTCCGTAAATCGCGCTCGATTCTCACCCTCTTCAATATTATATTTAGGAACATCAAGTTTCGGTATGGACATCTTTTTGTAATAGCCCTTCTCTTGGGCGAACTTCATAAGGCTCTTGAATGTCATGTTGTGGTGAGCCATGGCAGATATAGTTCTAACGCCACGCTCCATAATGTACGGAATGTACGCCTGAATGACATCGATGTTTAGTTCACCAATGCTTTTCTCCCCAAAATACGGTACCATGTGGGATCGGAGAACGGATTTATATGTGCGTAAAACTGATTTGGATTGACTTCCTGTAATTGCTCGATCCTCAAGCCTTTTAACCCATTCGTCCGCGATTTTGCTAAACTTGATCGGAAATATGTCGATATCGTGCTTCTGCATAAATTTCAGTTCAGCATCCTTGGTTATGGCGAATACGATAGCCTCATCAAGATTTGTTGTATGCGTTGAAAAGCATTTATACTTTCGGGCGCCCTTGATATAAATACACGCTTCCCAGTTCTGAACATCGGGCCTCTTTCGGATGACGATGTCGGTTCCGCTTATCTTGAACCCCTTTTTATATGGGATTAGTTTGGAGTTGAGCACGGGCGCCTCCACGGGAAGAGGCCGCATTTTAGGGCGGCTTGGGCTGCGCTCAAAGCGTAATATGTCGTAACAATGATTAATCCAGAATAACTGTATTATAACAATACGTTATACCATGGCTGCTAAACGGCAGCTCGCGGCCGCTGTCGACCTCGGCCTGGAGTTTCAGCGACACCACCATCCCGCCCGGTTCAACCATCGTGGTGCCCCGGGATCCCCACCCCTTCGACTTCCTGGAGGCGGCGCGCGACATCGGCGGCGCCCTCGGCCAGCTGGCCCTGACCGCGGCCTCGATCTCGGTGATTCAGCGCCAATGACCGCGCCGCTGTTTTCCCTGATCACGGTGGTGCGCGACGATCTCGCCGGACTGGTGCGCACCCACGCCAGCCTGGCCGGCCAGGCCGGCCGCGACTTCGAATGGATCGTGGTCGATGGCGGCTCGCGCGACGGCGGCCGCGACTGGCTGGAGGCCCACCGGGCCGAGATCGCATGGTGGCGCTCGGCGCCCGACGACGGCCCTTATCATGCCATGAACATCGGCCTCGCCGCGGCATCGGGGCGCTATCTGCTGTTTCTCAATGCCGGCGACACCCTGGCCGGGGACGACACCCTGACCGCCCTGGCGGCAGCGCTGGCCGGCGCCGGCTGGCCGGACTTCTGTTATGGCGACGCCTGGGAACACCGCCCCGGCGGCCCGCCGCGCCTCAAAGCCGCCCGCAGCCATCGCCGCGCCTGGTACGGCATGTTCACCCATCACCAGGCGATGCTCTACCGGGCCGCCGCCCTCGACCGGCTGGCCTTCAGCCCGGCCTATCCGATCGGCGCGGACTATGCCTTCACCCTTCAGGCGCTGGCCCGGGCGGGAGATGTGCTTTATTTCGCCCGGCCGGTGTGCATTTTCGCTCTCGGCGGGATTTCACACCGTCTGGCTGCCACTGGACGCCGCGATCAGTCGCAGATTCGAAAAGCGGTCCTGAAATACGGTATTATCCAACGGGCCATGATCCACCTTCTTCAACTTTCGGCATATTGGGTTCGGCGCGCGATGCCATTCCTGTTTTACTTGCTCCGGCGCAAAGGTGGTGGTTTTAATGTTGGCATCCGCTCAGAGGATGCAGCCTGAAAAAAATGCGAGGGAAAGGTGTGATCAGGGGATTGTAACCGATTGCTTATGAGTGCTAAGCTTCTCTCAATCGAGGCATAGTCGTGAGCACTTCGAGGGATGAGATGAGCGCTGTTGATTCTAATCTGGCACCCGCACACACCATTTCGCGTCGTGGTGAAGGGCCAAATCCGATTGATGTTCATGTCGGCAACCGGCTGCGCACCTGCCGGACCCTGCTCGGTCTCAGTCAGGAAAAATTAGGCGAGGCCGTGGGAATCACGTTTCAACAGTTGCAGAAGTATGAGCGCGGCGCCAACCGCATCAGCGCCAGCCGTCTCTTCAACCTGTCCCAGGTCCTGAGGGTGCCGGTGAGCTTCTTCTTCGAAGACATGCCGCCGAAGACCGAAGGCGCGCCGCCGCCGCCCGTCCTTGATGAGATCGATTGCGACGAGGAGTTCGGCTCGCTGTCCCGGCGCGAAACGCTGGAACTGGTCCGCGCCTATTACCGGATCAGCGAGTCGCCGGTGCGCCGGCGGGCGTTCGAGCTGATCAAGGCGCTGGGCGGCGAGCTTCCGGCCTTCGAGAACGCCTGAGCACCCCGAGGTCCCGCTGCTTGATCCCGATCTGCCAGTAATAGAAGGCGCGGGCCAGGGCGTAGTGGAAACCGGGGCGACCGTCGAGGACGCCGAGTCGCCACAGATAGCTGTGGAGGAAGGCCAGCAGGGGCCTGGCCGGCGCCCGCTCGACCAGCCCCTTCAGCAGCCGGCGCCACCACCCTTCGCCCGCGGCCATCGCGGCGAGGCGGCCATCGGAGCGCAGCGCCGCCTCCCAGTCGGAATAGCGGTTGTGGCGCTCCAGCCAGGGCGAGACCGGCCGGGCGTCCTCGTGGCGGAGTGCGGCCCTGAGCCGGCCGGCGCGGCCGTCGAGTCGGGGCTGGTAGTGCCCCTCGACCTCGCCCATCGCCGCAACATCAAGGTCGGGACAGGGCGCAAACCGGGCGTGGTGGCGGTCGAGGAGGGCGAGCTTGCAGTTTTGGGCGCCGAAGCGCAGCGGCCGGCCCAGAAACGTCATGCGGCCCCTGATGTAATAGCCGGCATGGCGCGGCCCGGCGGCGACCAGCGCCGCAATCTCGGCGCTCAGCGCCGGGGTCAGCCGCTCGTCGGCGTCGAGGTAGAGCACCCAGGAGTGGGTGAACGGCAGGTGCTCCAGGCACCATTGCTTTTTCTTGGGATAAGCGCCGTTCCAATGGAAGGGGATCAGCTGCGCCCCGGCGGCGGCGGCAAGCGCGGCCGTGCCGTCGCTGCTCGCCGAATCGACGACGAAGCACTCGGCAAAGTCGCGCACCGAGTCGAGGCAGGCGGTGATGTTGGCGGCCTCATTGCGGGTCATCACGATCACCGAAACCGGGATCGGCACCGGGCCGGTCATTCCGCCACCGTCTCCCGCACCCGGCGCCGCAGCGTCCGGGCCGCCGGTTCGCGCCAGGCCCGGCGGGCAAAGATCAGGAACAGCCCGAGACCGGCACCGGCGGTCGCGGCCAAGGGCAGGACAATCAGAGGGTTGGGCCAGTCGGCCTGGTGGGAGGCGCTCGCCGGCTCGATGGGATCGGCGGCAAAGGGCAGGTCGACTCCGATCATCATCGCCACCCGCTCCTGATCGCCCAGCAGTTCGACCAGGGCCTTGCGGGCATCGGCGGCCTGGGCGGCGGCGAGTCGCGCCCGGATATACCCGATTTCGGCACTGGCCCGGCGCGCGGCCTCTTCGCGCAGCTGGGCATCGGCGGCGGCGGTCAGGCGCTCCAGCAGACGGACGGCAAAGCCGCGGTCGGAGTCGCGATAGCTGATCCGGCGCATCGGCGTGCTGCCCAGCGACTGCACGATGATGGCGCGGCGCAGGTGCTGAGCGACCAGATCGGAGTCGGGCACGCTCCAGTCCTCGCGTCCGGCCAGCGCCAGCAGCAGTCCGCGCAGCCCGCCGGCAAGGCCGCCCGGGGTGTGCCAGCGACCGCCCGCGGCGTCCCAGCGCTCGGGAAACAGCCGGGGCAACAGGCCGGGTTCGATCATCAACCGTGCCGCCACCGCCGGTGAAGTCAGCAGTTCGACGAAGCGGGCGAAGTCCGACAGCATCTCGTCGCCATTGCCGAATTCGAGCACACTCAAGGGCATATCGGCGCGCATCGCCACCGGCGCCCGCGCTCCCATCGCCGAGGCGCCGGTGCGCGCGATCGGCCCGACCACCATCGAGGCGGTGTGTTCGGGCGGCAGGGCGCGGAGGGCAAGGATGGCGAGCAGGGTCGCCGCCGCGGCCAGCAGCGGCACCAGCCGCCAGCCCGAAACCAGCGCGCGCAGCAGCGGACTGAGGGCAAGGCCGCGGTCCCGGAACAGCGGTCGCGGCGCCAAGGCGGTCAACTCGGTCATGGCGGATGCTCCCCGATGATCGCGCCCCCTCGGCCCCCGGAGGCAACCGGTACGCTGATGCGAAAGCATGCCATCGCCCCGGACCGGGGTAAACCGGCGCGTTGTCGCGCGCCCCCCGCGGCATCGCGGACAAACCCTTCAGGCCCTTGAGAGTTTCTCCGAAGCCGTGTACTTTCGTTCCTGGAAACGGCCATGGTGCGCCGCACCCGCGACACCATGGCCCGCCGGTGTCGCGCCGCCCGTCAGACTTCGGGGGATAAACCCATGCGCAAACTCGTTTTTGCTGCCCTGATCGCCGTGCTCGGCTTCGGGCCGGGGGCAAGCTTTGCCCAGACCACCCCCGCGATCAAACCGCCACCGCCCGCCACCGCCGGCCCCGCACCGGCAACCGCCACCCGCACCGACGACACCAGCCGGGTGCTGGCCATCGGACTCGGGGCCATCTCCGGCATGGTGGTGCTGACCGTGATGAGCGGCAACATGATCAGCACCAGGGCGCTGGCCAGTCTCGGTCAGGGCGCGCTGGTGTTCATCGGCACCGTGGTCGGCGGTCTGGCCGGCAACTGGTTCTACACCCGCGACTATCAATAGCCGTCGTCGCCGGGTCACGGCGGCGGACGGTTTATGGTATCAACTCAGGATGTTATGGAGTCCGCCCCGATGCGCAAACTGGTGATGGCCGCCCTGGTCGCCCTGATCGGCCTGATGCCGCTGGCCGCCACTCCGGCCCTGGCCCAGACCGAAGGCGCCCAGCCGACCGCGCCCCAGGTCCGGACCACCGGACCGCTGTATCCGATTCTGGTCGGACTCGGGGCGATCTCCGGAGTCGCGGTGTACAACATGGCCAGCTTCGGCGTCTCGGGGGTGCCGTTTCTGGGTTCGGCGCTCACCACCGGCGCCATGGTCACCAATGCCGCCATCTCCCGGAACCGCCTCTATACCGTGGTCAGCGCCGTGGTCGGCGCCTGGGTGGTGAACTGGTTGTACGGGTACTAGGCCGGGCGAATAGGGCGAATCGGACGCCGCAGGGCGTTTGGGAGGGGCGGCATGCGCAGGTTGGTGGTTTATCTGATGGTCGGACTGCTCGCGCTGGCGACGGCGGCGCCGCCCGGTTTCGCCCAGGCTCAGGAGCCGTGGCAGGAACCACCGCCGGTCAGGATCCAGACCCGGGACATCAGCCCCTACCTGATCGGGCTCGGGGCGATCATGGGCATGATCGCCTTCAACATCGCGGCGCCACCGGTTTCGGCATGGTTTGGCTCGGCGATGCGCTCGGTAACCAATATCCGCTCGGTGATCTGGGCCGCGAGCCGGGTCGCGGCCGGGGGAACGGCGCCGGCCGCCGCGGCCGCCGCCGCCGCCTCGGTGCCGCCGGCCGCCGGCACCACCGCCGCCGCCGCCGCCGCGGCCACCGGGCCGGTGGTATCGCCGTTAACGCAGACCATGATGGCCCAGGCGCAGATCACGGGGACCGCCGCCGCTGCCGCCGGGGCCGCGGTGGTAAGCATTTTTTACAAGCTGTTCAACTGGATCACCGGGGCGGCACCCTGATCATGACCTTGCGGATGATGCGGCCGCTGTTGTGGCTTGCCGCCGCGCTGATGGTGCTGGGCGTCGGTGACCGGGCGCGGGCCGGCGAGATCGTGCCTGCGCTGGTCTATGCCGTCGGCCAGAAATTCGACAAGAGCTTCAACGAGGCCGCCCACACCGGCGCCGAGCGTTTCCGGGCCGAAACCGGCCTGACGGTGCTCGAATACCAGCCCCAGGCGGTAGCCGAGTTCGAGCGCGGCGTCGCGGCCCTGGTGCGGCGTGGCGCCACCGACATTGCCGTGATCGGCTTTTATTACGCGACGCCTCTGGCGACGGTGTCGGCGCGCTTCCCCGCGGTCCGCTTCACCCTGATCGACGCTGCCATCGACCGGCCCAACGTCCGCTCGGTGGTCTTTCGCGAGCAGGAAGGGGCGTTTCTGGTCGGCATGCTGGCGGCGCTGGTTTCAAAGACCGGCAAACTCGGCTTCATCGGCGCTCTCGACATCCCGCTGTTGCGCCGCTTCATCGGCGGCTATCAGCAGGGCGCCCGTTACGCCCGGCCCGAGGTTGCGGTGGCGGTCAGTTTTCTCGGCACCACCGCCGCCGCCTTCAACGACCCCGCCGCCGGGGCCGAGGTGGCGCGGAGTCAGTTCGAGTCGGGGGTCGATGTCGTGTTCGCCGGGGCCGGCTCATCGAATTTCGGCATTTTTCAGCAGGCCGCCGACCAGCATCGCCTTGCCATCGGCGTCGACAGCAACCAAAATGCCTTGCACCCCGGCACGATGCTGACCTCGATGATCAAGCGGGTCGATCTGGCGGTTCTCGATACCTTCCGCAGCGGACGCGACGGTTCGTGGCGGCCGGGAAACCGGGGGCTCGGGTTGGCCGAAGGCGGAGTCGATTACGCCGTCGACCGGGATAACGAGGCGCTGATCCCGCCGGCACTGCGCCTCAGACTCGAAGAGGCCCGCGCCCTGATCATCGCCCGCCGTCTCGCGGTGACGGATTGAGGAGGCCGGTCTGACCACGCGAAGCGCCATCGACCCCGCTCAACGGGCCGCCGCCCTGACCCGGGCGGTGGTGACCGTGGCCGGGCGTCTCGACCTGACCACCGGCCTTCTGGCGAAAATTCTGCGCACCAGCGAACCTTCGGTGGCGCGGATGAAGATCGGGGCCGAGGTGCTGCCGGTGGGGAGCAAATCCTCGGTGCGCGGCGAACTTTTCGTGCAGATGTTCCACAACCTCGACGCCGCCATGAACCACGTCGACGACGCCTCGCGGGCTTGGCTCAACACCCCGTGCCTGGAGTTGGATGGCCGGCCGATCACCGTGATTCAGACCGGCGAGGGCCTGATGAAGGCGGTGGCCCTGCTCAGCTCGAAAAAGCGCAAGCCACCGCTCCCGGGGGCGGACTGACCCCGGGAGCGGTGGCTGGAGCCGCGGGCGGCCTCAATAGCGGGCGTCAGAGCGGAAGACGAACTGCGTCAGCGACTTGAGTTCCAGCGCGGCATCATCATAAAGGCCCTCAAGGGCATCCTTGCGGGTGATCAGCCCCTTCAGCACCCGGTTCTCGACCACCGGCATGTGGCGAATGTCGAGTTCGGCCATGCGCTTCAGCAGCGACACGATATCGTCGCTGAGCTTGGCGGCATGAATCTGTTTCGCCATGATGTCGGCGACCGACATCGTGAAGATTTTTTCCATGTGCTGGTGAATGGCGAACACGATGTCGCCCAGCGACAGCACGCCGACCACCAGGAAATTGTCGTCGAGAACCACCGCGACCGAATATTTCTTGCCGCCGACACTGGCGTGGAAATGGCTGGCGGCGTCGATGATCGAATCCGTGTCCCGGATCGTCAGCGCCGAATGTCCATACTGATCCAGGAAACGCTGGGCGGTCAACGGGGTGCCTGAAGCGGCGCTGTAGTCCATGGCGGGTCCTCTGATGCTGATCGGGTCAAACGCGAACCGGTCTGCGCCATCCTACCACGGCCACGCCGACGGCGACAGACTTCCGTAAGGGCTTTCAGTGTAGGGAAGACAGTGCCTTGAGAATGTGTTTGTCGTATTTGAATTCGGCTTCGGCCAGCATGCGGTCGCGGGAAGTGTCTTCGCTGGCGTCGCTGTCGCTGACGTAGTCTTCGCGCACGAACTCTTCGACCAGATAGCAGCCGGCGGCGGCAACATGGTTGACGCAGCTGTGGCAGTGCTCGGTATCGTGCATGTGGATGACATGAACCGCGACCACGACCCCGAGATCGCCGGCCGCGACCGCGGCGAAGATCTCCCGGAAGAACGGGCCGAAACGCTGATCCCAGCTGCCGTCGCAATAAAGCCCGTATTCGTGCCGAATCAGGGTGTCGTCGAGCCAGTCCCTGGCGCTGTATTCGTTGGTGTCGGCCGACCGCTGCACGAAGCGGTCAAGACCCCGGGTCCGATAGAGGGTCTCGACGTCGTCATGGTTGCCGATCACGAACAGCTTCATCCAGTCCATGTTCCCCCTCCCCGACCAGGGACGATCGACCGAACCCTGCCGGGCGGCGCTGCCAAGAATACGCCAGATGCGGCCGCCTTGCCAACCCGTGGCCAAAAAAAGCGCCGGGATGAACCCGGCGCAAGGCAGTACATGGATCACAGTATCCGTGCCCTAGGGAGGATCACCGGACACTCACTAGGTAAAGCTCCTTAACGGTGCCGGTCCAGCGACTCCGCTGCGACCGATAGCCGCGCGTGGCCGGGACGGCCAGGACCGGCTGTGGCGGTTCGAACAGCTTTGTTGACCCTTTGTCGGAATCCCAACATCGGCTGAAAGTCCGACCTGACAAACTCCAACCCTCTGATATCACGGAAACAACATCCGCTACCGGCCCGCCCGGGGCCGTTGGCACGACTCTTGCCTTATTAGGATCATCGGTCGGCGACAAGCCGGATACCACCACCATCGATCTCGATAAGGAGAGCACCCATGGCCGCATTGCGACAGATCGCGTTCTACGGCAAGGGAGGCATCGGCAAGTCGACGACCTCCCAGAACACCCTCGCCGCGCTGGCGGACCTCAATCAGAAGATTCTGATCGTCGGCTGCGACCCCAAGGCTGACTCCACCCGCCTGATCCTGCACGCCAAGGCCCAGAACACCGTGCTGCATCTGGCGGCCGAGGCCGGCAGCGTCGAGGACCTCGAACTCGAGGACGTGCTGAAGGTCGGCTACAAGGACATCCGCTGCGTCGAGGCCGGCGGTCCCGAGCCGGGGGTTGGCTGCGCCGGCCGCGGCGTCATCACCGCCATCAATTTCCTCGAAGAGAACGGCGCCTATGAGGGGGTCGATTACGTCTCCTACGACGTGCTCGGCGACGTGGTCTGCGGCGGCTTCGCGATGCCGATCCGCGAGAACAAAGCCCAGGAAATCTACATCGTGATGTCGGGCGAGATGATGGCGATGTACGCCGCCAACAACATCTCGAAGGGCATTTTGAAATATGCCAGCACCGGCGGCGTCCGCCTGGGCGGCCTGATCTGCAACGAGCGTCAGACCGACCGCGAGTACGAGCTGGCCGACGCCCTGGCCAAGCGCCTCGGCACCAAGCTGATCCACTTCGTGCCCCGCGACAACATTGTCCAGCACGCCGAGCTGCGCCGTCAGACCGTGATCGAATACGCGCCCGACAGCAAGCAGGCCGAAGAGTACCGCCAGCTGGCCCGGAAGATCCATGAGAATGTCGGCCAGGGCACCGTGCCGACCCCGATCTCGATGGATGAGCTGGAAGAAATGCTGATGGAGTTCGGCATCATCAAGTCGGCGGAACAGGAACTGGCCGAACTGGAGGCCCGCGAAGCCGCGGCCAAGGCCAAGGCCGCCGCCGCCGCCTGATCCCGCGCCCCTTTATCCGCTTCTCGAGTTATCGGAGGATTCTCATGAGCCTCGACACCAACGGCCCCGACTATCAGAACGATGGCGCGTTCCATCAGCAGCTCATCAAAGAGGTGCTCGAGGCCTACCCCGAAAAGTCGGCCAAGCGCCGGGCCAAGCACCTCAACACCGCCGGGGACGGCAAGTCCGACTGCGGCGTCAAGTCCAATATCAAGTCGATCCCGGGCGTGATGACCGTCCGGGGCTGCGCCTACGCCGGGTCCAAGGGCGTGGTCTGGGGTCCGATCAAGGACATGGTCCACATCTCCCACGGCCCGGTCGGCTGCGGTCATTACAGCTGGAGCCAGCGCCGCAACTACTTCAGCGGCACCCCCGGCATTGACAGCTACGTCACGATGCAGGTGACCTCGGACTTCCAGGAACGCGACATCGTGTTCGGCGGCGACAAGAAACTGGCCCTGCTGATCGACGAGCTTCAGGAAATGTTTCCGCTCAGCCGCGGTGTCACGGTGCAGTCCGAATGCCCGATCGGCCTGATCGGCGACGACATCGAGGCGGTGTCCCGCACCAAGTCGAAGGACATCGGCAAGCCGATCGTGCCGGTGCGCTGCGAAGGCTTTCGCGGCGTCTCCCAGTCGCTCGGCCATCACATCGCCAACGACGCCGTGCGCGACTGGATGCTCGAGCGCAAGGACCTCAAGGACGAACTGGTCGCCGGTCCCTACGACGTCACGATCATCGGCGACTACAACATCGGCGGCGACGCCTGGTCGTCCCGCATTCTGCTTGAGGAACTCGGTCTTCGCGTCGTTGCCCAGTGGTCGGGCGACGGCTCGGTGGCCGAACTGGAGCGCGGCCCCAAGAGCAGGCTCAATCTCATCCACTGCTACCGGTCGATGAACTACATCGTCCGCCACATGGAAGAGAAGTACGGCACGCCCTGGCTCGAATACAATCTTTTCGGCCCGAGCCAGATCGCGGCCTCCTTGCGCGAAATCGCCAGCCACTTCGACGACACCATCAAGGAAAACGCCGAAAAGGTGATCGCCAAGTACCAGCCGCTGGTCGATGCCGTGACCGCGCGCTTCAAGCCCCGGCTCAGCGGCAAGCGGGTGATGCTCTATGTCGGCGGCCTGCGCTCGCGCCACGTGCTGACCGCCTATGAAGATCTCGGCATGCAGATCGTCGGCACCGGCTACGAGTTCGCCCACCGCGACGATTATCAGCGCACCGCGACCTACGTCAAGGACGGCACGCTGATCTATGACGACGTCACCGGCTATGAGCTGGAGAAGTTCATCGAGAAGATCCGGCCGGATCTGGTCGGCTCGGGCATCAAGGAGAAGTACGCCACCCAGAAAATGGGCGTGCCGTTCCGCCAGATGCACTCGTGGGACTATTCGGGGCCGTATCACGGCTACGATGGCTTTGCGATTTTCGCCCGCGACATGGACATGGCCGTCAACAGCCCGGTCTGGAGCATCTTCAAGGCGCCCTGGGAGCAGGCCGCATAACGCGGTGCCTCATCCCCGTCCGTCCAGCCCCTGGAAAGTTTGGAGCCCGTCATGCCCCAAAACGCACTCAAGATCAAAGATCACGCCGACCTCTTCAACGAGCCGGAATATCTGGCCCTGATCAAGGCCAAGCGTGACCAGTTCGAATGCCCGCATCCCGAGTCCAAGGTCGCCGAGGTGATCGAGTGGACCAAGAGCTGGGAATACCGCGAAAAGAACCTCGGCCGTCAGGCCGCGGTGATCAACCCGGCCAAGGCCTGCCAGCCGCTCGGTGCGGTGTTCGCCGCCGCCGGCTTCGAGGGCACGCTGTCCTTCGTCCACGGCTCCCAGGGCTGCGTCGCCTATTACCGCTCCCACCTCGCCCGGCACTTCAAAGAGCCGGTTTCGGCGGTCTCCTCGTCGATGACCGAGGACGCGGCGGTGTTCGGCGGTCTCAACAACATGATCGAGGGCCTCGCCAACGCCTACGCCCTCTATAAGCCCGAGATGATCGCGGTTTCGACCACCTGCATGGCCGAAGTGATCGGCGACGACCTCAACGCCTTCATCCAGAACGCCAAGAAGGCCGGCTCGGTGCCCCAGGATTTCCCGGTGCCGTTTGCCCATACCCCGGCCTTCGTCGGCAGCCACACCACCGGCTACGACAACATGATGAAGGGCA
>JBAXPR010000078.1:0-17716 GCA_037132135.1 Rhodospirillaceae bacterium
TTTCATGGAAAATCGTTGAAAGCGAAAACGTGTGGCAATATCACCGTAATGATGGCCCTGCAATTATACGCATAAACAAAAATCAGAAGGTAGGGAAGGCGGAGTGGTGGGTAAGGGGCGTTGATATCAGCCATGAAGTTCGACCATGGATTAAGAGTATGGGATTACCTGTATTTTACAAGTGGACAGATGAAAACAAGATGCTGTTTAAGTTGGCGTTTGGATAATTGACTAATTTGGCGGCACAAAAATGCGGGCTTCATAAAATGAACATATATGAATATTGTCTTGACCATATGGCGCCATTGCATAGACTAAATATCGGTATAAGTATATCGCCCTTGGATATGGAGGCTACAATGGCACGGCAAGAATTCAGAAATCACCTTAACATCTTGGTGGGATGGCGTCAGAAACAGGGAGATCACGATGTCGGCTATGATAATCTTGGAAGGCCCAAAGGATATTACGAACCTCGATTTGATGTCACCAAAAACGTCAACGGGATGATCGTCTCGCGTGGCGATACGCTGGTGGCGTTGATCCTGGCACGGTGAGTGAACATCTACATCGGTTCGTGAAACAGCCCTTCTTGCTGCAATGCTCTGCCCAACCTCACAGCGCCGACGGCAGCCTCTTCGGCCATCTCATCGAATTCATCTGACACGGCTGTCAGCACCTCGGCCATGATGTCCCACGCTTTGCTGAACGAAGATTGCTCCCCGATGCAAAGAAAGCCACGTTCCGCCATATCCATAACCCAATGCGCGATGATCAGGTATTGGAGGGCAAGCGGTCGGTCAAAGTTTCCCTTGAGGACAATCACGGCAACTCGCTTGGCGCGGCGAACGATTTTACCGACACGGTCAGGAGGAAGTTCGGCGACCGGCTCGTTCATGGCCTCTTGAAGCAGCGCATGAGCCTTGTTCAAGTCTGGGCTTTCACCCCCAAGGTCGCGCTCAAGTTCACGCATCATGACAAGGACGATAGCAGCCGCCATAGCCGGAACGATTATCCGCTCCACAACCTGTCGATCTGTTTGAAATGGTGGCATGAACAATCGCCTGGAAAGGAAATGGCGTCCAGCGGTGAGTAGCATGACGACCGGCCGTCAGCAACTTGCTGATTGATGCTGCGGCCCTTCGGTTTGGCCCGTGTTGCTTTTGCGGGCAGTGCCATCCATAGCGTCCGACGCGCAATGCTGCTCGGTGTAGCGTAGTTCCCCAAAACACATGGGCGGGCATCTGGCGAGGCTGGCGGGGTAGCCTGTGCTAGCATTATGTCTGGCGCTGCCCTTGTGATCAAGGGGGGGGCATCACACCAACATTAAAGATAATCATTTGCCACGGGCGACAAATTGATAAGAAATTATATTGATCTATATGCTTGGCAAATAGCATCATGCATTATCAAGTTAAGATAATGGAGATATACCATGATCAGTTTAAGTAATAACTATAATACACAGCAATATAAAAACTATAACGCGGATCGCAATCAATTTCGCTTTGACATTGTTCGTGAAAGCGATGATAATGGATATGAAAAAGTTCGATGGATGATTGACCGAGAAATTCCATGGCGAACGTGGCGGTTTACCGCATACGCAATATGGATAAATTCAGATCAGATCGATACAATTGTTGCCTTTAAGTTGACGTTCGGCGGCAATACTTACAGGTGATGATTTATAGTCCGTTAGTGGACGAATAATGGCGCCCGTGCCTCTGGAGACATGCTGCCATCATGTAGCCCACCACCCCGTCGAAACATACTCGCCAATAATCTGAATTTGCATTCAATCTCCGGTTGACCTCCATCCAACAATCCATAGGCTCTCCATACGAAACAGAACTTATGGAGAACAACATGAGCATCCTCGAAACTCTCACGCTGTCCGAGACCACTAAGCATTCGGAAACCATTCAGCCGCATCTGATGCTTCGTCGTCGGATGGTCAATGCCATCAACGAACAGATCGTTGGCGCGACCGCCGAGGCCAAGGGCGAGCACTATGTCAGGAACATCGAAAAGTGGGTGTTCACCGACAAAAACGCCGGCATCAAGGAGCGGCGAACGGTTCAACGCCCGTTCCGGAAAATGTGGTGGCCCAGTGACACCGGCCTCATGCTCGAACTCCGGTTCGCCAACAAGGCGGTCAAGGTTTCCGGCAAGGCGACCATCGTGGTCGGCGAGGTGGAAAATCTGGTCCCGACCCTCCAGAAGGTGAAGCAGGCGGTTCAGACCGGCGAGTTCGACGCCATCCTCAAGGCGATCACGGAGAGCCGGAAGAAGGCCACTGGCAAGAAGAACGGCAAGCCGACTGGTTCGAAGTGAACCCAATATGATGGCCGGCTGCATTATGCAGCCGGCCATCGTGTGAGTGGGGGAGGGCGGACAACTTTACGGTTCGTCCGTCCCGAATATCTGGCGATAGGCGGCTATCCAATCTTTGGCGATCATCGCCTGTGCGTCCTCAATCGCCATCATTCCAGCGCAGACGCGGCGGTGTAATTCGTTTTCGAGCCGGTCCTTGACGTGGGCATTCCATGTCGAGCCGCCATAAGGTTCCGGCCAGAGGTTCTTGATGTCGTTCGATCCGCCGAGTTCGAGGCTTATCAGGTGATCAACCTCGCAACCCTCAGCGGTGACGCCGCAAGCATCCTCGTGGTTGCTAGAAATGGCGTATTCAGCGAAAACTTGGCGCTTCAACCCTTCGGGAACCTTGCGGACCTTCTTCGAGTAGCCGGGGTGGCAGATTTCGCCGGTCGCCGTGCTCAGGACATCACCCGGCGTCAATCTCGGGTCAGGTAGGTCGCCGGCAACAGCGGCAGTGGAGAATGTCAGCGCCAGGATTAGGAGGGGAATGCTTGTGGCAGTCACCAGGATCGTCAGTAAGCGAGCCAAAACGAATCGGGACAACGGTGCGATCTCATCGTTGGGGCTTGCCAGCAAGCGCCGTTGGGGCAGGGGGATTGAGTTCGGAATGACATGCTTCCGGGACCTCATTGAGGAACCGGCGCCGTTCCTCCACACTGGCCCGCGACCAAGCAAGCCGCAGATCGTCGAGATGTTCACGACTTCGGACACGACCACCATCCAGCACCGCCAACTTCATGCTTGCCTCTACTTTACAGCATAATGCGGCCACGATAGAACAAGAGTGGAACGCCTTTCAACCAGAATAGAAAAATCAATCATTGCGAGATGCGATGCGGAGGAAAAATACGATCAGTCCAATATCGCGACACAATTCGAAAAATAGAAGCATACACATATGTTGAGCATGCGTCATAGTTGTGTATTTTATCCAATAAAAACAATATGTTCTGGCTTCACTGTTTATGTGGTTGATCAGCGCCAGCAGCGAGGCCGGGGCGAGCACGTCGAGATCGCCGGCCCAGGCCGCCTCGCCGCCCGAGGCCAGGGGACAGATCAGGCCGCGTTCGCGGGCCAGGGCGTTGACCGCCGCCGGCAGCACCCCGGCCACCGGGGTCAGCGAGCCGTCGAGGGCCAACTCGCCAAGGGCGACATAGCGGGCGATCTCGTCTCCCGGCAGCACCCCCATCACGGTCAGCAGGCCGAGCGCGATCGGCAGATCGAAGTGGCTGCCCTCCTTGAGGACATCGGCGGGTGCGAGGTTGACCGTGATGCGCTTGGGGGGCAGCCCCAGCCCAAGCGCATGCAGTGAGGACCGGACCCGCTCCCGGCTCTCGGCCACCGCCTTGTCGGGCAGGCCGACGATGGTGAAGGCGACGATGCCGCCGGACATCTGCACCTGAACGTCGATATCGAGCACCTCGATACCCTGAAACGCCACCGTTCTGACCCGTGCAACCACGCCAGCGTACCCCGAGAGCCACCACACCGCATGCCAGTGTAGGTGGACGCCGCGGCCGGCGCCAGTGTTACGATCCGGGCGCTTTGTCATGATCATTGCTGGCGGTGGCCGCTGTGGCGGATGATATGCGACAAAATGCCGCATGTCATGGCAGGGTGGAGGCTCGCGAGGCCATCTTCTCGCTATCCAATGGCCTTGAGATAATTTATTGTCAAATATTGTTAGAATTGTCGATCGTTCCAGGACAGGGGGGCCGGGGGTGGCCAGCGCGGTGAGGATCAAGCGAGACCTGGAAAGAATGATCTCGGCGCTGGAGGGGCAGCTCCTGGGTGCCGAGATGCTCGCGAGTTCGGTCGAGAACAGTCTGAAGGCCGAGACCTTCGGCGCCTATCAGAGCTTCCGGTACAAAGTTGATGAGCTTAGGTCTCTTTCGGTTCTGATCGAAGAGCGTTTTAAATACCTGCTGGAGGAGAATGTTGATCTGCTTCGCCAGCAGTTTGAATTGCTTGACGTGCTGCTGTTGACCATGATTATCCGATGTTACCGGCAGTTTTTTTCCATTCTCTCGGAATGTCAGGCTCTGCCCCTCGGTGCCCATGAGATTTTCTCGCCGGAGCTTGACATCCTCGACGACACCCGCGAGCGTCTGTCCCGCCCGGTTTATGCCGATCAGATCGCCGAGGAGTTGAGGGTCGATCTCGAATTTGCCGTCGAGGCCATTCGTGCGGTCATCGGCCGAGCCGAGCCGCTGCCCGACTTTTCCTTCATGGCGAAAAATCCGGATATGGAGGAAGATCAGGGCGCCCGGTTGCTGCACTGACGGTGTGGCCGCCGGCTGACCGCGTCCTCGACCGACCCTTTCAGGAGTTGCGAGCATGAACGACCGGACCGACCTGAGGGACGTCAAACTCGTCCCGGTTCCGGAGACTTGGTGGCAGAAACTGGTGCGCCGCCTCTTGGGCAAGCCGGCGCCGCTGGAGTTTGTGGAAAAGAAGCGGCTGCGGGAGTGACGGCCGCGGACCGGGTCACCCCCTGACATGACGCTGAAACTGGCGCTCTTCGATTGCGATGGCACGCTGATCGACAGCCAGCATGCCATCGTCTCGGCGATGGCGGCGGCGTGGCGCAGCGAGGGGCTGGCCGAGCCGGACCCTCACCGGGTGCGCCGGGTGGTCGGTCTCTCCCTGGTCGAGGCGGTAGCACGGCTGCTGCCCGAGGGAGACGCCGCGTTTCATCTGCGGCTGGCCGAGCGGTACAAACTGGCCTTCGCTCAGGAACGGCTGGCCGGGCTGCATGGCGAGCCGGTGTTTCCGGGCGTGCGCAGGGTGCTGGAGGCGCTGGAGGGCGCCGGCGTGCTGATGGGCGTGGCCACCGGCAAGTCGATGCGCGGCCTTGCCGCGGTGTTGGAGCAGCACGATCTCGGCCGCTTTTTCGTCACCCTCCAGACCGCCGATTTCGGGCCGGGCAAGCCAGACCCCGACATGATCTTCCGGGCGCTGGCCGAGGCGGGCGGCGAGCCCGAGACCACGGTGATGATCGGCGATACCGTCTACGACATCGAGATGGCGGTCCGGGCCGGCGCCCGGGCGATCGGCGTCAGCTGGGGCTATCACGAGTCCGAAGAACTGCTGGCCGCCGGGGCCGGGCAGGTGGTTGACAGCGCCGAGGCGCTGCTGCCGGCGATCATGACGCTGGCCTGACTCCCGGCAGATCCCGGCGCAGCAGCTTGCCGTTGGCGGTGCGCGGCAGCTTTTCCAGAAAGATCACGGTGCGCGGCCGCTTGTAGGCAGCGAGGTGGTCGGCGGCCCAGCTCAGAATATCCTCCTCGCGGACGCCGGCATGGTGGGGCACGACAAAGGCGGCGAGCAGGCGGAGGTCGTCCGTTGCCAGGATCTCGCCGACCGCGACGTCGGCGACCGCCGGATGGTGTTCCAGCACCCGCTCGATCTCCAGGGGCGACAGCCGGTAGCCGCTGGTGTTGAGGATGTCGTCGTTGCGGCCCTGGAACCAGAGATAACCGTCGGCATCGAGGTGCGCGAGGTCGCCGCCGGCAAACCACTCGCCGCGATAGACCAGCGCCTCTTCCTCGGGCCGCTGCCAGTAGCCGAGCATCAGGCCGGGGTCGGAGCGGTGCACCGCCAGCAGCCCGGTCCGGCCCGCGGGCAGCGGCTCGCCGCTGCCGGCATCCAGAATCGTCACCCGCCGCCCCGGCTGGGGCTTGCCCGGACTGCCGGGACGGACCTCGAGGCCGGGGCCGGTCGAGATATAGGTCGAAATCTCGCTCATGCCGAGGGCCTCGTAAAGCTCCTTGCCGGTGTGCGCCCGCCAAGCTGCGAGCAGGGCCGGGGCCAGGGCCTCGCCGGCGGTCAGGCCGTGGCGGAGAGTCCGCAGCCTGGCCGGGCTGGGGTCGCCATATTTCAGAATCCGGCGGTAGAGGCTGGGCACGGTGGCAAAGAGGGTGACGCCGTAGCGGGCGATCAGCGCCGGCCACACCGCGGGATCGGCGGCGCCGTTATAGAGCACGGCGGTGGCGCCGTTGGCCCAGGGGTCGATCAGGCCGACGCCGAGGGTGTAGGTCCAATTGAAGGCGCCGGCATGGAGCACGACATCGCTGCCGGTCATTCCGTACCAGCCCCGATACATCGGCCGCCGGCCCCAGGCGCTCCGGTGGCCGTGGAGCACGCCCTTGGGCCGCCCGGTGGTGCCCGAGGTGTAGATCAGGAAGGCCGGGTCGGCGGCGGCGGTGTCGGCGGCGTCGAGGGCCGGGCCGGTTTCGGCGAGGCGGCGGATCTCGGCCGCCGTCAGCACGCGCACCCCGGCCGCCGGCGGGTGGCCGAGGGCAAGGTCGTCCGAGAGCGCAAGCCAGCCGGCGCCGGCATCGGCCAGCAGGAACTCAGCCTCCTCGCCGGTCAGTGCCGCCGACGAGGGAAACGACACCAGCCCGGCGGCGAAGCCGGCAAAGACGCTCAGCAGATAGGGCAGGTCGTTGGTCATGCGGATCATCAGCCGCTCGCCCGGCCGGGCTCCGGCGGCACGGAGGCCGCCGGCCAGCCGGCGCACCCCGAGGTCAAGCTCGCCATAGCTCCAGCGCCGCTCATGGCCGCCGTCGCCGACGATGATCAGCGCCGTTTTCTCCGGATGCCGGCGGGCGGGTTCGGCGAGGCAGTAGCGGGCGATGTTGAAGCGATCGGGCAGAGGCATGCGAACGGAACTCGCGGCAGGAGATTGGGGCTCGGTCGATCGATCATGATTGGCGTAGCGGGAGCGAATGGCTATAGAAGGAGGGGTCGGGCTCCGGCAAGGCCAGGGGGTGCGTCGGGTGGAATGGACCGAAGAGCTGTCGGTGGGACATGGCGGCATTGACGAGCAGCATCGGCAGCTGATCGCCAGCGTTAACGCGCTCAACGCCGCCTTCACGGATCTTGCCGCCGGGGACGGCGGCGACCTGGCACTGGCGCGCATCTCCGCCGCTGCCGCCGCCTTCCTCGCCAGCTTTCAGAGCCACACCGCCTATGAAGAGTTGATCATGCATCAGTTCTTCTACGCCCATGTCGAGCGCCACGCCGTGCACCATGCCACCTATCTGGAGGCGCTGACGACGCTGCTGGCCGGCGAGCCGGTGGCGGCGGCGGTGCGGGTCAATCTGCCCTTCATCAACTCCGCGGTGTTCGACCACATCGAGCGCGACGACCGCGACTTCGGCGCCCACCTGCGCTCGATCGGGCTTTATGGCCGGGTCTGAGGGCGCGGCCCGGGATCCGCCGCCGCTCAGCGCTCGGCCAGCGCTTCGAGGGTGCGCGCCGAGGCGACTCGGGCGGGCAGCGGCCGGACGCCATTGCGGGGGGTGCCGCGCCGCTCCGCCGGCAGGTATTTGTCGATCAGCTCGGCGATGAACTCGCCGATCTCCTCGCGGTCGGCCTGCAGGCGCGGGCTGACGTTGGGGGCCTGACGTTCGACCTTGCGATCGACGGCGTCCAGTTGCCGGAGCGCCGCCGAGAGCATGTGGGCGCCGGTTTCGATCGAGGCCAGAACGGCGGCGCGCGACTGCGTGGCGGCACGGAGCGGGCTGGTTTCGGAACTGTCGGGCACCGCATTCCTCCAGAATCACTGTTCCACCGGCAGTCGCGACTCGGCGACCGCTTGCCGGGTATTTTAGACCAAGGCCGGCAAAACGCCATGCCGTTTCCCTAAATTTTCTGTTGAGGGCGGGCGTCCGATGTCGCACGCTCCCGGCGGCTGGATGACGGCGGGCGTCGCAGGCCTGCCGGGACGGGAGAGCATGGACAAACCGGGCAGAGAGATGCGGCGGCTGGAGTTTCCGGAGGGCTACGAGCTTATCCGCCAGAGCGATCTCGGCGATCAGGCCTGGCTGGTCGAGAAGGGCCGGCTCGAAGTTCTGCAGCGGACACCCCAGGGCCAGCGCTCGCTGGCGCTGATCGGTCCCGGGGCGATCGTCGGCGAGATGGCGCTGATCGATCACGGTCCCCGCACCGCCAGCGTCGTCGCCCGTACCGATGTCGTTTGCCTCGAACTCAGCCGCGAGGTTTTCGAGCGGCTGATTCGGCAGGGCCAGCCCTTGGCCGGCTATCTGCTGGAAAGTCTGGTGGCGGCGATTCGTCGCGCCTATGGCTTGCCCCAGCAGGAGCGGGGGCTGGGCGGCGCCGAATTCCGCTCGGTGCGCAACAATGACAAGATTCTCGACCGGCGGGTCTATTCCGAGGGGCACCGCTTCTTCAACCAGGGCGATCCTCCGACCTCGGCCTTTCTGATCCAGACCGGCCGGGTCAGCATCCGGCGCCGGGTCGACGGCGAGGTCCGTGAACTGGCCCAACTGGGACCGGGGCGGATCTTCGGCGAACTGGCGCTGATTCAGTCGGCGCCGCGCCGGGCCAGCGCGGTCGCCCTCGAGCGGACGGTGTGCGAGGTCATTCGCAAGGAACTCTTTGACGGCGTCATCGCCTCGATGCCGCCGATCCTCAGGGCGCTGACCAAGATTTACGTCACCCAGCTATCGACCGCCGGGCAGCCGGGCAACCGGCGGCCGGCGACGGAGTCGCTCTATGGCGAGCCCGTTCCGGAGGATGGCGACGCTTCGGATTAGCGCGGGGCCTCAGAACCGCGGAGCGCCCCACAGCCCCTGATCGGTGATCAGGATGGTGAAGGCCAGAGAGGAATCCTGGGAATGGCGCGGCGGCGATTGCCCGAGCCGCCGGTGCCGGGCCGCGAGGTCCGGGAAGGCCACGCCGGAGGTGTCGAGGGCGGCCAGCAGCGGCGCGAAGGCCGGCGGCGCGCCGGTCTCGGAAACCCGGCGGGCGGTGACGAAGGCCTGACCCTGGTGGCAGCCGGCGACCAGCCAGTAAATCTCCTCCGAAGAGAGCGACAGGCCGCCGGGCGGCGGCGCCAGGCCGCCGGCGGCGGCGACCCGGCTCCAAAGCTCGGCGCGCTGCCCGGGGCTGAGGCTGACCGAGGTCTGGATGCCGCGCCAGGGGCTGAGAATGTCGCCAAGGGCCAGCGCGGCGAGATTGGCCGCCGGCAGCACCCGGACCGCCAGTGTGGCGCCGCCGGTGGCGGGGTCGGGGCTCAGGTCGTAGGTCCGGACGTGCACGGCATAGTCGGCGTTGTAGACCAGCCGCAACCGTTCGGGGGCACCGGCGGTGCAGCCGGCCCGGAGATCATCGCCGTTGAGATAGCTGAACCAAGTCAGCTTGCGCAGCGCCATCGCATCATCGGGGCCACCGGTGGTGCAACCTGCGATCAGGAGCAGGACGAGGGCGGCGAGGCCGGTGGCGGTTTGCTTCATGGCGGGGGCGCTCCCTTGTGATGGACGGCCGCAGGATCGAGGCTCAGTGTGGCACCGGTGCGGCTGCGGGGGAAGCCCCTCCGACCGGCACCGCGGTGCGCACCACCAGGGCCGGGGTTTCGATCACGATGGTCCAGCGGCCGGGCATGGCCAAATCGAGGCCGTCGAGGCGGTACTGGCCGGGGCTGGCGCTGGCCAGCTCGTGTACGATTGCCGGCGCGCCGGGCGCCGGGGGCAGCAGACGCAGGCGCGCGGTCTCGGGGGCGCCGGAGAGCCGGATGGTCAGCCGGTTGAGCCCGACCCGGGCCGGCGCGAGGTCGATCACCGCCGTGCCGAGCGCGGTTCCGGCCATCACGACATAACCGGGCGCGGCGCCGGCCGCCGCCGGCTCGGCAACCGCTTCGCGGGTGGGGATCAGGGCCAGGGCGCGCGGCGGCGGCGTGGCGCCGAGGCCGGCGGTCAGCGCCACCACCAGCGCGGCCAGCGCGGCTTCGGCGGCGATGCTGCGGCGCAGGGCGCGCGGTGCCCCGGTATCCTGGCGCGCCAGCGCCGGAGTCAGGCGCAGCTTGTTGAGCGCGGCCAAGCCGAGCAGCAGCGCGACCGCGCCCAGTTTGAGCAGCCAGAGCCGGCCGTAATCGGTGGCCAGCGGGTCGGGCGAGCCCTGGGCCTGAAGCAGCGACAGCGCGGCCCCGGCCAGCACCAGCAGCAGCATGGCCAGGAGCGCCAGCCGGGAGAAGCGGCGGACCACGATTGCGGCCTCGGCGGCGGGCTGACGCCGCAGCGTCACCGCCAGCGGCCACAGCGACCCGATCCAGAACGCGGCGGCCAGACCATGCAGGGCGACCACCGGCATCGCCAGCAGCCGGGGCGGCGCGCCGGCGGCATGGCCGGTGAGGGTGAGGGACAGGGTGGCGGCCAGGGCGCCAAGGGTGATCGCCCGCCGGGCGCCGGTCCCCGTGCCGGCGGCGAGACCGGCGACCAGAATGGTCAGGCCGGCGGCACCGACGGCGGTGGCGGTGCCGAGACGGCCGCCGAGGCCGGCGCGCCAGACCGTGATGTCGTCGCCGAGCGCCGCGAGCGGCAGGCCGGCGGCGCTGGCGGCGCCGAGGCCAAGGGCGGCGACGGCGCCCGTGAGCGCGAGCAGGGCGGCGAGCTTGATCAGGGTGGCCACCCCGGCCGGCGGCCGGGTGTCCGGCCGCGCCACCAGCACCAGGAAGAGGCCGCCGCCGGCCGCGATCAGCAGGCCGCCATAGTGCAGGGCGCGGGCCAGGATGCCGAGGGTGGCGAGCAGGGCGGCATCGGGGTCGGGCGGGCGGGCGTCGGTGGGCGGCGCCGCCGCGACGCCGAAGCCGATCGTGCCGGCAACCGGGTGGCCATCGGCCGACATCACCCGGTAATCGATCAGCCAGGGGCCGGTCGCCAGCGCCGTGCCCGGGGTCAGGATCAGGGTGTCGGCCCGGGCTTCCAGGCTGGCGGCGGCGGTCCGGCCATTGCCATCGACCAGCCGCAGCGCGACCGCCTGCACCGGCTCGTTGAAGCGCAGGCGGACCTCGGCCGGCGGCGCTTCCAGCCGCACCGAATCCTCGGGAACGGTGGCGATGAGCACGGCGTGGGCCAGGGCGGGCGCCGCCGACAGCAGGAGCGGCAGCAGCAGGAGCAACAGCAGAGCGCGCGCCCGGCGGCTCATGTCCCGACCGGTTCGGGCGCGTCGGCCGCCGCGGCCGGATCGGGTTCGTCGCCAGCGGCGGGCGGCGGACGATGGGGGCGCCGGGGGCGGCCGAACATGCCCCGGACCACGACATAGAACACCGGTGTGAAGAGCAGGCCGAAGCCGGTGACGCCGAGCATGCCAAAGAACACCGTGGTGCCCAGCGACTGGCGCATTTCGGCGCCCGCACCCACCGCCAGCACCAGCGGCAGCACGCCGAAGACGAAGGCGAGCGAGGTCATCAGGATCGGCCGCAGCCGGGTGCGGGCGGCGTGGACCGCGGCCTCGAAGCGGTTTTTGCCCTGCTCCTCGCCCTGGCGGGCGAATTCGACGATCAGGATCGCATTCTTGGCCGCGAGGCCAACCAGCACCACGAAGCCGACCTGGGCCAGAATATTGACGTCCATGCCCCGCAGCAGCAGGCCGCTGACCGCGGCCAGGAGGCACATCGGCACGATCAGAATCACCGAGAGCGGCAGGCTCCAGCTTTCATACTGGGCGGCGAGCAGCAGGAAGACGAACACCACCGAGGCCGCGAAGACCAGCATGCCGGTATTGCCGGCGGCCTTTTCCTGGAAGGCGAGTTCGGTCCATTCGTGGCCGAAACCGTCGGGCAGACGCTCGGCCAGCAGCTTTTCCATCGCCTCGAGGCCGAAGCTGGTCGAAATGCCGGGCAGGGTGCCGCCCTGGACCTCGGCGGCGGGATAGAGGTTGTAGCGCGGCACCCGGTATGGCCCCGCGACATCGTGGAAGGTCGCAACCGAGCCGATCGGCACCATGTTGCCGTCATTGTTGCGGGTCCGGAGGTTGGCGATGTCGCTGATGGTCTGGCGATAGGGGGCGTCAGCCTGGGCGATTACCCGGTAGGTATGGCCGAGATAGTTGAATTCATTGATAAAGGTTGAGCCGACATAGATTTCGAGGGTCTTGAACACCCGCTCGGCCGGCACGCCCAGCATCTGGGCTTTGACGCGGTCGATGTCGGCGTAGACCTTCGGCGTCCGGGTGTTGAAGAGCGAGAAGAGGCCGACCAGACCGGGGGTCTGGGTCGCGGCGGCGACGATGTCCTGGGCCGCGGCCTCGAGGGCGACCGGGCCACGGCCGCGCTTGTCCTGGATCATGACCTTGAAGCCGCCGGCGGTGCCGATGCCGCGTACCGGCGGCGGCGGCAGCGCGATCACGAAGGCTTCCTGGATGCCGGCGAGGCGCTGGCGCAGAGTGGCCAGGATGACGTTGGCCGAAAGGCCATGCTCGGCGCGCTCGGCGAAGGGCTTCAGCGGCGTGAAGATGGCGCCGCCGTTGGAGGCGTTGGTGAAGGTGGCGCCGTCGAAGCCGGCGAAGCCCACGGCGTGGGCGACCCCGGGGGTATCGAGAATGATCCGGGTAACCCGGTGCAGCACGGCGTCGGTGCGGGCGAGCGAGGCCCCCGGGGGCAATTGCAACACGGTGATCAGGTAGCCCTGATCGAGTTGGGGGATAAAGCCGGTGGGGGCGCGGGTGAACTGGTAGCCGGCGAGGCCGATCAGGCCGGCATAGACCAGCACGACGAGGCCGGTGATCCGCACCAGCCGGCCGGTGAGCCCGGCATAGCCATCGGCCAACTGGTCAAACAGGCGGTTGAACAGCCGGAAGAACCACGAGATCGGGCGCAGCAGCAGCGCCTCGCGCTCGTGCTCGGGGTGGGGCTTCAGCAGGATGGCGCAGAGCGCCGGGCTGAGGGTCAGCGACACGAAGCACGAGATGATGGTGGCCGCGGCGATGGTCACGGCGAACTGGCGGAAGAACTGGCCGGTAATGCCGGGGATGAAGGCGGCCGGGATGAACACCGCAGAGAGCACGATCGCGATCGCGATCAGGGCGCCGCCGACCTCATCCATGGTTTCATGGGCGGCGTCGCGCGGCGTCATGCCCTGACGCATCATGCGTTCGACGTTTTCCACGACCACGATGGCGTCGTCGACGACGATGCCCACCGCCAGCACCAGGCCGAAGAGAGAGAGGTTGTTGAGCGAATAGCCGCAGGCCGCCAGCACCGCGAAGGTGCCGATCAGGGACACCGGTATGGCCACGATGGGAATCACCGAGGCCCGCCAGGTCTGGAGGAAGAGGATGACCACGATCACCACCAGCGCCACCGCGATGAAGATGGTGTTGATCACCTCCTCCACCGACTGGGCGATGAAGATCGTCGGGTCATAGTGGATGTCGTACTGGATGCCGGGCGGGAAGGTCTTTGAGAGTTCGGCCATGGTCGCCCGGATGCGCTGGGCGGTGGCAAGGGCGTTGGTCCCGGGCAGCTGGAACATCACCACCGGCACCGCCGGGCGGCCGTCGAGATAGCCGTTGGCGCTGTAGTCCTGGGCCGCGAGTTCGACCCGGGCGATGTCGCGGACGCGGGTGACCCGGCCCCCGGGATCGGTGTGGACCACGATGTCCTCGAACTGGGCCGGGTCCTGGAGCCGGCCGAGGGTCTCGACGTTGAGCTGGAACGCCCCCTGTCTCGGCACCGGCGGCTGATCGAGCACGCCCGAGGCGACCTGGACGTTCTGGGCCTGGAGCGCGGTGACGACATCGGTGGCGGTCAGGCCGCGGGCGGCGACCAGTTCGGGGTCGAGCCAGACCCGCATCGAATAGTCGCGGGAGCCGAAGACCTTGATATCGCCGACGCCCCGGATGCGCGCCAGCACGTCCTTGACCTGGAGCGTGGCGTAATTGGAGATGTAGAGGACATCGCGCGAGCGGTCGGGCGAACTCATGTGCACGACCAGCAGCATGTCCGGTGAATTCTTCTTCACCGTCACGCCGATGTGCTGGACTTCGGTCGGCAGGCGCGGCTGAGCCACCGCGACCCGGTTTTGCACCAGCACCTGGGCGGTGTCGAGGTTGGTGCCGAGCGCGAAGGTGATGGTGATCGAAACGTTACCGTCGCCGGTTGCTTGCGAGACCATGTAGAGCATGTTCTCGACGCCGTTGATCTGCTCTTCCAGCGGTGTGGCCACCGTGTCGCTGACCACGGCGGCGGCGGCGCCGGGATAGCTCGCGGTAACCACGATGGTCGGCGGCGCGATGTCGGGATATTGCGCCACCGGCAGCGTGAAGAAGGCGAAGCCGCCCAAAAGGGTGATCAGGATCGACAGCACCGCGGCGAAGATCGGCCGGTCGATGAAGAAGTGACAGAGTTTCATGGGGGCGGTCCCGATCAATCGGCGCCGGCGACGGGCTCGATGGCGCCGCCCTGAGGCGCCACCTTCGCTCCCGGCCGGACGCGCATCAGACCATCGATGATGATCTGGTCGGTGGCGGCGACGCCCGTGCGGACGATGCGCAGCCCCTCGGCGGTCGGGCCGAGCTGAACCAGCCGGGGCTCGACGGTGCCGCTCTCGGTGACCACCATCAGCAGCTTGCGCGACTGGTCGGTGACCACCGCCCGGTCCGGGACCAGCAGCACGGTATGGAGTTCTGAGGCCGGCGTCCGCACCCGGGCGAACTGGCCGGGGGTGAAGAGGAGGCCGGGATTGGCGAACACCGCGCGAAGGCGCAGGGTGCCCGCGCCGCGGTTGAGCTGGTTATCGACAAAATCGATCAGGCCGGCGTGGCTCCACTGGGTCTCATCGACCAGCCGGGCCTGGACCGCGACCACGCTGTCGCGCGCCGATTTCAACTTGCCGGCGGCGACGCCGCGCTTGTAGGCCAGTTGCTCGGCTTCGCTGACGTCGAACAGCAGGTGGATCGGGTCGAGCGAGACGATGGTGGTCAGCAGCGTGGTGGTGCCGCCGGCGCCGCCGACCACGAGATTGCCCAGGCTGACCTGATGGCTGCCGATGCGGCCGCTGACCGGGGCGGTGATGTGGGTGAATTCGAGATTGAGCCGGGCCTGGGCCGCCGCGGCCTCGTCGGCCTTGACCGTCGCGGCGGCGCCATCATACGTGGCGCGGGCGTTGTCGTATTGCTGGCGGGTCGCGAAGTCCTTTTTCGAAAGCTCGGCGTAGCGCTTGAGGTCCTGGCCGGCGCGCAGCATCTGGGCCTTGTCGCGCTCGAGGTTTGCCATCGACTGGGCGAGATCGGCCTCGAAGGGCCGGGGGTCGATCACGAAGAGAAGATCGCCCTTGGCCACCGTCTGGCCATCCTTGAAGTGAATCTCGGTGAGATAGCCGCTGACCCGCGCCCGCAGCTCGACATACTCGACGGCGGTGAACTGGCCGGTGTGCTCACTCCACTCGGTGACGGTGCGCTCCAGCGGGTGGGCGACGGTCACCGCCGGGGGCGGCATCGCCCCGGCGGGTGGCGCGCCGGTGATGCCGACGGTGCGCGGCCCGAACAGCACGACGCCGCCGATCATGGCCAGCCCGATGATGCTGGTCAGCACGCCGCGGGTGCTGACCCGCCTGGGGGCCGCCGAGTCGTGATCGCCGTTCTGCTGCGCGGTCATGGTGTTGCCCTGTTTCCCGGCCAAAAAGACTCTCCGGCCTCAGATCGCCGATGCGTCAAAGACCGACTTTGATGACACGGCGCGCCAAGTCAAGTTGATACGTCAGCGCAGGCCGCGCGGCAGATTTGCGAACGATTATAACCTCGAGTCTGCCGCCGGATTCATTCGGGTGGCCACTAAGCGCTCTCTCGGAATCGGCCTCATCCTCCGACCTCGGTGGCGATAAGAACAGAATGCCTGACCGCGACAATAGTCAGTGAGCTGCCCTATCAGGTTGGAGGTGGCGTTGCGGCCAAGCCCGGGAGAGGGGCGCCAGGGGCTGGTTCAACGAGTTGCCGGAGCGGCACCCGAGGTGGTTCGTCCATGAGCGCGTGTCGAGACCGCGGAGAGTCATCAGCCCCGCCGTCAAGGTTGCCGAGATTCCCAAAAGGGGTGCCCATGGCAGACTGGGACACGCGGCTGCCGCCGGGGCTGGCGTGAACCCTGTCCGGTTCGTTCCCCGCCCGATTCGAAAATCGGGATTCCCGTCCAAGATCAATAACTTCCAGAATCGCGGTGTTCCACTTGAACCGGACGGTGTGCCACGATTTGTTCCGCTCGTAATGCAACAGCTTTTTTCCTTGATGAAGACAGCGTATCGGAATAGTTTCAAATTTAGCCCAGTGCTCGTCCTTCAAATTTAGGAGACTTCCCATGTTGGTGCGCGCCATGAGTCTGGTGGCTGTTTTTATGGTTTTCGCGGTATGCGATGCAAAAGCGGATAATATTGCTCAAATTAAAGGCAGGGCAAGCTGCGAATCAATTGTTGATCAATCTAAGCAAATGCTTTGTAGGGCATTCATGGTGGCCGCATCGGAGGATGATGATTGCGATGAAATTGCTGACAACTCTGGACAAATGATTTGTAATGCGGTTTCTGAGGCTTCCGAAGGAGATGTCGGTAACAAAAAGGCGATGAAATACTGTGAGAAGGTTGCTTCTGACGATGATAGGGCTCTTTGCTATTCAGCAGTATTTGCAACTATTAACGCCGCCAGTGAATAACATTTCTAGCAACCCCTAGTTGTATAAATGCTTTTATGTCAGCGTACCAATGCTGATAAACATGGCTAAGCCTCTTATTTAAGCTTAGCCTTTAACATGTGGAGGATCGAGATGAAGTTTCTTACTGTAACGGTGCTGATTCTGGGGTTCGCTGTCGTTGGAAGCCCTGCTTTTGCAGGCGCTGATGACGCCAAGTGGGTTGCTCAGTGCATTAAGGACAATGCAGATGCGAAGGTTGCTCCTGAAGTCGTGAAATCCTACTGCACCTGTATGAATAATAAGATGGACGACAATGAAACTAAAACCATAACCCAGTGGGAGAAGACGCACAAGGCTGAGATGGAAAGCTGTGAAAAGTCGGCTGGCTGGGATAAATAATAAAGACGAGATCGGGTCAGTAAGGCGCTGACCCGATTTTTTATAGGATATTGTTTATGAGTCCAGATTCTTTAATTTTATAACAATGTGAGATGGTTCGCGCTGTCAAATAAATATAGTTAATAACGATAATTACATCACCAAGAATATCTATGATGATCATTGCGCCAGATGCTGACGATATTGCTTAAAACAACCTTATATCGTTAAAACGTTATTCCAAATATCCAATATAAATATATTTGTTTTGGCAGGACTGGCTTACGTATTGCTTTCGTCTAATTTGTGCCGCCGCATTTCTGTTGCCGTTAATAGTAGATGTAATGCTAATTCTTTCTGAGTTGGCCACAGAAAATTCCCCAGGTAGTAGCGTCTGGTGATCAGCCGGGTTTTCGGATCGGCTGCTTTTGTTTTTCGGTGGCCGTCCGCGTGGGCGGCCCGGCGATGCCGCAAACGCCGTCAATCGTAAGCGATGTTCGCTCACCACATTGTCATGGAGGAACGAACAGGCGAGGA